>NZ_JBVJVY010000005.1:222957-318049 GCF_055603265.1 Streptomyces sp. NPDC037288
TCCCGCCCTGGGGAAGGAGGGGGTTCAAGAACCAAGCGGGGGGGAACAGGGCCTTCTCCAGGAAGGGGCACCCCACCAGGTTTTGCGCCCCCCGCCCCCCCCCCCCCCCGCCCCCCCCACCGTCACGCCGAGGCCGGTCGGCGCTGGTCACCGGCGCGCGTGTGACGGGTGCGGGTGCGTTTCGTCTTCCTTCCCGGTGACCCTGCGCGGCGTCGCCGGCTCGGGCAGGGTGCGCAGCAGCAGCCAGCTGAGCGCCGGTATCAGGACGAGCGGGGCGAGGGCGGTCCGCAGGGACGTGGCGTCGGCGAGCCGGCCGATGAGCGGGCTCACGAGACCGCCGACGCTGACGGCCAGACCGAGGGTGATCCCGCCGGCCGTGCCGACCCGTGAGGGCAGGTAGTCCTGGCCGAGGGTGACCTGGAGGGAGAACGGCACGTACAGACCGGCGGACGTGAGCGCCACGCACGCGTACAGCCCGGGGCCGGGGACGCACACCACGCCCGCGACCGCCGGCACCGAGACCAGATACGACCAGCGGCACACCGTGACCCGGTCCCACCGCTCCGCCAGCGCGCCGCCCAGCACCGAACCCACCGCGCCGCCGAGATAGAGCACGAACAGCGCGACGGTGCCGGATGCCGGGCCCCCTCCCACTCGTCGGGCGGCGTACAGGGGGAGAAAGGTGCTCAGCCCGATGAACACGACCGAGCGGCAGACCACGGCCAGCGACAGCTTCACGAAGGACGCCGTGTCGTCGGCCTCGGCCACCGGCACCGTACCGGCCCGGACGGGCGGCCGTCGCTCGGGTGCGCGCAGGACGGCCACGCACAACGCGGTCCCGATGAGCGCCGGCAGCACCAGCAGCGGCGTCCGGTGCAGCCCGCCCGTGCCCACGACGGCGCCGACCAGGAGCGGGGCCAGGGCGAAGCCCACGTTGCCGCCGAGCGAGAACCAGCCCATGGCGCTGTGTGCGCCCGCGGCCGCCTGCCGGGCGACCCGGGCGGACTCGGGATGGTAGGCGGCCACGCCGATCCCGGACAGCGCCGCGCACCACAGGGTGAGGGCGTAGGAGCCGGCGAGCCCGCTCAGCGCGATGCCGGCGCCGGCCAGCAGCGTGCTGACGGGCAGCAGCCAGGGAACGGCCCGGCGGTCGGTGAGGGCACCGAAGAAGGGCTGCGCCACGGAGGACAGCAGGGAGGCGGCGAGTACGACACCGGAGGCCGCGGCATAGCCGTAGCCGCGCTCGGCGACGAGAAAGGGGATCAGGGACGCGACGGCGCCCTGGTAGACGTCGACGCAGGCGTGCCCGGCGGACAGCAGGATGATCGATGTGTTCCTTCGCACCCCGTCATACTCCGACCCGGACGGATGTCGAACTTCCGATAATCTGCCAGGTGATGACGAAAATCCGCCACGAGCCGACGGCTCCCACACGCACCCGGCGGCTGGCGCCCCGCGCGGCGATCGGGGCCCACCGGCACGACGACCACCAGATCGTCTACGCGGGCCGGGGCGTTGTGGCCGTCACCACGGACGCGGGTTCCTGGGTCGCCCCGGCCACCCGTGCCATCTGGGTGCCGGCCGGCACGGTCCACGCCCACGAGGCGCACGGGGAGCTGGAGCTGCACCTGGTCGGGCTGCCGGCGGCCGAGAACCCGCTGGCCCTGCACGCGCCGACCGTGCTCGCCGTGGGCCCGCTGCTGCGCGAGCTGGTCATCGAGTACACCCGGACACCGGACGACGGCAGCGCCGAACGAGCCCGGCTGCGCGCGGTGTTGCTCGACCAGCTGAGGGCCTCGCCGCAGCAGCCCCTGCACCTGCCCACGCCCTCCTCGCCCCTGCTGCGCACGCTGTGCGACATCCTGCGCGCCGATCCGGCCGACGGCCGCACCCTGGCCGAGCTGGGCCGGGAGATCGGGGCGAGCGACCGTACGCTGTCGCGGCTGTTCCGCGGCGACCTCGGCATGACGTTCCCGCAGTGGCGCACCCAGTTGCGGCTGCACCACGCGCTGGTCCTGCTGGCCGAGCAGACTCCGGTGACCACGGTGGCGCACCGGTGCGGCTGGTCCTCGGCCAGCGCGTTCATCGACGTCTTCCGCCGCACCTTCGGCCACACACCGGGCTTCCGCCCGAGGGACACCGGAGGGCCGGTCGGCTGACGCCGGCGCGGCGTCAGGGGCATGCCGGGGGCGTCGGACGCCGCTCGGTCCGCAGACGGAGGCGGGCGGAGATGCTGCGGAACGCGGCACCCCGCGCCGCCACCTGGAACAGCGCGCCGAAGGAGCACCGCGCACCGTTCATGGCGAAGAACCCTCCCGGGGCCCTCCGCGCCGTCCAGGGTCGCGCGGTACGGCGCCGGCGGCCCGAGCAGCCGTACGCACGTGCGCGGGCGCCCGTGCCCAGGGGGCCGCCCGCGTGGCTCGGGCCGCGCGGGAGCGGTTCGCGAGCGAGGATGACGAAGGGGAACAGCCGGCTGGGAGGCGGATATGACGGTGAACCGCGTCGGCCTGGTGGTGCACGGCGGCCGCACCGAGGCCGTGGCCGCCGCACGGGCGGTGCGCGCCTGGTGCGCGGAGCACGCCGTGGGGTGCGCCGACATCGACGTATGGCAGCAGGGGGCGCGGCACAGCGCCCGGGAGGAGGTCGACGCGGCGGGCGATCCGGACCTCGTCGTCACCCTCGGCGGCGACGGCACGTTCCTGCGCGGCGCCCGGCTGGCGGCCGAGAACGACGCCCTGGTCCTGGGCGTCGACCTCGGCCGGGTCGGCTTCCTCACCGAGGTCCCGGCCCCGGCGGTGCGCGCGGCGCTGGACGCGGTCCTTGCCGGACGGATCACCGTCGAGAGCCGGATGCTCCTCACCCTGCGGGCGTCGTGCCGGCTGGAGGTGCCCGCGCAGATGGAGGCGCTGCTGCGGTACGGCCGCGGGCCGATGCTGCCGCCGCCCCGGGTGCGGACGGAGTGCGAGACGGGTGACGACTGGGGCGTCGCGCTGAACGTCACGGCGCTGAACGACGTCGTCGTGGAGAAGCTCGCCAGGGACCGGCAGGTGTCGGTCGGTGTCTATCTGGCCGGCCGGCTCCTGGCCTGCTACTCCGCCGACGCGCTGCTGGTGGCGACGCCCACGGGCTCGACCGCGTACAGTTTCGCCGCCGGCGGTCCGGTGGTCTCGCCGCGCGCGGAGGGTCTGGTGTTCACGCCGGTCGCCCCGCACATGGTGTTCAACCGCTCGGTCGTCGCCGCCCCCGACGAGCCGATCGCGCTGCGGATTCTCGAACGGTCCGGCCAGGCCGCCGTCAGCATCGACGGCCAGCTGCGCGGTGTGCTGAGCCCCGGGGACTGGATCGGCGTGTACGCCGCGCCACGCCGGCTGAAGGCGGTCCGGCTGGGCCCGACGGACTTCTACGGCCGGCTGCGCGAGCGTATGAACCTCACCGACGCGCCGGCCGCGCTCGCCGACGGTGAGGCCGCTCCCCTGTGGCCGGTCACCACACCCCCACCGGGCGACCTCGCCCACCTCGCGCTGCCTCCGGCTCCCGAGAGCGGGGCTCTGCCGTCTTGAGGCGGATGGGGGTGCGGGCCTCACGGCTGACGTGGGCGCTTGAGAGAGCCCACGTCGCCTGACCGGTCGACGGTGTCCGCGCCGGGGCATGGGTGACCGGCGGCCTTCCATCCGGGCCTGGTCCCCAGCGGCCGGGTGGCCGAACCACCTTGCTCGCTCGGCTCAGTTCGTCGTGGACGACTCTCGGCGCGGGAGCTTCCAGTTCGGTCGCGGGAAGTGGCACGTGTAGCCGTTGGGATACCGCTCCAGGTAGTCCTGGTGCTCGGGTTCCGCCTCCCAGAAGTCACCCAGGGGCTCCACCTCGGTGACCACCTTTCCCGGCCACAGCCCGCTCGCCTCGACGTCCGCGATCGTGTCCACGGCGACGCGGTGCTGCTCTTCGTCGCCGTAGAAGATGGCGGACCGGTAGCTGCGCCCGATGTCGTTGCCCTGGCGGTCCCGGGTGGTCGGGTCGTGGATCTGGAAGAAGAACTCCAGGATGTCGCGGTAGCTCGTGGTCGTGGGATCGAAGAGGATCTCGATGGCCTCGGCGTGGTCGCCGTGATGGCGGTACGTCGCGTTCGGCGTGTCACCACCGCTGTAGCCGACGCGCGTGGAGACCACACCCGGCTGCTTGCGGATCAGATCCTGCATGCCCCAGAAACAACCCCCTGCGAGTACGGCCCGCTGGTTTTCCACCGTCATCGGTCACTCCTGACGCTCGAGCCCGGCACTGCTGTCGGCGCGCCGGTTGACACGATCACCCTAATACCGGCCACGGACTTAGTTGGTCTAGTCCTCTTGACGGGGCGATTTCCGCGCTGTTTGGTATGTACCAACCACCCGAGCCCGCACGGCGCCACCCTGTGCGCCACCACACCCCTCCACCCCGCCTCCCCACGCCCGAGGGGCGTCCTCAAGGGGGAAATGTCATGCATCTGACAAGATTCGTGAGACGCGCGGCTTCCGTATGCACGCTCGCCCTCACGACCACCGGCACGGCCGTCGCCCTGGCACCCGCCGTCGGCGCAGCGGCGAACAGCGTCTACTCCGTGGCTCCCTATGTCGACATGTCGAACAGTCAGGAAGGCCTGCTCGACAGCGCCATCACCGGGCACCACCTCAAGTCCTACACCGCGGCCTTCGTACTCGGCGAAGGCTGCAACCAGATCTGGGGCGACACCCTCCCCATCGGCAACGACACCTACACCGACCCCGAGATCGCCAGGGCGAGGTCCGAAGGCGCGTCGGTCATCATTTCCTCCGGCGGGGCGAGCGGCGAGCCGCTCGCCTGGACGTGCTCCACCCAGAGCGGCATCGACGCCGGCTACCAGGCCCTCCTCGACGACTACGGCGTCACCCGGCTCGACTTCGACGTCGAAGGCGCCGCCGTCGCGGACACGGCGGCCGCCGCCCGCCAGATGCAGGCGATGAAGGACCTCAAGGCGTCCAACCCGGGCCTGCAGTTCTCCATGACACTGCCTGTGCTGCCGAGCGGGCTGACCGGCGACGGCGTCAACCTCCTCAAGGCCGCCAAGAACGCGGGCATCAGGATCGACGTGGTCAACGTCATGGCCATGGACTACTACGCCGGCACAAGCACCGCGATGGGGCAGGCCGCGGTCTCCGCCGCCAGGGCCACGCTGACGCAGATGCAGTCCGTGGACTCCGGCTACACCTATGCCAACCTCGGGATCACGCCGATGATCGGCAAGAACGACGACGGTTCCACGTTCACCCTGGCGGACGCTCAGACCGTGGAGGACTTCGCCGCGCAGAACGGCGTCGGGCGGCTGGCGTTCTGGTCGGTCAACCGGGACCAGCCGTGCAGCGGAAGCGCCAACTCACTGCCCACGTGCAGCGAGACCGGCCAGAACAGCCTCGCGTTCACCGACACGTTCGTGCCCTATGAGGGCGGTTCGGTCGGCGGGGGCGGAGGCACGACCAGTGACGTCATGACTCCCCGCTCCTCGCCTCGACTCTGGACCGTCTGGACGACCTGGGACTTCTGCCAGACGACGTCACCGTGCACCTGGGCGCCGGCTACGACTCTGACAAGACCCGCGCCCTGCTCGACGAGCGTGGCCTGCACGGCCGCATCGCGCACAAGGGCGAGGAAGCACCGATCCAGGCAAGTCAGAGGTGGCGTGTCGAGAGGACCCACGCCTGGCAGAACGCCTTCTACCGCCTCGCCCGCTGCTACGAGCGCCGGGCGACTGCCATCGACGCCTTCTTCGACCTGGCCGACACCATCATCACCGTTCCTAGCCTGATTCGACGGGCATGGATCACCCACCGCTGGGACGATCGCCCGATCCGGCGCCGATGAGACCACGCCTATCTGGGGACCTCTCGTCGGCGTTGACAGCGAGCTGTCGTCGGTGGTCGGTACGCCGGGCTGCAGGCCATGGGGGTCGAGTGCGCCCGCCGACTGCTATCCCGGGGTGCTGTCTTCGGTCATGGTCTGGGTGCCGATGACGTTGAGGAGCCGGAGCCGGTCGGCGGCGTCGCTGCCAGGAGCGGCGGTATAGGCGACGATGCGCAGATCGCTGCCGGGAGCCGTCAGCACGTCACAGTCGAAGGTGATTGCGCCGACATCGGGGTGATGGACGGTCTTGGTGTCCGACTCATGGACGCCCACGATGCCCGTGTCCCACAGGCGTACGAAGTCGGTGCTGACACCCCGCAGGTCTTTGATCAGGGAGCGCAGGTCGGCATCGGCGGGGTAGCGGGCGGTCGCCGCCCGGAGATCGCCGACCACGGCCGCCTCGAACCGGGCCTCCTGCTGGGGGGTATGGCTGACCCGGCTGGGCAGACCGGCGAAGTGCCGCCAGACGATGTTGCGCTCGCGTCCGCGCAGCGCGGACAGGTCTCCGAACAGGGCCGCCCACAAGGGGTTCCACAGAATCAGGTTCCAGGCGGCGTCATGCACGCTCAGCGGTGAGCCGTCCAGCTGGTCGAGCAGCCTTCGGACCCCCGGTGGAACGTGGGCCGACAGTTGCCCGGGGCCCGGCGCCGGCTGGCCCGCGAGGAGGTACAGGTATTCGCGCTCGGCTGCCGACAGCCGCAGGGCACGGGCCAGCGCGGACAGGACCTGCGCCGACGGGGAAGTGGCCCGGCCCTGTTCCAGGCGGGTGATGTAGTCCACCGAGAGGCCGGCGAGCTGGGCCAGTTCCTCGCGGCGCAGTCCGGCGGCCCGACGTACCCCGCCCGCGGGCAGTCCGACCGTGGCAGGGGCGATCCGGTCCCGCCAGCCATGCAGGGCTCTGCCCAGTTCCCTGGATTCGCTCACCGTCCCAGTATCGCGCCGCCGCGCCCGGACAGCCTGGTACTGCTGGTCCACTGGCTGAGGCGGGCACTGCCTGTTCGTCTGCGGTGCGCCGACGGTGGAGACATCACCGACCCACCGATCACCGGAGTGAGCACATGACCACCACATTGATCACTGGAGCGAACAAGGGCCTCGGTTTCGAGGCGGCTCGTCGTCTGATCGAGGCCGGGCACACCGTCTATGTCGGGGCACGCGATGCCCACCGCGGTCGAACGGCGGCCGAGATGCTCGGCGCCCGCTTCGTTCAACTCGACGTCACCGACGAGGATTCCGTGAAGTCTGCAGCCGAATTCCTCCGCGCGGACGCAGGCCGTCTCGACGTCCTGGTCAACAATGCCGGGATCGTGGGCGCGCGCAAGCCGGTCGGCGAGGTCACCGGGGCCGACATGCTGACCACGTACGACACGAACGTCTTCGGCGTCGTGCGGGTCACGCACGCCTTCCTGCCGCTGTTGGAAGCAAGCGACGCCCCGGTCGTCGTCAACGTCAGCAGCGGTCTGGGCTCGCTGGCTGCGTGCGCCGACCCGAGCCGGGTGGAGTTCCAGGTGACAGTGCTGGACTACAACTCGTCCAAGACCGCGCTGGTCATGGTCACCTCGCAGTACGCCAAGGCGTTCCCCACCGTCCGGTTCAACGCCGTCGACCCCGGCTACACCGCCACCGACCTCAACGGCCACCAGGGCACCCAAACCATCGAAGAGGGCGCGGAGATCATCGTCCGCATGGCCTCGATCGGCGCCGACGGCCCGACCGGCGGCTTCTTCGACAAGACCGGCCCGGTCGTCTGGTAGCGGTCCGGTCGCTGATGCGTGGGCGATGGCAGCCAGCGGGTCGTGTCGTCCGCTGGCCGCTCAGGAAACAGCGCGGCAAATCGGTCCCAGAGCGGGTCGGTCAGCCACGATGGCAGTACAGCACGGACATCCCCGATGATCACAGAGCGTTGCAACTCCAGGATCACCAAGATCTGTGCTGGCTTCGCTGACGGGGCGCCCCGCGCCTATCTGCGCGACCTCTTAAGAGCCTCATTTCAGGACGGCTCTGGTGGGGGGCGGACGCTGTGGGCGATTAAGCGCGGTGTTCCGCCCGTCACGGGCGGAACACCTCGGTGCATCTCGGGCTCGGCCTTCGATATGAAGGCCGCGGCGCTATATTTTGTAAACCTCGATCCCGGTAACGGCGCCGGGGTTGTCTGCGTAGGTGCCCGGGTTCAGAGTGGCCAGCTTGGTGCCGATGTCGCAGCCGCCGGTGACGTGCCAGAGCACTACGCGATAGGACGTCTGGTTCGAGACGGACCGGTTGACCCTTTGGAGGGGGTAGCAGCCGGGTGTCAGAGAGTTGACGTGCCTCTCACCAGTCCTGTTCGGTCCCGTCCATCCACACGCATATCCCTTCGGACAGGTGTTGGGATCAGCCGCCGCGGCCGGTGTGACGAACGTGCCGCCCAGCAACGCACCGGCCACAGCCGCCATCGTCAGACTTTTCTTGAGCATGCTCATACGAAGCCCCGCTATCCTCGATCGAAAGACTTTTGGATCTTAACTCAAAACGCATAATCGCACGAGTATGTGATGTCACGTCACATACTGTGCGCCGTCGAGCACTTGGTACTCCAGCTGTAGATCGTGACCTCGCTGCTTGACTGTGCGTCAGGAGCGTGGCAGGCGTCAGGACGTCGTGAGCGGCCTCGTGAAGGGCGCCGGGCGGACATCGCCTGTGGGTCACGGGTCCGCACGGAAGACGCCGTCCGCACCAGCCGTCAACCGCCCCGCCGCGTGCGGTCCGCCGCCTTCCCCAGGGGCAACGGGCCGCACGCATGCGTAGGGCCGGGGCCGGGGGCGCCGCGGATCAGGCGGTGTCCCGAGTCCGGTCTGCGTCAGGACGCGCGCCCGAGTCACGCTCGGGCAGATAGCTCGCCAGGCCGCGCAGGATGACCTCCAGGCCGATGTCGAACCTCTCGTCGGAGGAGTCGGACGCGATCAGCCCGGCCAGGGCGCGCAGATGGGGGAACTCCGCTGCGGGCAGGGACGCGAAGTAGTCCCGCATCTCGTCGGCCATCTCACGCCAGTCGGGGCGGGCCGGCGAGGAATCGTCACCGCTGTGCCGAGCGGCCCGGTCCCGCCACATGCCCTCCTCCAGGACGAACCCGTCGACGTAGGTGGAGATGAGGTCACCGGCCTGCGCCGCTATACGGTCGGGCAGCCCCGCGGTGCGGAAGACGGCGAGCAACGCCTCGACATGCGGCAGGAGTTCGGTCGTGAAGGGGACGTGGGCCATGGAGATCCTGGCCATGTCCCGGTGGGACAGCAGGCGTTGGCGCCCCGAGCGGGCGTAGTCCCGCACCTGTTCCCGCCACCGCTCCGGGTCGGGTTCGGGCAGCGCGAAGCCGTCGAAGAGCCGCGTGTACATCAGCTCCAGGAGGTCGTCCTTGGAGCTGACGTGGGCGTAGAGGGCGGAGACCGTGACCTCCAGCTCGGACGCCACCTGACGCATCGACAGCCCGTCGAGCCCCTGGCGGTCCAGCACGGTGAAGGCGGCCTCGACGACCCGTTCACGCGACAGGGGTACGCGCCTGGGCATCACGTGGCTACGCGCACGCCGCTCCCGGTCCCAGGGGGACGCCGGAGGGGACGTGCGGGCGTCGGCGGCCTCATCGGTCATGGGGCCAGTCTAGGCATCGTGGAGAACAGTGTTCTCCTGCAGTGAGCGGCGTCCAGCCCTCCCAGACGCGATATATCTTGTCTCGGCGGCAAGGTATGCGCTATATCTTAATGAACGCCGTTCTCTTGTCGAACACTGTTCTTCCCAGGGGGTTCCGATGTCCACCACCGGTGTCGCGTCCGTCGAGACGCCCGCCGACTCACCAGCGCCCTACCGGTGGCGCTGGGCTGCACTCTTCGTGATCCTCGCGGCCGAGGTGATGGATCTCCTCGACGCCGTCGTCACGAACATCGCCGGCCCGTCCATGCGGGCCGACCTCGGCGGCGGCGCCTCCACCCTGCAGTGGCTCGCCGCCGCGTACACGCTCTCGATGGCTGTGGGGCTCGTCACCGGCGGTCGGCTCGGGGACATCCACGGGCGCCGCCGGATGTTCCTGGTGGGAGCCGCCGGCTTCACCGTGGGGTCGCTGCTGTGCGCGCTGTCCGTGTCGCCCGAGATGCTGATCACCGCACGTGTCGTACAGGGACTGTTCGGCGCGGTGATGCTGCCGCAGGGCCTCGGCATGATCAAGGAGATGTTCCCGCCGCAGGAGTCGCAGAAGGCCTTCGGCATGTTCGGCCCGGTCATGGGACTGTCCGCGGTGTGCGGACCGATCCTGGCGGGCTGGCTCGTGGACGCCGACTACTTCGGCACCGGCTGGCGGATGATCTTCCTGATCAACCTGCCGCTGGGCGCCGCCGCCTTCCTCGGTGCCCTGCGCTATCTGCCGCGAGGCCTTTCCGGCACCAGGCCCCGCCTCGACATCCCCGGCATGCTCCTGGTCTCACTGGCCGCGCTGCTCATCATCTTCCCGCTGGTCCAAGGCCGTGAGTACGACTGGCCCGGATGGACGTTCCTGATGATGGCCGCCTCGGTGGTCGTCTTCCTCGCCTTCGGCGCGTACGAGGCACGCCGCGGCAAGGCGGGCCGGGACCCGCTGGTCGTCCCCAGCCTGTTCCGCAAGCGGGGATTCAGCGGCGGCATGACGCTCGGGCTGGTGTTCTTCTCGACCATGCAGGGCTTCATGCTGGTGTTCAACCTCTACACCCAGATCGGTCTCGGCTACTCCCCGCTGAAGGCGGGACTCGTGATGGTGCCCTGGTCGGGCGGCATGATCGTCGGGTTCGGGATCGCTCAGGGTGTCACCCGGTTCGGCCGGGCCGTCCTGCAGGCCGGCGCGCTGGTCATGGCGGCCGGCGTGTTCGGGGTGTGGCTGACCCTCGACATGGTGGGGTCCGGCGTCGGCCCCTGGCAGTTCGTGCCGTCCCTGCTCGTCACCGGCGTCGGGATGGGCCTGCTCATGGCGCCGTTCTTCGACATCGTGCTCGCCAGCGTCGAGCAGCACGAGACGGGTTCGGCGTCCGGCACGATGACCGCGATGCAGCAGCTCGGCGGCGCTTTCGGGGTGGCCGTCCTCGGCACCGCGTTCTTCGGCCTGCTGGGCGGTGGGATCGCCACGGCCGTCGACCACCACTCCGGTGGGCTGCGGGGACAGCTCGCCGCGGCGCACGTCGCGCCCGCCGCTCAGGAGCGCCTCGTGGCGGACCTGCGCACGTGCGCCTCGGACCGCGCCGTGGCCAAGGACCCTGCCGCGACCCCGGCGTCCTGCGCGCGTCTGGAGAAGGACACCCGCGCGGCCGTGACCTCGCCTCAAGCCGCCGCCCGGATACCCGGTGCGCTGCAGGCCACCACGTCGTCGGCCTTCCGCAGCGGTTTCGGCTCCGTCATGAAGACGGTGCTGTGGATCGTCGACGGCATGCTCGCCCTGACCTTCCTCCTCGCGTTCCTCCTGCCGCGCCACGCGCGCCCCGCGGGGTCCGCGGGGCACTGATGCGGGTCTGGCCGGCCTCGGCACCGACGGGCGGCCGGACGCCGGGGAGGACCCGCCCGGCCGCCCCGTCTCCGTGGGGAGGGGCTGCCCGGCCGGCCCGGACACGGACATTGGCCGTCGGACAGGGCGCGGCCTCCCGGACCGCCTGGGGCACACGGGTCCGCCGTCGAGGGATGCCGTGGCCACCGCCGCGCAGGCGGCGAAGGAGTCCGCCCGCTCCGGCCACGGCGCCGTGGCCGGCCCGGTGTCCGGAAGGGCCCCGCGCGACACGCCGCGCTCGGGCACCCGCACCCTCCTGGCCGGTCGGCCACTGCGCCTGCGACGCGCCGCCGTCGCTCTGCACGGGGCGCCGCGTCAGCCCCTCAGGGCCTCGGGGTTGGCGCAGTGGGCCAGTGGCTCGCCGCGGAGGAAACGGGCCGCCTCTGCGGCGACGATCCGGGCGGCCTTGTGGGCGACCTCGCGGCTCGCCCCGGCGATGTGCGGGGTGAGGATGACGCCCGGGGTAGACAGCAGGCGCGAGCCGGCCGGTACCGGTTCGACGGGGAACACGTCGAAGCCGGCGGCTGCCAGATGTCCCGAGTCGAGCGCGTCGCACACCGCGTCGTAGTCGACGAGGGCGCCCCGGGCGCAGTTGACGAGGACGGAACCGCGCGGCATCGCCGCGATCTGGGATTGCCCGATCACGCCCCGGGTCTCGTCCGTCACGCGCGCGTGCAGGGAGACGATCCGGGAGCGGCTCAGCAGTTCGTCCAGGGACACGAGCCGTGCGACACCGTGCACCGCCTCCGGCGCCACATAGGGGTCGTGGACGAGGACCGTGGCCCCCATCGCGGTCAGGACGCGGGCGACGCGCGAGCCGATGGCACCGAAGCCGACCAGGCCCACGACCGAGCCGTCGATCTCGACACCGCAGCGCGTGTAGTCGTAGTAGTCGCCACGCCAGGTGCCCTGCTTCAGGTCGGTGTGGACGTCGCCGATGCCGCGGGCGGCGGCGAGAAGGAGCGCGAGGGTGTGCTCCGCCGTGGCGACGGCGTTGCGGCCCGGGGCGTAGCAGACGGCGACGCCGTGTCGGGTGGCGGCCTCCAGGTTGGCGTTGACCGGTCCGCCCCGGCTGACGCAGAACAGCTCCAGATCGGGGCAGGCGGCCAGCACCCGTTCGGTGAGCGGGGCCATCTGGGTGACACAGATCCGTACGCCGCGCAGCGCCTCGATCATCTCCTCCTCGGTTCCGGACGCCTCGTCGACCTCGGCGACCTTCCCGAACGGGGTGTGAGGCCACGGCAGTTGGAGCTGCCGGAGGTCCAGGTCGGGGCCGGCGGGCGTGGCGGCGCGCAGTTCCTGTGCGAGCAGCCCGGGCAGGACGAAGTGGTCGCCGGCGGCGAGGACGGTGGTGGGCACGGTGGTTCTCCCGGAGAGCGAGGATCAGCGAACGGGTGCGTTGAGGCGGAGCAGGGACGCCTGGCCGTCGCGCAGCCGCAGTTCGGTCAGGGCGCCGTTGTGCAGGGCGGGGAAGACCTGGCGGTAGCGCGCGAGGGGAATGCCGAGCAGCTTGCACAGCACCAGGCGCAGCAGGGTGGAGTGGGCCACGACGAGGACACGCCCGTCGGGGAGCTTGTGCGCGGCCTCCTGAAGGCAGTCGACCGCGCGGTCCGCCGCCCGGGCGGGATGTTCTCCGCCGGGCAGGTGGTGGGCGACCGGGTCGGTGAGGAACGCGGCGAGCGCCTCGGGGAACACCTCGGCCATCTCGGCGCGGGTGAGACCGTCGCCGCGGCCGAAGTCCACCTCGTACAGGCGCTCGTCGGCCCAGGGCGTGAGGCCGAGGGCGGTCGCCGCGGGCTCGGCGGTCTGCCGGGCCCGGGACAGCGGTGAGCAGAGCACGGCGTCCAGGTGCTGTCCCGCGGCCCACGCCCCCAGTTCGGCGGCCTGCCGGCGGCCGAGTTCGGTGAGCGGCACGTCGGTACGGCCCGCGTAGCGGTTGTCCGCGTGCCAGACGGTCTCCCCGTGGCGGACGAGGACGAAGTCGGTCACTGGAGGGCCTTTCCGCGCGCGTGGTCGGCCACGGCCGGTGCCAGCCAGCCGCGGCGGACGAGCGCGTCGACGAAATCGAGGTAGACGGGGAGCAGGCGGGCGGTACGGGCGGGGTCGGGGTGGAGTTCCTCGCGCAGCCGCACCATGGCGCCCGCGGCCTCCTCCAGCGTGACGCCCGAGGCGGTGGCGGCGAGCACCGCCATGCCGAGGGCGCTCTCGGCCTGCTCCGGCAGCCGGGCGGGGCGGCCGAGCGCGTCGGCGCGCAGCTGCGCCCAGTAGCGGTTGCGGGCCCCGCCGCCGGTGAACGTGAGCGGGCCGTCGACCGGTGCGCCGAGGTGGTCGAGGTAGTCGAAGCAGAGCCGTTCGAGCAACGCCACGCCCAGCAGGCAGGCGTGGAACTCCTCCGCGTCACCCGCGGGCTCGCCGAGGACGAAGGACTCGGCGGCGGGGGCACGGAACGGGAAGCGCTCGCCGCCCGAGCCGACCAGTGGGTAGACGACGGCGGTGGAGCCGGTCGCGGCGGCCCGCGCGGTCAGCGTGTCGAGGTCGGCGCGGCTCGCCGAGGGGAAGCGGTGGGTGAGGACACCGGCGCCGCTGCTGGAGGCGCCGCCGGGCAGCCAGGTACCGCCGGGGCCGCGGTGGCAGTAGACCACGCCGCCGGGATCGCGGACGAGGTGGGGGCTCGCCCCCTTGAACACCAGGGTGGTGCCCAGCACGGAGTTCCAGGAGCCGGGGGTGAGCACGCCGGCTCCGATCTGCGCCGCGCACCCGTCGGTCATGCCCGCGGTGATGAGGGTGCCGGCGGGGATGCCGGTCGCCTCGGCGGCCTCGGCGCACACCGTGCCGAGGACCGTTCCGGGCCGTACGACGTCGGGCAGCAGCCCGCTCGGGACGCCGAGCGCGTCCAGTTCGGCCTCGGGCCACCGCTCGGCGACCAGGTCGTAGCCCGTCTTCAGGGCGTGGCTGGCGTCGCTCGGGACCTGGTGCCCGGCGAGCCGCCAGGTGATCAGATCGGCCTGGTGCAGCAGGCGGGCGCCCGCCGGAACGCCCCGGCCGCCCGGTCGGGTCGCGCCGTCGGGCCGGGTCGGGTCGTCCAGCAGCCAGAGCAGTTTGGGCAGGGCCCAGGACGGCTGCATGGCGCGGTAGCCGAGCTTCTCCCACACCGGCGCGCCGCGCGTGTTGACGCGGTCGGCGTACGTGTCGGCCCGGCGGTCGTCATACATGAGGCCCGGGGTGAGGGGTGCGCCCGCGGAGTCGGTCAGGAGCACGGTCCCGGACGTGGCGTCCACGGCCAGGCCCCGCACCCGGCACGGGTCGATGCCGGTCAGGGCCTCGCGGCTGGCGGCGGAGAGTGCGGACCACCACTGCTCGGGGTCCTGCTCGTGGCGTACGCCGTCGCGGCGGCCGGTCAGCGGACGGGAGGCGGTCCCGAGCAGCCGGCCGGTGCCGTCCACGGCGACCGCGCGGGCGCTCTGGGTGCCGAGGTCGAGTCCGAGGTGGACGGCCTCGGATGACAGGGCGTCAGACATGTGGGGCCTCCGGGGTACGGGCCGGGGAGACGGCCGGTACGGCAGCGGGCGACGGGGCGGGGGCAGCGGCGGGCGCGGGGGCCCAGCCGAGGGAGCGGGCGGCGTCGCGCCAGGTGAGGTACGTGTCGTAGAGCCCGTCGTAGAACGCGGCACGTTCGGGGTCCGGTTCCCAGTTCGCGCGCATGCGGACGTACTTGGCGGCGGCGCTGTGCATGCTGCTCTCCGCACCGGTGAGGACGAGACCGGTCAGGAACGCGCCCTTGGCGCCCAGTTCGGTGTCGGCGCCGCGGGCCGTCGGCACTCCGGTGACGTCCGCGATGAGCCGGCACCAGGCGTCGCTGGCGGATCCGCCGCCGCACAGGCGCAGTTCGTGGACGCCGGTCCCGGACGCGGCCAGGCAGTCGCGGACGACGAGGGACAGTCCCTCGAAGACGGCGCGGGCGACGTGGGCGGGGGTGTGGTCGAGGGACAGACCCCAGAAGGCGCCGCGTGCGTGCGGGTCCAGGAACGGGGCGCGCTCACCGGCGGGCGAGAGGTAGGGCAGGAACGCCAGTCCGCCCGCGCCCGGTTCGGTGCCGAAGGCGAGTCTGCCGAGGGCGGCGGGGTCCTCGACGGCGAGGGTGCGGCAGGCCCAGTCGAGGACCTCGGTGCCGGAGAGGGTGGGGAAGGCGCGCAGGATGCGTTCTCGGCCGCGATAGGCGATGTTGATGCCGCACGGCTCCCCGCCGGTGTCCGGCTCGCGGGTGACGATCTCGGTGCACAGGGTGGTGCCGAGGATGGCGCACGCCTGGCCGGGGTTGACGGCTCCGGCGCCGCGGGCGGTGGCGGCGATGTCATAGGGGGCCATGACGACGGGCAGCCCGGCGGGCAGGCCGAGTTCGGCGGCGGTGTGGCGGGTGATCTCGGCGATGCGCTCGTGCTCGCCGAGGATCCGTGGCAGCAGCGGCTCGGCCCACTTCATCGCGAAGAGGTCGAGGATCACGGGGTCGTACGCGCCGGTGGTGTGGTCGAGGAAGGGCGCGGAGGCGTCGGACTCGTCGATGGCGGTGACCCCGGTGAGCTTCAGGAACAGCCAGCCGGCCGCGGTCAGCGCGGTCCGGGAGCACCGCAGTCGCTCCGGGTCGTGCTCGGCGAACCAGCTGAGCACCGCGTTCGGCATGCCGCTGCAGGTGAGCGAGCCGTTGCGGCGGAACGCCTGCTCCAGGACTCCGTCGGCCTGCCAGCGGGTGAGCAGGTCGCCGGCGCGCCCGTCGGACCACAGGATCGCCGGGCCGGTGGGACGGCCGTCGCCGTCCACCAGCCAGCAGCCGTCGCCCTGTGCGGTGAAGCTCACCAGCCAGACGGGGTCCTGGGCGGGGCCGAGCTGGGACAGGACGCTGCGCACGGTGTAGACGACTCCGTTCCACACCGCGTCCATGTCCTGCTCCGCCCAGCCGGGACGGGGCCGCATTACCTCGGTGCCGATGCGGGAGACAGCCAGCTCCCGGCCCTGGTCGTCGAACACGACGGATTTGATGACCGAGGTTCCGACGTCGATGGTGAGAACCGACATGACTGCAATACCTGCCCCTTCACAAAGGCCCGCGCCCGCGGAACGGACCCGTCGGATCGAACGGTCCGGCACGGGCGGCTCGCAGAAATCAGGAAACGCGGCTCGGAAGGGGTCGTCAATCGGCCTCGCGACTTATCCCGCGGCCGGGCCCCCGTGTCGTGTGAAATCCCCTGCGGGGTCCGGCGCGCCGCGCTGGGCGTGGGCCGCTCGCTGGGACACCGCCCAGGCCGGAGCCCGCCTGGGCCGTGTTACGTTCATGTGGGAATCTCATGAGCCTCTCAGGAAGGAGCGGCTGTCATGGCCGGTATGGACGCCCGGACGGACGCCCAGGAGGGGCGTCGGAACCGGGTGCGCGAACTCGTCACGAGCAAGGGGTTCGTCCGCACCACCGACCTCGCGGCCGAGTTCGGCGTGAGCGTCATGACCATCCACCGGGATCTGGACGCTCTGCAGGCCCAGGGGTGGCTGCGCAAAGTGCGCGGCGGGGCGAGCTGTCTGCCCTCGACGCAGTTCCACGGCAGCGCCAGCGAACGCCTGTCGACGATGGTGCACACCAAGCAGCTGCTGGCGCGCGCCGCCGCCGAGGAACTCGCGCCCGGACAGGTCGTGATGATCGACGACTCCACGACCTGTCTGCACCTGGTCCGACACCTGTCGGACCACACCCCGATCACGGCGATCAGCAACTCGCTGCCGGTCATCTCGGCACTGGCCCGCGAACCCGGCGTGGCGCTGGTCGCGCTGGGCGGCACCTACTTCCCGGCCTACGACGCCTTCATGGGCGCGCACACGGCACAGAGCGTGGAGGCGTTCCGGGCGGACGTGCTGTTCATGTCCACGACGGCGGTGACCGGTGGCCGCTGCTACCACATGTCGCCCGAGACGGTGCAGGTCAAGCGGGCCATGATGGCCGCCGCCTCGCGCCGGGTGCTGATCATCGACCACACCAAGTTCGCCAACCAGGGCCTGTACGCCCTCGCTCCGCTCACCGGCTTCGACCTGGTCCTCGTCGACGACGCGGCCCCCGCGGGAGAGGTACGGCGACTGCGCGACAACGGAGTCCACGTCCGCACCGTCGCCGCAGCGCCCGGAACACACCGGCCGCACGACGGCACGTGAACATCACACGGTTCTCACTCGGCACACCTCACCCCGCGGCAGCCCGCACACTGTCCTGATCTGCGGCGACAGGCTCTGTTATGGACTGCCCGCACAGCGACGGACCGGGGACTTAACACCATGGGTCACACGGCCGGCGAGGTCTTTCCGATGACGGATTGACCCTGCCCCGGAGCGGACTTTTCATCGGTCCCACGCCGTACGGCACTCCGCTCTCCCCATTTCCCAAGAAGGTGGCCGCCGTGACCGTCCCCTTGAATCCCGCATCCAGAGCCGCAGAAAGCGCACCTCACACATTCCTCGACCGAATAGGCATTCCGAAGGCCCTGTCCTGGGGTTTTCTCGGTGTTCTGATCTTCATGATCGGTGACGGTGTGGAATCCGGATTTCTCTCGCCCTACCTGCTGCACGAGGGCATCTCCAAGGAACGCGTGGCACTGCTGTTTACCGTGTACGGCGTCACGGCGAGCATCTCCGCCTGGTTCTCCGGAGCGCTCTCCGACCTGTGGGGTCCGCGCCGTGTGATGATGCTGGGCCTCGGCATCTGGGCCGCGCTGCAGGTGGCCTTTCTCGGCCTCGCCGTCCCGACGCACCACTACTGGTTGCTGCTGACCACCTATGGTCTGCGCGGATTCGGGTATCCGCTGTTCGCCTACGGCTTCCTGGTCTGGGTGACGGTGGTGACGCCCCGGCACCGGCTCGGCTCCGCCGTGGGCTGGTTCTGGTTCGCCTTCACCGGCGGGCTGCCCACGCTCGGCTCACTGGTCGCGAGCTTCACGGTGCCGTGGATGGGCACGTACCGCACCCTGTGGTTCGCGCTGGCCCTGGTGGCGGCGGGCGGGCTGATCACGTTGCTCATGGTGCGGGAGCCGACGGGCAGGGACCGGCTGGCTCCCACCGGTGAGCGTCCGGTCGCCACGCTGCTCGGCTCGCTCTCCATCATCTGGCGCAATCCACGCATCGGGGTCGGCACGGTGGTTCGCACCATCAACACCGCGGCACAGTTCGGGTTCCTGGTCTTCCTGCCCGTGTTCTTCACCGACACCCTGGGCTTCTCCCTGACCGAGTGGCTGCGGCTGCTGTCGGCGATGTTCGCCACCAACATCTTCTTCAACCTGCTCTTCGGTCTGGTCGGCGACCGCCTCGGCTGGCAGCGCACCGTCGCCTGGTTCGGCGGGGTGGGCTGCGCGGTCACCACGCTGCTGCTCTACTACGGCACCGTGGCCTCCGGCGACAGCTTCCCGCTGGCCATGGTCCTGGTGAGCCTCTTCGGCGCGACGCTCGCCGGTTACGTACCGCTGTCCGCGCTCATGCCCTCGCTGGCACCGGAGCACAAGGGTCAGGCGATGTCGGCGCTCAACCTCGGCGCCGGGGCCAGTGCGTTCGTCGGCCCCGCCGTGGTCGCCCTCTTCCTCGGGCCGCTGGGCGTCCAGGGCGTGATGTGGATCTTCGCGGGGCTCTATCTGGCAAGCGCCGGCATGACCCTCTTCCTCACCCTGCCCGGACAGTCCGCCGCGGCCGGCGTGTCCGTGGTGCCGGCACCGGGCAGTGCCGAAAGGGTGTAGCCGCCGGCCGGCGCACCGCTCCCTTACCTGCGGGTGGGGAGCGGTGCGCATGGAGGTCCTGCCTCAGGCGCCGGACGTGCGGTGGGCAGGACGGTGTGTCAGCGCAGGACCTCGGCCCACACCCCCGGCGCGAGGTCCACGGTGGGCAGCGCCGTCCGGGGCAGCGCCGTCGCCGAGTGGGACTCGGCGGGTGGGGCAGGCAGCGTCGGGCACAGTGCGCGCACGACCTGGCGGTTGATGGCGTCGTCGATCGGGCTGTCTTCGAACCCGGAACCGTCGGACTTGAGGCGCTCGTACTTCATGAGGTTCCAGCCCAGGGCGACCTGGCGCTTGCCGTCGGGGCTGGAGTAGACGAGGGTGCCGGCGCCGAAGACCGCGCCGTCGTGGCCCCAGAAGCGCCCGCAGCCGCGGATGTCGACGCTGTAGACACCCAGGCCGTAGTTCGTGCCGTCGCCCGCCGGGACGGTGCGCTGCATCTCCCGCAGGGCGGCCGGGCCGATCAGCTTGCCGCCCAGCAGGGCGCGGTAGAAGCGGTTGAGGTCGTCGGTGGTGGAGACCAGCGCACCCGCGGTGTACGCCCAGGACATGTCGTAGTCGCTGTAGTCGCGCGGCGGGTTGATCAGGCCGTAGAACGAGTCGTACATGCGGGCGTGCGGCCCCTGGATGTATGGGGTGCGCGGGAACGAGGTGTGGTGCAGGCCGGCCCGGGCGATGACGTGGCGGGTGATGTAGGCCTCGGCGTCCTGGCCGGTCAGCTTCTCCAGGAGCAGTCCGGCGATGACGTAGTTGGTGTTGGAGTACGACCACTTCTCGCCGGGCTTGCCGGTGGCCGGGGCCGCGAGGCCGAGGCGGACGAGTTCCTCGGGACGGATGGAACGGAAGCGGTCCTCGTCGAGGCTGGCCGTCGAACCGTGGGCGAGCGAGGGGAAGGCGCCGATGACATAGTCGCCGATGCCGCTCGTGTGGTTCAGGAGCATGCGGACCGTGATCTCGCGACCGCGCTCGCCCGGGACCAGGTCGGGGAGGTAGTCGCCGATGGGCGCGTCGAGGCGGAGGCGGCCGCGTTCCACCTGCTGGAGGAGGGCGACGGAGGTGAAGGCCTTGCTGACGCTGCCGACCCGGTGGAGCATGCCCGGCCGGACCGGGCGCCCGGTGTCCACGTCGGCGACGCCGGCCGCGCCGGTCCACCGCTGGGAGCCGTCGCGTACGGAGGAGTAGATGCCGTACATGCCAGCGTCATGGATGGCGCGGAGGCCGGAGTTGAGCGCCGCGTCGTCCAACTTCCCGCTGGTTAAGGACGATTCGGATGTCTTCGTGGCCGGTCTGGCGTCCGCCTGTGCGACCGGTGCCGTGGCGGTCAGCACAAGTGTCGTACCCAGGACGGTTCCGACGAGCCGGAGGATGCGCAAGGGGTGTCCCTTCCCTGCGGTCCGGACCCCGTGTCCGGACCTCGCCCGGTCATCGTCGTCGGTCATGGGTGTGCCCTACATCCTTCCTGCGGAGGATCACGGCCGGCCCACCGTACGACTTGAGACTTGGTGCGACCGGGGCTGCCGGAGATCAGTCGCCGGGCCGGAACCGGAGCACCGACCAGGTGTCGTCGATGGCGACCTGCCGCACGGGCCGCACGCCCCGCTCGGAAAGCGCGGCGGCCAGGTGTCGCGGTTCTGATCGGTTCCGAGCTTCCCGCCCTTCGGATGGGCCACCCAGGCGAGGCCGTCGCGCTGCGCGGCGGCAAGCGCCGCCTGCGCATCCGCCCCACAGCACCCCGAATCGACGCAGTCGCATTCCAGCCGCATTTCGGGGCGCCTTCCCAACCGCTTTCCATAAGGCACCCTTCACATGTCTTCAACAAACGGTTATGTACGACCAGGTGGATGTGATCACCGTCTCGGCGCCGGAAGGAACCGAGGGGCCCCGCAATACGTCCACGGGGCGTCAAACGCCTTGCCTGGGTGGCCAGTTAGCGCAAGTCCGTCCCGCATAGTGAGATACCCTGGTGCACCGGACGCCCCGTTCGTCACGGGCGCGCCGCTTTTTCACACCCTCAGCGACACGGTCCACGCCCCCTGGGTGGCCGGCTCCGTCGCGCCTCGCCGGTGATGTGCCGTGCCGGCGGTCCACGCCTTTGAGCAGGAATTGATGCCCGTTCAACCTTTTGCGGAACTGCTACGTTTCGCCCGCAACAACTCGCCTTTCTACCGTGAGCTCTACGCCGGGCTTCCCGAACACGTCACTCGGCTCTCGGATCTTCCGGTGGTGCCCCAGGCCGATTTCTGGCGGGCCAATTCGCCCCGTGACAACCGGCTGCTGACCGCCCCGCTGGAGGAAGCGGTCGTCTTCCGCAGTGGCGGGACCACCGGGTCGCCGAAGTTCTCCTACTACACCCGCACGGAATGGCGGGAGTTCACGACCGCATTCGGTGCCGGGCTGGTCCGTGCGGGTCTGCGGCCCGGCCACCGGGTGGCTGACCTCTTCTACGCGGGCGACCTGTACGCCAGCTTCAGCTTCGTCCTCGACTCGCTGCACCGCTCGCCCGTGGCCAACGTCCGCCTGCCCATCGGCGGCGCGGCACCCTGGGAGTCCACGGCGGCGACCCTGGAGGAGTTCCGGGTCCAGGTGGTCGCCGGTACACCGACCACGCTGTGCTCGCTCGCCGAGCGCCTCAGCTCGGCCGGCCGGACCCTGCCGGACGTGGAGCTGCTGTTCTTCGGCGGGGAATGCCTCTTCGGCGACCAACTCCCGCTGCTCCGAGCGGCGTTCCCGAACGCCCGGCCGCGCTCCCTCGGGTACGCGAGCGTGGACGCCGGGCTCCTCGGCGAGGCCGTGCCCGGCGACGACCCGCGCGTGCACCGAGCCTTCACCCCGTACACGGTGGTCGAGATCCTCTGCGACGAGACCGACCGTCCCGTCGAGGCGAACGGTGCGCCCGGGCGGCTCGTCGTCACCGACCTGCGCAGGCGGCTCATGCCGGTGCTCCGCTATCCGGCGGGCGACCGGGCCGAGTGGGTCGACCGGGACGCCGGTGTCTTCCGCATCCTCGGCCGCGCCGAGGAGGGCGTGCGGGTCGGTCCCGTCTCCCTGTACACCGAGGACGTCCATCACGTCGTCCAAGCCGCCGACGCCTCCGGCGAGGTGACCGGGCTGCAGCTCGCCGTGCGGCGGTGGGACGGCCGCGACGGGCTCGTGCTGCGGCTCGCGGTCGCCGATCCGGGCAAGGACCATACCGGGCTGGGCGAGTCCGTCGTGGCCGCGCTCCTCGCGCAACGTCCCCTGTACGCGACCGCGACCGCCGCCGGGCACGTGAACCCGCTGGCCGTCGAATGGGTGCGGCACCGGGACCTCGCGGTCAACTCCCGCTCGGGCAAGCTCATCCGCGTCGTCGACGAACGGCCGCTCTCATGAACCCGGCACCCCCGCGTGTGCGGCGTCTGCCCCTCGTCCTGCGCAATGCGTCCTTCGGCAGGGTCTGGACCGGTCAGCTCCTCACCCAGGCGGCTAGCAGGATGTTCCAGGTCGGCGCGGTCTGGTGGCTCGTCGGCTTCGCGGGCGGCGCGCACCGCGGCCTCGCCTCCGGTCTGTTCCTCATGGTGAGCACCCTGCCCGCGGTCGCGCTCGCTCCGGTGGTCGCGGGCCTCGTCGCCCGCTGCGCACACCGCACGGTGCTGGCCGGCGCGGCGGCCGTGGCGGGGGCGGTGGCGGGCACGGCGGCCGTCGTGGCGTACGCCGGACTGCTGCCCGTGGCCGCGGCCTACGCGGTCGGGCTGGCGCTGGCCGCCTGTCAGGCGGTGTTCGATCCCTGCCTGACCACCTCGGTGCCGGAACTCGTCGAGGACGCCGACATCGAGTCGGCCACCGGATTCGAACTGTCCACCCAGTCCGTAGCCGGGCTGTGCGGGGGGCTGCTCGGCCCGCTCGTCGTCGACGCGGGCTCCCTGGCCGCCGTCGTCGCCGCCTGCGCCGCCGCGTACCTGCTCGCCGCCCTGCTGGTCGGCTCCACCCGCTTCCCGCGGACGGCGGCCGGGCACGGAGATACGGACGAGGCGTCTCCGAGGCGCCGCACGCTGCGCCAGATCCTGGCCGGTCTGCCGTTCATCCGCCGTGTACTGGTCTGTTTCGCCGCCGCCAACGTCTTCACCACCGCCGTCTACGTCGTGATGCCGCTGTACACCCGGGAGGTGCTGCACGCGACCGGCTCGACCGTGGCCTTGCTGGAGGCGGCCCTCGGCGCGGGCACCCTGGTCGGGTCCTTCAGCGGTGGGCGGCTGCCCGGTCGCCCGGTCGCCGTCGGCAGTGTGTGCCTCGCGGTCATGGCCTCGGCCCTCGGCCTTCCGGGGCTGCTCGCCGGGCACGCGGCGGCGGTCCTCTCGATGGCCGCCGCCGGCTGGTGCGTCGGTGTGATCGGCGTGCGGTTCGTCGCGCTGTTCCAGCGGCTGGTGCCCGCCGCCGACAAGCCCGGGTTCTTCGCGGTCATGCAGGCGCTGCTCGGTGCCACGTTCCCCGTCTCCTCGCTCGTCTTCGGCGCGCTGGGCGACCATCTGGCGGCCCGCACGCTCTGTGTGGTCCAGGGCGCGGGTCTGGTACCGGTGGCGCTGGCGCTGTGGTGGCTGGGCCGCAGGTCCGGCGCCGAAGCCCAGCGGACTCCCGTCGCACAGGAGCCGGCGGGAGCGGCGTCGTGACCGCCGTCCTCTCCCCCGCCTCCGCGCAGGACATCGCCGAACTGCGGCAGTTGTACTTCGAGGTGTACGGGCACGGCTATCCGGTGCCGCTCGGCAGCGACCCGGTCGTCATGCGCCGGCTGATCACCGACGGCACCGCGCACTGGCTCACCGCCCGCACCGACGGCGGCACCCTGGTGGGTTCCGCCGTCGTGGTGACCGAGCCGGGCAGCCGCATCGGAAAGCTCGTCGGCCTCGCCGTGCACCCCGGCCATCGCGGCGGCGGACTCGCCTCCCGGCTGACCGGGGCGATCTGCGCCGACGCGTTCGCCACCGGCGGGCTCGACTCGGTGTACGCCACCGTCCGCCTGGTCACCGAGGGACCGCAGCAGGTGGTCGTACGCAACGGCTTCCGGCCGCTCGGCCTGCTGCCGAACGCCGTCGAGGTCGAGGGGTGCGAGACCCTCGCACTGTTCGCCCGCTACGCCGACGGTGTGCTGGAACAGCGCGAACCGGTGGCGAGTGTGCCCGAACGGCTGTCGCCGCTGCTGTCCGCCGTGTCCGCAGGCGTCGGCATCGACTACGGCGGCACCCGGCACATCCCCTCCCGCCACACGACGGGCGCGGCCACCGGTGCCGAGCCGATCGAGCTGATCACCGCCCCGGCCTTCGTGCGACGCCGCTTCCTGGAGCTGTTCCCGGAGGCCGACGACCGCTTCTTCCCGCTGCACACGCCCAACGCGGTCCTGGTCGCCGCCGACGGCAGCTTCGAGGCGTACGCCGACCTCGACGCCGTGGCGGGAAGCTGTGCCCTCGTCGCCGTCCATCCGCGTCCGGCCGCGGTGGCCGGCGCCCTGGAGGCGCTGACGGCCGCGGTCACCCGGGCCGGCGCCGACTACGCCGAGGCGCTGCTCCCGCTGGCCGACACCGAGGCCCTGGAGGTGTTCCTCGCCTCGGGGTTCCTGCCGAGCGCGGTCTACCCGGCGATGCGCCGCATCCGGGACCGCCTCCACGACTACGTGGTGCTGTCGCGGACCAGCCGTCAGATCGACTTCCGCACCACCGCCGTCAGCCCGCTGCTGCAGCCGTACCTCGGCGCCTACCTGAGTGCCTGGACCGCCACCTACCTGCCCCTTCACGAGGTGTCCCGATGAAACCCCATCTCGCTCCCGTCGAGGTTCCCGACCCGGCGGCGCTCGGCCAGGTGCAGAGGCTCTGCGACCTGGCGGAGCCGTACGCCCACGGACCGGCCGCCGACGAGCTGTTCGCCGCCGCCATGGCGCAGACCGACGCCTGGCACGCCCGCCGCTCCCCCTTCTTCGCCGCTCTGCTGGAGGATCCGGCCGAGACGCCCGCGCCCACCGTCGGCGACGGGGTGCGCAGCCCGCTGGTGCCCGCCGCCTTCTTCAAGCGTCATGAGGTCCTGTCGATCCCGCGCGAGGAGGTGTTCCTGCATCTGACCTCCTCGGGCACCACCGGCCAGAAGTCGCAGATGTTCTTCGACGAGTGGACCATCCGCTCGGCGCAGCGCATGGTGGCCCGGATCTTCGACCACTACGGCTGGATCACGCCCGAACAGCCGGTGAACTACCTGCTGTACAGCTACGAGCCGGCGCCGTCGCTGAAGCTGGGCACGTCCTTCACGGACAATTACCTGTGCGACTTCGCCCCGGCCCGGCACACCACGCACGCCCTGCGGCACACCGGCACCGGCCACGAGTTCGACGTGCACGGCTGTATCGCGGCCCTCCAGCGCTACGCCGAGGACGACGTACCGGTCCGCATCCTGGGCTTCCCGGCGTTCCTGTACTTCACCCTGGAGCGGATGCGGGCGATGGGCCTGCCGCCACTCACCCTGCCCGAGGGATCGCTGGTGGTGCTCGGCGGCGGCTGGAAGGGCCACGCCGACCGGCAGATCGCCAAGGAGGCGTTCTACGCCGAGGTCACCGACCTTCTCGGCGTGCCGGGGGACCGCGTGCGCGACACCTTCGGCTCGGTCGAGCACTGCGTGCCGTACGTCGAGTGCGCGCACCACCGGCTGCACGTACCCGTGTGGTCGCGTGCGGCCGTTCGCGACACCGGGACGCTGCGCCCGCTGCCGTACGGCGAACGTGGCTTTCTGCACCTGGTCAGCCCCTACATCACCTCCGTGCCCGCGCACAGTGTGGTGATGGGCGACCTTGCGTCGCTGCACCCGGGTGAGGAGTGTCCGTGCCCACTGTCCACCGACTGGTTCACCGTGCACGGCCGGGCCGGGGTGAGTCGCAACCGCAGCTGTGCGGTGGCCGCCGCCGAACTGATGAAGGGAATGTCGTGACCGCCTCCGTACTCCACCCCGTATCCGGCCCCGGACTCCACCTCTGGCAGGGGGAGTTCATCGACGAGGCCGAGGCCGGCCGGCGGCTCGCCGGGCTGCCGGAGCTGACCGGACGGGTCCTGACGCGTCCCCTGCCCACCGACGTGGTGCTCGGCGCCTGCGCCACGGTCGGCCGCGACCTGGCCGATCCGGCCTCCGCCCTGTACGGCCGCCTCGCCGGGCACCTGCCCGCCGACGAGGCCGCGGCCGTCCTGGCGGAGCTGGCCGGCGCGCTCGCCCGGGAGGCGCTGGAACGCAAGCTGCGGCGGGAACTGGGCGGCCTGCGCCCGGAGCGGCTGACCCGGCCGGACGCCCGCGAGACGGTGTACGAGGCCTGGGCGCCCGTCGGCCTGCTGGTGCACATCGCGCCGGGCAACGCCGCGGCCGTGGCACCGCTGAGCGTCGTGGAGGGTCTGCTGGCGGGCAACGTGAACGTGCTGAAGACCAGCAGCTCCGACTCGGAGCTCGCCCTCGACCTGCTCGCCGCGATCGGTGCGGCCGATCCCTCCGGGCTGATAGCCGAACGCGTCATCGCCCTGCGCTTCCCTTCCTCGCGCCGAGCGTGGCTGGAGGCGCTGTGCGGGCAGGCCGACGCGATCGCGGTGTGGGGCGGCGAGGACGCGGTGCGCGCGGCGGGCGAACTGGCGCCGCCCGGCTGCCGGGTGGTCGAGTGGGGCCACCGGATCTCCTTCGCCTATCTGACCCGGCGGGCCGCGTCCGACGACAGTGTCCTCGACGCGCTGGCCGAGGACGTCTGCCGGCTCGAACAGCAGGCGTGTTCCAGCCCGCAGGTGGTCTACCTCGACACGGACGACGGCGAGGAGCTGTACGCCTTCGCCGGACGGTTCGCCGAGCGGCTCGCGAAGGTGTCCGCCGAGCGGCCCCCGTCCTCCCTGCCCGGCACGGCCGAGCAGGCGGAGATCACCACCGTGGAGCGGCTCGCCCGGCTCGAACAACACCTGGGCCTGACCCGCGTGTTCCGCGCCGAGGACGGTTCCTGGCGGGTGCTGGCCGACACCCGGCCCGCGCTCGACGCCTCCCCGCTGTACCGCAGCGTCTGGGTGAAGCCCCTGCCCCGGCACACGGTCACCGCGACCCTCCGTCCCATGCGCCGCTACCTGCAGACCGCGGCGATCGGGGGCGACCGCGCGGACGTGGCCGCGCTGTCCCGCGCGCTGTTCGCGGCGGGCGTCACCCGCGTCACCCCGGTCGGCTCCATGCTGGAGGGCTACGAGGGCGAACCCCACGACGGTGTCTACGCGTTGCAGCGCTACAGCCGCCGGGTGAGCGTGCGCGCCACGGATGCGCGGTTCGGTACGGTGGCCTGCCTGGACGACCTGGTGGCGCCACCGGTACTGCCTCCCGCGCCGGACGTGCCGCTGCTCGGCAAGGAGGGCGTACAGCATGCGCTCACCGCCCTGGACCCACGCCATGCGCACCTGTACTTCCGCAGCGGAGGCTCCACGGGCGCGCCCGCGCTGTCGGTGTTCACCTGCGACGACTACGACAACCAGATGCGCGCCGCGGCGGACGGACTGCTCAACGCCGGCTTCGACCCGGTCCGCGACCGCGCGGCCAACCTGTTCTACTGCGGCGGGATGTACGGCAGCTTCATCAGCTTCTTCTCCATCCTGGAACGGCTGAACGCCACCCAGCTCCCGATCGCCGCGGGTCCCGACCACGCCGCGGTGGCCGAGGCACTTCTCACCCACCGGGCGGACACCGTCTTCGGTATGCCGTCCTACCTGTGGCAGCTCTTCCACGCCGAGGCGGACCGATTCCGCGCCTACGGCGGCATCCGCAAGGTCTTCTACGGCGGCGAGCACTTCACCGCCGAACAACGCAGGGTGCTCCGCGACGAGTTCGGGGTGGAGGTGATCCGTTCCGCGGCGTACGGCAGCACCGACCTGGGGCCGCTGGGCTACCAGTGCGCGTCCTGCGACGGCTCGGTCCACCACGTGCTGACGGACCTGCACACGCTGGAGGTCCTCGACCCGCACGAGGACCGGCCGGTGGTGCCGGGCGAGCCCGGCCGGCTGGTGTTCACCTCCCTGGCGCGGTCCGGCCAGCGGCTGGAGCGCTACGAGATCGGTGACCTGGGACGGGCGGTGCAGGGCCCGTGTGCGTGCGGCAGCCACGTGCCCCGTCTGGAACTGCTCGGGCGCTACGGCGACGTCGTCCGCGTGGGCACGTACTTCGTCAACTACCGGGGTGTCGTCCGGGTACTGGAGGAGCGGCTCGGCTATCACGGCGAAGCGCAGCTGGTGGTGGCGCCGGGTGCCGGCCGGGAGCGGCTGACGGTCCGGCTCGACGAGCAGTACGCGCCCGACCCCGAGGTCGCCCGGGACGCCCTCACCGCCGGGGTGGCGGAACTCGCCTCGGCGCAGACGGAGGGGCTGCTGTCCCTCGCCGTGCAGACCGCCCGGCGGGAGGAGTTCGAGCGCACGGCGACCAGCGGCAAACTGCGTACGGTCATCGACCTGCGCTAGCGGCGACGCCGGCGGGCGGCGGCCTTCCGCCCTGCCGCCCGCAGCGCTGCCGCCGTACCACGACGTGAGGTGCGGGCGGTCAGTCGTCGGCCGACCAGGCTCCGCCGAGCCGGCTGAGCCTGGCAGCCGCGGTGATGGTGGCGTGGATGTAGCGCTGGGGGGCTTCCGGCATGACGTCGACGGGCTTGAGCAGCAGGACCGCGCCCCAGATCGCACCGTCCCAGATGACGGGGGCGGCAACGGAGTTCCACTTCGCCATGCACTCCTCGCGACCCAGGGCGTAACCCTGGTCACGGATGTCGGCGAGTGAGGCGAGCAGTTCGTCGCCGTCCCGGATGACACCGGGGCCCGCTTCCTGCGGGACCGGGTCGGCGGCGACGCGCTCCTGGATCCGGGCGGGCAGATAGGCGAGGATCGTCCGGCCCGAGGCACCGGTGCGCAGCGACCGTGTGACGGAGAGGACGTCGCGCGGTGTCATGCCGAGTTCGACGAGGTCGGAATCCCCCACCGCCATGTCCAGGCACTGCCTGCCCGCTATGCCGAACGGGGCTCTCATGTACAGGAAGACCAGACCGCTGTCGGTCGCCTCCCGCAGGCCCCGCAGCACGTGGGTGGCCTCGTCACCGGAGAGCTTGTCCTCGGAGAGTGCGTGGAGTCCCAGGTCGGCGACCGTGCTGCCGAGCTGGTACAGGCCTCGGTCGACCCGGACGAAGGTGCTGTTGTAGGTGCCGGCGGTCAGCATGCGGCCGGTGGTGGAGTCATCGAGATCGGCGGCCTTGGCGATCGCGGACAGCCGATGGGCACCGGGCCCCAGAGTGATGAACGCCTGCTGCACCCGCATGAAACGGTCGGCGTAACCGGTCCCGCTGCCACGCTGCCCACTCATCAGCCGTACCCCTTCGTCCCGCCCCGCGCGCCCCTTCGTGGGCGCACCCGTACCAGTGCTGGTGTCACCCGTACACGCTGCGCACCAAGACTATGGTGTGACCGTGTCGAGGCTGAACTTGCCCATGCCGACTCTGTTGTTGAGCATGCTGTGCGCCTTGGCCGCGTCGGCCAGCGGGAAGGTGCCGCCGCTGACGATCTTGAGCGTGCCGTTGCCGACAGCGTCGAAGAGCAGCCTCATGGACGCCGCCAGCGGAAGCGTCCGGTCGGTGTACAGGTGGGGAAGCCAGAACCCGGCGGCGGTGACGGACTTCCGGAGCAGTGTGTGCACGGGGACGTCGGCCAGCTCTCCGCCGGCGAAGCCGTAGACGGCGAGTCGGCCGCGCGGGGCCAGCACGTCGAGAGTCTGGTGCAGCGTCTTGCCGCCGGTCATCTCCAGCGCGGCGTGCACCGGCCCCCCTGCCGCGTCCAGGATCCGTTCCGCGAGGCCGTCCTCGTCGGAGGAGTCGACGGCTGCCACCGCCCCGAGTTCCAGGGCCAGCTGACGCTTCTCGGCCGTGCCGGCGAGAGCCACGACGCGGGCGCCCGCCCGTTGCGCCAGCTGGACGGCCAGCGAGCCCACGCCTCCGGCCGCCGCGGGAACGACGACCGTCTCCCCCTCGGTGATCCGGGCGACGGTGAACAGGAGGTGGTACGCGCTGTTCCCCTGCAGAGCCAGGGGCACCGCCTGTTCGTCGGTGAGGCCGTCCGGGATCTCCCAGTGCAACCTGCGGTGCACGGCGGTCTTCTCCGCGTAGCCGCCGCCCTGTGTCAGCGCCACGACACGCTTGCCGTCCGGTGTGGTGCCCACCACCTCGTTGCCGGGTATGTACGGCAGTTCGACCGGCGCGAGGTAGGTGTTCCCACGAACGTGGACGTCTGCGTAATTGACACCCGCGAGCCGCACATCGAGCAGGGTCTGTCCACGCGCGGGCTCGGGGTCGGGGACCTCTTCCAGTCGCAGAACCTCAGGGCCGCCGAATTCCCTCATGACAATCGCGCGCACGGTACTCCTCTCGACACGGGCAGGATGCGTACGCCGACAGGCTAGGGCATCCGTGTGCCGGTTCCGACCCGGGAACCATGCCTTGTACATATTTCTCACGAGCCGAGAAAGAGCCGTTCTTTTCTCATTCACCGAGAAGGTTTATCATCGAACTTCTCGTGAGCTGAGAAAAGGAAAGGACGAGTTGCATTCACCCTTTCGAACAGAGATAGTGATGCCGCCCTCCTTCCTGCCGGGCACGTTTCCGACGGGGGATGCGACGGAACAACCGGCAGCACGGGGGAGGAGGGCGACTCATCGTCCGGTCAGGTGCCGCTGCAACCAGTCGGCGGCGGCACGGCGGAAGAGCCGCCGGTTGTCGGCGCGGAGAAAGTCATGTCCCTCGTCGCGCAGGGTGAGCAGTTCGGCGGTCAGACCACGTTCGCGTGCCGCCCGTACGAACTGTTCCGACTCCCGTGGGGGCACATTGGTGTCGTGCTCCCCGTGCACGGCGAGCACCGGCGCGCGCAGCGCGTCGATGCGGCTCATCGGTGACAGGGCGTGCAGCAGTTCGCGGTCGGCCACCGGGTGGCCGTACTTGTTGGCCGCCGACTGGGCGATCCAGGGTTCGGTGCCCTCGAAGAACGTCGCGAAGTCGGACATGCCGCACACCGCCACGCCGGTGCGGAAAATGTCCGGGTGCCAGACCAGAGAGGCGAACGTGAGATAGCCCCCGTACGAGCGGCCCATGACCGCCAGCCGGGCGGGATCGGCCGGGCCGGCCAGCACCGCGTGGGCGGCGCAGTCCGCCACGTCGTCGAGGGCCGCGAACCGGCCCCTTCCCAGGTCGGCGTCGACGAACGACCGGCCGTATCCGGAGGACCCGCGTACGTCGGGTGCGAAGACGTCCAGTCCTCGGCCCAGGATCTCGTGATAGAGCGGATCGAGGACAGGGCGCTCCTGGTCCTCGGGGCCGCCGTGCAGATGGATGACGCAGGGCGCGGGTTCACCGGGGCCGCGTCCCGGGGCACGGTAGTACCAGCCGTTCAGCGGCAGCCCGTCGCGTGCGGTCGGACGGCGGTGGACCGGCCGTACCGGCGGGCGGCCCGGGGGAACCGCGTCCTCGTCCCGTGACGACCACGGGGTGCGCACCGAGATCACTCCCTCGGGAAGCCACCAGATGCCGGGGCGCCGCCGGGACCCGGACAGGGCCAGCAGGAGCCGGGGGCCGGCGTCCGCGATGCGGGTGACCACTTCGTGGGGCAGGGGCACGGGCCGGGACGGGCCGGTGGCGGCCCCGGCCGTACCGGACGGGTCCGTGTCGAGGACCTCCAGCTCGCTCAGGCCCCGGACGTTCCAGGCCAGTCGGGCGGCGCTGCCGTCGTGGGCGCATCGCAGCAGTTCCAGGTCGCAGTCCTCGCGCGAAGCCCCGACGGACCAGCCGCACGGCCGCCCTTCCGGGTCGAGGCCGGCGGCGAGAAGGACCGCGAACTCCCGGTGGGCGTTGCTGCGCAGCCACAGGGTGTCCGCGCGGGGGGAGAAGCTGCCGATCCACGGATCGCCGTCGGCCACCGGCACCACACAGGTCGTCACGTGGTCGGCGGTGCGCAGCACGACGGCCTCGCGCCGCCCGCGGGGTCCCCGGCGCAGCAGCGCGAGTGCGCCGTCACGGCTGAGATCGCACACGCGGAGCGTCGCCGCGTCCTGTTCGGTGGCGAGCAGGACGGCGGCGGCCACGCCGTCGGGGTCGATGAGATAGGCCGACAGTCCGTCGCCGAATCCGGCCTCCGGGGCGATGTGCGCCTCGCCCGGAGCGCCCGTGGCCCGCGTGTCGACGGTGACGGGGGGTGACGCCAGTCCGAGCCCGGGGCCGGGTGCCGCACCGAGGAGTTCCGCATCTCCCATCCGCCCCTGCCAGTGCTCCGGCAGGCGACCGGCCGCCGGGCCGGCGCCGGCCGTTGCGGGCTCTGCCACGGTGTCCAGGGCGGGTACGGCGGTGGGGACCGCGACGGTGACCGCGACCGCCGATCCGTCGTGCGCCCAGCAGCCCAGATGGGCGGAGCTGCCCGGCTCGGCTCCGGCCAGGATGTGCCGGTCGGTGCCGTCGGGGCGCACACACAGCACCCGCGTGTGCTCACCGCCGCCGGGGGCCGTCGTATAGGCGATCCAGCGGCCGTCGGGCGACCAGGACACCTCCCGGACGGGATCCGGTCCGTCGTCGAGCAGACGCACCGCGTCGCCGTCGACGGGGCCCGCCCACAGCTGGGGTACACCGCCGCGGTCGCAGATGAAGGCGACCTGTGTTCCGGCCGGGTCGGCCGAGGGGTACCAGCAGCCGTGCGCGATGAGCCGCGTCGTCGGGTCGCGCGGCCCGGAGGCGTCCGGCAGTGGGACGGGTGCGGGCGCGGCGAAGGCGGTGCCATGGCCGTCCGGGGCCGCAGGAGATGAGTCGGCGGTCCGCGTCAGGTGCGGGGCGGGAGGCCGTTCGGCAGCGGTCCCGTCCGTGTCGAGCGTGCGCTCGTTGAGGGGTTCCCCGGTCAGATGCCGTGCGTCTGCAGCCATATCTCCAGCAAAGCCACTTGCCACAGCGCGTTCGCTCCGCGCTTGGTGCGGTGTCGGTCGGGGGCCGCGAGGAGTTCGGCGACGTAGGAGTCCTGGAAGAGCCCGCGCCGCTTGGCCTCCGGGGCGGTGAGTGCCTCGCGCACCCTTTCCAGGACGGGTCCGGCCAGGTGGGTGATCGCCGGCACCGGGAAGTAGCCCTTGGGGCGGTCGACCACCTCGTGGGGCAGCAGTTTGCGGCCGGCCTCCTTCAGGACACCCTTGCCGCCGTCGGCCAGCTTGAGCTCCGGCGGGCACGCGGCCGCCAGCTCCACCAGCTCGTGGTCCAGGAACGGCACACGGGCCTCCAGACCCGAGTCCATGGTCATGTTGTCGACCCGCTTGACCGGATCGTCCACCAGCATGACATGTGTGTCGAGCCGCAGGGCGGCGTCCAGCGCGGTCTCGGCCCCCGGCACCGCCATGTGCTCCCGGACGAACCGGCCGGAGACGTCTTCCCGCGGCAGCATGTGCGGTTGCACCATCGCCGCGAGGTCGGCGTGCGGCCGGTCGAAGTACGTCTCGGCATACCTCTCCGGTTCCTCCTCGCGGGTCACGGAGGCGAGGCGTGGGTACCAGTGGTAGCCGGCGAAGACCTCGTCGGCGCCCTGCCCGCTCTGGACGACCTTCACGTTCCTGGCCACCTGCTCCGACAGCAGATGGAACGCGACCACGTCGTGGCTCATCATCGGCTCGCTCATCGCCAGGACCGCCGCGTCCAGGGCCGTCGACACCCGTCGTGAGGGAACCACCAGCTGATGGTGGTCGGTGGCGAACTCCCTGGCGACCAGGTCGGAGTACCGGAACTCGTCCCCCTCGTCGCCGCCTTCCGACTCGAAGCCCACGCTGAAGGTCGCCAGGTCCCGCTGTCCCTCGTCGGCCAGCAGTGCCACGATCAGGCTGGAGTCCAGCCCTCCGGAGAGCAGGACACCGACCGGCACGTCAGCCACCATCCGCCGGCGTACGGCGGTGCGCAGGGCGTCCAGCACCGCGTCCCGCCACTCGGCTGGGCCCATGCCCGCGTGCTCGGGGCGGCGCGTGTACGACGGCTGCCAGTAGCAGTGCTCCTCGCAGGTGCCGTCCGGCTCGACGATCCGCACGGTGGCCGGGGGGAGCTTGCGCACCCCGGCCAGGACGGTGCGGGGTGCGGCCACGGTGGCGTGCCAGCTGAGGTACTGGTGCACGGCGGCCGGGTCCAGCGAGGTGTCGACGCCCCCGGCCGCGAGCAGGGCGGGCAGCGTCGAGGCGAAGCGCAGCCGTCCGGGGGTCTCGGACAGGTACAGGGGCTTGATGCCGAGCCGGTCGCGTCCCAGGATCAGCCGGCCGGTCCGGTGCTCGACGAGGGCGAAGGCGAACATGCCGTAGAAGCGGTCGACGCAGGCAGTCCCCCACTCCCGGTACGCCCTGAGGACGACCTCGGTGTCGGAGGTGGACCGGAACCGGTGGCCGAGGGCCTTGAGTTCCCCGCGCAGTTCCTCGTAGTTGTAGATGCACCCGTTGAAGATGCCGGTGATCTCCTGCTGGTCGTCGGTCATCGGCTGTGCCCCGCGCTCGGAGAGGTCGATGATCTTCAGCCTGCGGTGCCCCAGGGCCACCGCTTCCCGCGACCAGATCCCGTGGCCGTCGGGACCGCGGGCGGCGAGCCGTTCACTCATGCGCTCGACGGCCGCCAGGTCGGGCCGCGTGCCGTCGAAGCGCATCTCCCCGCTCAGGCCGCACATCCGCGACCACCTCCCCGCTGCGCGTACGGGTCGCGCGGGTCGCGCGGCGGTGCGGTGAGCGCGGGCCCGTCCGTCGGTGTGCCGGTCGGTATGCGGTCGGGACTGGTTGACACGGTGCTGTTTCCTTCGCGACGAGAGCGGGCGGGGTTTGGTGAGGCGGCTGAACTCCTCGGGCACGCCTCAGCGGCCGGCGATGCGTGCCGGGCGGGCCCGGGAGGCTTCCGCGGCGGGCGGCCCCGGGGAGGCGACGTGCCGCGTGGGAGCCGCACCGGGCCGGGGAGGCGGGGGGTCGTCTCCTCTGGTTTCCGCGATCGCCAGATCCGTGCAGGCCAGCAGGTCCTCCTCCGCGGCCGTACGGCGCAGGCGGTGGGCGGCGCTGCCGGCCGCGAGCGCCCTCTCGGCGAGCTCCCGGACCGTGTGCCAGTCTCCGGCGGCCTCGAGCGCCGGGCGTGCCCGTGCCAGCAGTCTGCGGACCACCTGGGCCGCGGGCGCCTCATGCCGGCTTCCGGGATCGATCAGGGTCCCTTCCAGGCCCGACCGTGCGGCCCGCCAGGCGGCGGCACGCAGCCACTCGTGTCGGCCGGCGCAGGCGGGGACGTCCGCGGTTCCCAGCCGCTCATGGGCTTCGGTCACCAGGGCGCGGAAGAGTCCGGCGATCAGCACGACCGTTTCCGCGCGGGGGCAGGCGTCGCAGATGCGCAGTTCAAGGGTCTGCTGGTGGGCGGAGGGCCGGATGTCGTAATAGATCATTCCCGGGTCGCTGATGACGCCGCAGTCGACGAGGCACTGTACGGCCGCGTCGTACGCGGCGGCGTCGGCGAAGCATCCCGGTGGCCCCGAGGTGGGCCAGCGCTGCCACACCATGGTCCGCCAGCTGGCATAGCCGGTGTCGGCGCCCAGCCAGAAGGGAGAACTGGCGGACAGGGCCAGCAGCACGTGCAGCCACGGCGCCAGCTCGCACATGACGCGTACGGCCAGGTCACGGTCGTCGGCGTCGACGTGGACGTGGGTTCCGCAGATGAGCTGCTCGTCGGCGATCAGGCGGTACTCGTCGACCATACGGCGGTAGCGGTGGCCGGGAGTGGGGCGGATGTCCGCCGTGCGGGCCAGCGGCACCGTTCCCGCGGCCACCACGGCCAGCCCGTGGGCGGTCGCTGCGGTGTCGAGCCGGCGTCTGGTGCTGACGACATCGCCGTACAGGCCGTCCAAAGACGTGTGCACATCGCTGTTCGACTCCACCGTCGCCTGCTGCAATTCGGTCGTGAAGGTCCGTCCGGGCAGCTCTTCCAGCACGGTGTCGGCTCGAGGCACGAGCAGACCCGTCTCCACCTCGACGATGTGGAACTCCTCTTCCACTCCGATACGAAGGGTCACGGCACTCCTCAGGTGACGAGCGGGCACCCGCCCCACCGGTCCACCGGCGGCGGGCTGTGCACCTCCGACTTCCCACCCTGCCCATTACTAAGCAAGCGACGCTCTATAGAGACTTCGATATCACAGATGAGCGGCAGCCACATCCGCAAGGCGCCCGGACAGCACGAGGACGGGGCCGACGGGACGATGTCCGTTCCAGCCGGTTCCCCCACGACTCCGCGGGCGCGAAAATCGCCGCCCACCCAGAGGGGGGCGGCGATCGTCCCGGCACACCACTGGAGGACATGCCGTCACGGCGGCCGGCTGCCGCCTGTCCCCCGTTCCTCCCGGGGCCGGTTCAGCAGGAGGCCCACTGGGTCACCCTGACCGTGGCGTCGTAGACGCTCGGTTCATAGGTGCCGTTCGCCGTCCAGTCGTGCTTCTTGCTCGCCCACATGGTCGGGCTGTCGTAGGTGGACGTGGTGAACAGGCCCTGGCCGGCGGGGTTCTTCAGCTCGAAGCGCGCATGCCACACGTCGCCGCTGAGGGTGAAGTCGGTCCAGGTCCGCGCGCTGAACGTGAGGCGGCCGTCCGCGTACAACCGCAGGTACCCACCGGTCTGGTGACAGTCACCGACCTTCAGGGCGACACCAAGCGGCTGTCCCGTCGTACCGGGGGCCGGACCGCGCCACCGCTTGGTTCTGGTGGGCGACACCCGCGCAGTTGCGTGGTCAGGTGGAGGAGAACCTGCGGCAACTCGGCCGGGATCACCTGGACGTGGTGAACCTGCGCGTGCCACCGAGTCAGCGGGCGGGCTCGGTCAGCGATCACTTCGGTGCGTTGGCCGAACTGCGCGATGCCGGAGTGATCCGGCACCTGGGCGTATCCAACGTCACGTCCGAGCAATTGACCGAGGCCCTCGCCATCGCCCCGGTCGTCTGCGTGCAGAACCCGTACGGAATCGGCGCGTCGAGCGAGGAGCGGGCTCTTCTGCGCCGCTGCGGCGAACTCGGCATCGCCTTCGTCCCGTTCCACGCCATCGCCGGTTCCGGGCGTGAGGCAGGGCCGGTGGCCGAGGACAGCGAAGAGGTGCGTGCCGTGGCCCGCGCACACGGGGTTTCCGTCGCACAACTCCGTCTGGCCTGGTCCTTGCACCAGGGACCACATGTGCTGGGCATCCCAGGGACCGGCGATCCCGGCCACCTCGCGCAGAACATCGCGGCCGGCGCGCTGAGGCTCTCGGAACAGGAGATGACACTCCTCGCCGCACTGCCACCGGCGGCATGAGGAGGGGGCGGATACCAGTGGGCCGCCGGCGTCGGCCGGGACCATCGCGCCACCCGAGTACATCGAGGAGCAGGACAGCGCCTGCGCCCGGTTCGGGATGCCGACCGTGCGGAGGCCGCCGCCGGCTCGGCCGCAGACCCGTTGCCCGACGGCATGTGGCAGACGCCGGAACGGCCGGACGCGCTGGGATCCTCGATGGTGCACGGACGTCGGCACTCACCGCCACAACCCCCGGCACCCTCGGATGTCTCAGGTTCACGCCCAGGCTCCGGTGCTCTTCACTGATCCCGGGAAGACAGCAACTCGACCTTTCGGGGGTACACATGAACAGCAGGAAGCGCATCCTGGCAGCCGGCCTGGCCACCGCGGTCTCCACCGTGGCCCTCACCGTCGCCGGTGCGGCGGTTCCGGCGCAGGCCGCTGCCCAGGGGACCGTCGACTGCGACGGCTGGGTGCACAACAACGATCCGAACGTCGGCATCGCGGGCTGCCAGAACAACACCGACCACACCGTCACCTTCCGGGCCGAGATCGTCTGCGGCTGGGCCCCGGATGTCTCCGGCAACTGGGTGACACTGAACCCGGGGCAGTACAGCGAGTCCACGGGCTCCTGCGCGTTCTACAGCACCGGGGTCGGCAGCGTGGGCTGGACCATCCAGTGACACGCAGGTGTCCAGGCGCCGCCGGCCGGCACCACACCGTGCGACCGGCATGAACGGCCCCACCCTGGTGCCACAGTCCCCCGCCGCAGATCCGCGCACCCCGCGCGAGTACCTCACCGAGGTCCGGGGCGGCAGACGGGCAGCGGCTGGGGGACGGCCCGGAGGCGAGGGGCTGGGGGCGGCCACTGTGTCACCGTACGGTCCATGTCAGTGAAGTGGTCGTCCCGGCCCGGACCTCAGGGTCCCGTATGGCCGTCGTGTGGTCGGTCACCGTCGCCGTGACCCTGTGGCCGTGGCCCCGAACGCCCAGTTCGTGCGGCGTCACGGACAGATCGCCCGTCGCCGACAGGACCTGCCTGCCGTCGACGTACCAGGTCAGTTCGGGGTCGGCGAGGCCGGTCAGCGGCGCGAGACGTACCGTGATCCGGCGCCCTTGCCCGATGGGCCGGAACGTGGGGAGGGCTGAGGTCAGCGCGTCCGCGTCGGCGTAGAATCCGGCGATCATCGCCTCCCGGCCGACGACGTTGAAGTCCGTCGAGGCCAGGGAGCGCATGATGGACGTCTCGGTCGGACGGTAGATGCCGGCCTCGTAGTACCCCCCGCCTTCGTACGTACCCACGAGCGAACCGGACGGGTCCTGGGCCCCGAGCCAGCGGTACCACTTCGTCGCGCCCAGGTCGCGGTGGATGGTGAGGTTGGCGGCGGGCGGTTCCTCGGCGGAGGGGTATGTGCCGTAGCCCGTGTACTGGTACTCGTCGGCCAAGTGGCCTATGGAGTGGCCCAGTTCGTGGGCGCCTATCAGGTACGACCTGTCGTTGCCGGACGACATCGTCGCCACCCCGTGGAAGGTCGAGCCGGACGGCAGGTCGGCGGCGGAGTAGCCCGCGCCGCCGTACTTGGCGGAGTGGGCGATGACGAAGACGATGTCGGCGTCCGGGGCCTGGTCGGCGTACTGAGCGACCTCGTCGGTGTCGACGCACAGGAGGCGCTCGACGCCGTCACAGAAGAAGGAGGAGTCCAGCGCGGTGTCCTTCACCACGTCGGCCCCGGGGTCACCGGAGACGCCGGACTCGTCGGAGACGGCGTTGACCAACCAGATGTTGAACAGGCCGCGGTAGCTCCGGTAGGGCTCGACACCGAAGATGGCGTCCAGCTTCTCCTCGGCGTCGGCGGCGAACTCGTGCTGTTCGCCGGCCGTGTAGCCGTCGCCCATCACGACCAGATCGAGCCGCCCGGACACCGGTCCGGTGCGCTGGAGCGCCTTCACCGCCGCGGCGGTGCCCGGCTCGGTCGGCGCGGGGCGGGCGATCCGGCCGAGGGCGCTCACCGGGACGGTCACCTGGCGCGGCTCGGCCGCGGGTCCCGGGAAGTACTCGAGGTGCTGGGTGCGGACCGGAGGGACGGACGCCTCGGCCGGCCCCGGGTTCACTCCCCCGACCAGCGCCGCCACGGCGGCGAGGACGGCCACGGCAGCGGTGATCCAGCGCATACGCGGTCTTGCGGGATGCGGCACGGAAGCCCTCACTTAAGTATCCAGTTAAGTGGATTTAATGTCGGGCTTAATGTAGGGTCACGCATCCCAACAGGCAAGCGACACAGCCTGGTTGACTGACCGTCGGCACCATCTGGTACGTACAGGGGCTGTGCGCACGGGAGTTGCGACCCGCGGAGCGGCAGGCCGTCTTCCCGCAGCCGCAGGATGAGTCACGGCGAGGCCCAGCCCGACCCGGCAGCGGGCACCCGGTTGGCCGAAGCGCGTCACGATCGCGATCTCATGGCCGGAGTCCGGTGCTCTGCCGCCGACGATCCGCGCCGCTCAGGGTCGTGCTGCCGGTCCACGCCGCATCCGCCAGGTCGCCACGACCGGCAGGATCAGCTGACGGCCGGGTCCTGTGCGGCGGTGTCCGCCGGAACGACCTGCTCCGTCCAGATGATCTTGCCGGTCGACGTGTAGCGCGTGCCCCACCGGTGGGTGAGCTGGGCCACGATCAGCAGGCCCCGCCCGCCCTCGTCGGTGGTCCGTGCATGGCGCAGGCGCGGCGAGGTACTGCTGGCGTCGGAGACCTCGCAGATCAGGCCACGGTCCCGGATCAGGCGGAGGCAGACCGGTCCGGTCGCATGCCGGATGGCGTTGGTGACCAGCTCGCTGACGATGAGCTCCGTGGTGAACGTCAGATCGGGCATGCCCCACTCCGTCAGCTGCCGGGCGGCGAGTGCGCGGGCGTGCGCGACGGCCGCCGGATCGCTGGGCAGCTCCCAGGAGACGACCCGGTCGCGGGCCAGGACCCGGGTCCGGGACAGGAGCAGGGCCGCATCGTCCGACGGCGGACCGGCCAGCAGGTCGTCGATCACCCCGCGGCCGGTCTCCTCCAGCGTCGGTCGGGGCACCGCAAGGGCGGCACGCAGCCGGGAGAGCCCGCTGTCGATGTCCCGGTCGAAGGACTGGATGAGGCCGTCGGTGTAGAGCGCGATGAGGCTGCCCTCGGCCAGCTCCAGCTCGACGGACTGGAAGGGGAGATAGCCGAGGCCGAGTGGTGGTCCGGCGGGCAGGTCCAGGACGTCGGCACCACCGCCCGGACCGACGATCACCGGCGGGAGGTGACCGGCCCGGGCCAGTGTGCACCGCCTGCTGACCGGGTCGTAGACGGCGTACAGGCAGGTGGCGCCCATGAACGCGGTGCCCGCGGCCTCACCCTCGTCCGCCGCCGAGGTGCCGCCGCCCTGCGCCCCCATGAGGCCGATGACCAGGTCGTCCAGATGGGCCAGCAGTTCGTCCGGGGACAGATCGAGGTTGGCGAGCGTGCGTACCGCGGTGCGCAGGCGCCCCATGGTCGCCGCGGCGTTCATGCCGTGCCCGGCCACGTCCCCGACGACCAGCGCGACCCGTGCTCCGGACAGCGGAATCACGTCGAACCAGTCGCCGCCCACACCGCTGGGGACATCCGCCGGGAGGTACCACGACGCCACCGCCAGCGCGGAACCTCCGGTCAGTTCCTGTGGCAGCAGATAGCGCTGCATGGAGCGGGCCGCGGTGCGCTCGCGGGTGAAACGACGCGCGTTGTCGATGCACACCGCCGCGCGTGAGACGAGTTCCTCGGCGAGACGTACGTCGTCCTCCTCGAAGGGCCCCCGCCGCCGGGACCGGGCGAACGTCGCCGCGCCCAGGGTGACGCCACGCGCCCGCACCGGGAGCACCATCACCGAGCGGAAGTCGTAGTCGCGGAAGGAGGCGCCCAGCGACTCGTCCTCGGTCACCCACGGGCTGGCGTCGCGGTCCAGGATCCGTTCCACCAGGGTCCTGCTCTCCAGCAGACAGCGGGTCACGGGCGACGAGGTGGCACGCTGGACCGTCTCCCCCACGGTCAGACTCCCCTCGGGACAGCCCTCGCGCACCGACTGCTGCCCCGCGCGCCGGATGACGGGCGACATGCCGACCGGCCCGGGCTCCGGCTCCTCGCCCCTCATGACCGAGTCCAGCAGGTCTACGGCGACGAAGTCGGCGACGGACGGCACGGCGTCGTCGGCCAGTTCCTGGGCGGTCCGCGTCACGTCCAGGGTGCTGCCGATGCGGGTGGCGGCGTCGTTGAGCAGGGCCAGGCGTTCCTGGGCCCGCCAGCGTTCGGTGACGTCGATGACCATGTACCAGACACCGACGTTCCGGCCGTGGCGGTCCTTCATCGCGAAGAAGGATGCGGAGATCGCGCGGCCGGCGTCGGGGTCCGTGTGACCGGGGGCGCGGTATTCGTAGTCCATCACCGGAGCGCCGGTCTCCAGGACCCCGCGCATCTTCTCCTCGAAGGCCGCGGCCTCCGCCTTCGGCAGCACGTCCGCCACCCGCCGGCCCAGCCGGCGTTCGAGGGGCACCCGGCGGTCCAGTGGTTCGTTCACCCAGACGTACCGCAGGTCCGTGTCGAGGACGGCGATGCCGACCGGCGCGTGGGTGAGGAAGGGCGTGAGCATCAGCTGGCTCACCCCGCCGCCCGGCATCCGCCAGAAGGCCCGTTTCGGAGGCCGGCCGACGAACCTGCCGAAGACCAGGGCGGCAACCGTGGCGACCAGGACGCCCGGGACCATTTCGTAGATGCCCGACTCGAAGGGACCGAGCAACGGATTGATCTTCTTCCACAGCAGCACCGTGCCCGCGCCCGAGACGATCCCGGCCATGGCTCCCGCCCAGGTCATGCGCGGCCAGTACAGCGAGAGAAGGACGACCGGCCCGAACGCGGCTCCGAAGCCCGCCCAGGCGTAGGCGACGATGCCCAGCAGCCCGCCACCCCTGAGCGCGATCGCGAAGGCCACCACGGTCACGGCGACGACGGCGGCACGTCCGGCCCAGACCAGTGTCCTGTCCGAGGCGCGCTGGTTGAGGAACGCGCGGTAGAAGTCCTCCGTGAGGGCGACGGACGACACGAGGAGCTGGCTGTCCGCGGTCGAGATGATCGCGGCCAGTACGGCGATGAGCATCACGCCGGCGCCCCAGGGGTTGAGCAGGGTCCGGCTGAGACTGATGTACACCGTCTGCGGGTCGTGCAGCGGCGTGCCGGTCCGGGCGATGCCCACCAGGCCGACGAGCGTGGCGCCGGCGAGTACGACGATGACCCATCCGGTTTCCAGACGGCGGGCGGCGGGGATGGCGCCGGTGCTGCGGATGCCCATGAAGCGGGCCAGGATGTGGGGCTGGCCGAAATAGCCGAGCCCCCAGGCGAGCAACGAGGTGATCGCTACGGCACCGAGCGACCCGCCTGCCGACCACTGCCCGCCCGCGTAGTCGGCCTTGGCGCCCATGTCGAGCAGGTCGGGCGTCCTGCTGTTGAGGGCGTCGCGCAGGGCCCCGAAGCCGCCGAGCGCCCCGATGCCGACCATGGGGAGCACGAGCAGGGCGAGGAACATCAGCGTGGCCTGCATCACATGTGTCAGGCTCACGGCGAGGAAACCGCCCAGACACGAGTAGACGACGATCACCAGTGCGGTCAGGGTCACTCCGAGCCCGAACCCGACACCGAAGATGTGCCCGAACAGCAGGCCACCGGCCACCAGCCCGCTGGCGACGTAGACGGTGAAGAACACGAGGGTGACCGCCGCCGAGACCATCCGGAGCATCCGGGTGCGGTCCTCGAACCGCTCCTCCAGATAGGCCGCCAGGCTGACGGCGTTCCCGGCGCGCTCGGTGTAGGTGCGCAGCCTCGGCGCCACGAACAGCCAGTTGAGGTACGTACCGACCACCAGACCGGCCGCGATCCAGCTGGCACCGACACCGGCCGCGTACACCGCTCCGGGAAAGGCGAGGAACAGCCAGCCGGACATGTCGCTGGCCCCCGCGGACAGGGCGGCGACGAAAGCACTGAGCCTACGGCCCCCGAGGGCGAAGTCGGCGAAGGTGTGAGTGCGGCTGTAGGCCCAGACCCCTGTTGCGATCATGACGGCCACATACACGAGGAATGTGGCCACGATCGGCGCACTCAAGTCGATCATGTCGTCCTCGCCTGCGAGGTTCCCGAGCATGGCCGCGACCGTCGCATGCCTGACAGCCGCGACTCTTCATGAACAAATGTACAGATTCCCACCACCACCGGCCGATAGGGGCGCTCGTGAGGACTGGGCCCGGGCGATGAGCAGCGCGACGTCGTCCTCACCACCGGGCGAGCGCAGGGTTTCCAGGATGCGGTCGCAGGTGTCTTCCAGATCGTGGCCGTGTGTCGCGGTGAAAGCGTCGAGGAGGGTGTCCAGGCGGGCGTCGATGGGTTCGCTTCGGGTCTCGACCAGGCCATCGGTGTAGAGGGCCAGCGCGTCGCCGGGGCGGAAGGGGATGGTGGTGGCCTCGAAGGGGACTCCGCCGACCCCCAGCGGTGCGCCGGTGGGAAGGTCGAGAAGCCGTGCTGCGTGGCCGCGACGCATCAGGGCCGGGGGCAGGTGGCCGGCGAGGCAGATCTCGCAGCGTTCCCGGTGAGGGTCGTAGACACAGTAGATGCAGGTGGTGATGGTCTGCTCGACACCTTCGGTCAGGTGGTCGAGGTGACGAAGGGCCTCGGCGGGGGCGAGGGCGAGTTCGGCGAAGGCGCGGGCAGCGCTGCGGAGTTGCCCCATGGTGGCGGCGGCGTTGATGCCGCTGCCCATGACGTCCCCGACGACCAGGGCGGTTCTGTCACCCTGGAGGGGTATGGCGTCGTACCAGTCACCGCCGATCTCGCTCGTGGCGCCGGCGGGCTGGTATCGGCAGGCGACCTCCAGGCCCGGCAGATGCGACGGAGGCTCGGGAAGCAGGCTGCGCTGGAGCGTGAGGGCCGCTTGGCGCTGGGCCTGGTACCCGCGGGCGTTGTCGATGCAGACCGCGGCTCGGGCGGCCAGCTCCCAGGCCAGGAACGCGTCGTCGTCGTCGAAGGGTGCGGGGTTCCGGATGCGTTTGAGGTCGAGGGCGCCGAGGACCTCACCCCGGGCCATGAGCGGTACGGCCAGGTAGGAGTGAACGCCGGCCGCCGCGAGGAGGGAGGCGGCCTCGCCGTGCCGGGCGATGCGCTCCAGGTCCCGGCCGGTGGTGTGGGGCACCAGCACCGGTTGCCGGGTGCGCACGCACTGGGTGATCAGGCGGTCGCTGTCATAGGAGGCGAGCCCCCCTGTCGGGTCGGCCGCGCGGACCGCCTCGGTGGAATGGGCCGCGCGGACGGCAAGGGCACGGAAGAGGGCCGGCCCCTCGGGTGGTGCCATCCGGCCGTCGAGGGCGCTGTCGAGTACGTCCACGGCTGCCACATCCGCCAGGACCGGCACGACGACGTCGGCGAGCTCGCGCGCTGTCGTTTCCAGGTCGAGGGTGGTACCCACGGAAACGGAAGCCCTGGCGATCAGTGTCAGCCGTTGCCGGGCCTGTGCCGCCTCGGCAGCGGCCCGGTGCCGCTCGGTGACGTCGATGACGGAATAGGCGAGGCCCAATACCCGCCCGGCGGAATCCTCCAGCCGGTAGTACGAGACGGACCAGGCGTGCTCGTGGTCCGGATCGGCAGGGGGCCGGCAGACGATGTCCCGGTCCACCACCGACTCGCCCGTCTCCAGGACACGGCGCAGACGGGCCTCGGGGTCCGTGTCCAGGAAGCTCAGGACCTCGCCGGCCGACCGGCCGAGACGCTCGGCCGCGGACTGGCCGGTGATGCGTTCGAGAGCCGGGTTCACGGCCAGATACCGCAGGTCAGGGCCCAGAATGGCCAGCCCGACCGGGGACTGGGACACCAGACGCATGGCCAGGGAGGCGTCTCGCTCGACCCGCTCCACGGCTGCCTGGTCCGCGGCAAGGCCCAGGGCGTAGACGTCACCGAGCTCGTCCAGCAGCCGCATGTTGCGGAACTCCACCAGGCGGGTGCTGCCGTCCTTGTGCCGGACCGGGAACGCCCCTGCCCAGTCGGTGCCGGATTCCATGACCTCGGCGAACAGCTTGATCACCGCGTCCCGGTGCTCCTCGTGGACCGTCAGCCGGGCCGCGTGCTGACCCAGCGCTTCCTCCGCGGTGTAGCCGAACAGTTCCTCGGCCTTGGGGCTCCAGAAGACCACCCGCCCCTCCGCGTTCAGCACCACCGCGGCGACGCTGAGCAGATCGAGCAGGCCGCTGGGCGGCGCGGCGGGACCCGTCACCGACCGGCCGTCGCGCGCTCTGGAGGAGTCCGTCGTACCCATGCCTCATTTTCCTTCCCGCTCGGCGCCTTGGCACGTGCCGTAGCGGCGGGCGTTCCGCCCTCCTCCATGGTCGGCCCAGACCGAGGCGGCAGACACCTGGACCGACCGGAGGACGGGATCATCGGGCCGGCCGGGCCGAGCGGCGCGGCCGGCAGGCCTGTGGGCGCCTCCTCCCCCTCGGTGTGGACCGCCCCGGCTCCGGCGGTGAGGTGCTGCGCGCGAACCGTCCGGCCGCCGGCCACCTAAGCGGAGCGCTCTTGCACCCCGAGGCGCCTGCAGCGGACGGCGACGGCCGCGATGTCGTCATCGAGCCTTCCGCCGCTGTAGTGGAGCAGGTCCCGGTGAAGCCGGTCCAGCAGCTCACGGGGCGCCGCCGGGCCGAGCTGGCGCATCCACTCCGGTAGCGGGAAGAACGTGCCGGCGCGGTCCCGGGTCTCCGTTACGCCGTCGGTGTAGAGCAGCATCTGGTCGCCCGAGGCGAAGGCGACGGTGTCGACGTTGTAGTTGTCTCCGAGGAGTGACGCGAGGTTGAGGGGCGCCGAGGGCACGGTGGGCTCCAGGACGCGGACCTGTCCGCTCCGCATCAGCAGGGGCGGCGGGTGTCCACAGTTGAGGATCTTCACATGCCCACTGCCGTACGGGATCTCGGCGATCAGAGCGGTGGCGAAGTGCTCGGGCTGATCCGGGTCGAGGAGCGCCACGCTGTAGCGGCACATGCTGGTCTCCAGACGATGGATGATGCCCCTCAGGTCGGGCTGGTCGTACGCGTTCTCCCTGAAGCAGTTGATCACCGCCGAGGCCGCCCCCACCGCCGACAGACCCTTGCCGCGCACGTCACCGATGAGCAGCCGAACCCCGTACGGCGTGTCGGCCACCTCGTAGAAGTCACCTCCGATCCGGGCCTGTTCCTGGGCCGCGAGATACAGCGACTCGATATCGACGTCCTGGACCCGGCGCGGCAGCGGGCGCAACAGCACCTGCTGCGCCGCGTCGGCGACCAGCCGGATCTGGAAGAGGGTCTCCTCTCGCTGGAGCCGGAGATGGCTCGTATAGGCGGCCGCCAAAGTGACCGCGACGATCGCAGCCGCCGTGTAGGGCGTCCCCAGATCGGCGTAGACGAGGCTGAGTCCGATCATGGCCAGCAGGCAGAACGCCCCCAGCAGGAGCGTCGGGAACACGGGCCACATCGCGGCGGCGAGGGCCGGTGCGGCGGGCAGGAGACGGCTGAAGGCGATCTCCCTGGGGGTGGCGAAAGCCAGGCCGGTGATGACGACGGTAAGGATCACGGGGGACAGCAGTACGGTCTCGCGTCGGCCACCGTAGGGAGGGCGGTGGCGCCGAGGCCGTCCTTTCCTGATCACAAAACGTATCCTATCGGGGCATAACGGGCTTCGTTCCGTGAAAGCGGCAGCCGCACCACGGGCTTGGCCGGCGTCGGCTTCCCCACAGTGGTGCTATCAAGGGTGTATGGAGGTATTTTCCGGGCGCCCTCGAAGCCCGGAACGTCATCCGCCCGTCGGACGCTCGCGCCCACGCCGGGCCTCCCTGCTGGACCTGCGCAGTGCGGCCGGTCAGGTGTTCCTTCTCCAGGTCGTCATCGTGGTCCTGCTGGTGGTGGCCGCGGTGGCGGCCATGGTGCTCCAGACGGCCCGTGACGCGGTGCAGCGTGGGCGTCGTGAGTCGGTCGTCGCGGCCCAGTCGTTCGCGAGTGCGCGGGGCACGGCCGAGGCGCTGCAGAGCCGGGACCCCACGGCGCTGCTCCAGCCGCAGACCGAGGCGGCGCGCAAGCGCGCGGGAGTGGACTTCGTCGTCGTCATGAACACGAAGGGAGTCCGTTACACGTATCCCTACCCGCGGGAGATCGGGAAGAAGTTCGTCGGCACCATCGCACCGGCGCTGAAGGGCCGTACCGTCGTCGAGCAGGCCGGCGGGCCGCCCCTGCCCGCGGGCAGGGGGACGGACGTACAGGCGGTGGTCCCGGTGACCGACCCGCACGGCAAGGTGGTCGGCCTGGTCTCGGCCGGAATCACGGTCAAGAACGTGGCGGCCCTGTGGCTGCCGCAGCTGCCGATCATCCTGGGCAGCGGCGCGGCCGCGCTGGCACTGGCCATGACGGGAACGACGCTGGTGTCCCGGCGGCTGCGCGCGCAGACGCACGGCCTGGCCCCGGCGGAGCTGGCGCAGCTGTACGAGCACCACGACGCGGTCCTGCACTCGGTGCGGGAAGGAGTGCTGATCACCGGAGCGGACGGACGACTGCTGCTGGCCAACGACGAGGCGACGCGGCTGCTCGGCCTGCCGGTGGACGTGCGGGACCGTTCGGTACGGGAGCTGGGACTGCCGGAACCGATCACCCGTCTGCTGTCGTCGCCGGAGACGGTCAACGACGAGCTGCACCTCGCCGGGGACCGGTTGCTGGTCGTGAACAAGCGGCCGACGTACCCGCACGCCGAACGGGGAGGCAGCGTGGTGACCCTGCGGGACACCACGGAGCTGGCGGCGGTCTCGGGGCGGGCCGAGGTCGCGCGGGAGCGGCTGAAGCTGCTGTACGAGGCCGGGGTGGGGATCGGGACCACGCTGGACGTGGAGCGCACGGCCCAGGAGCTGGCCGACGTGGCGGCGCCCCAGTTCGCCGACCTCGTGACGGTGGACCTGCTCGATGCGGTCCTGCGGGGATGGGAGCCCACGGCGGAGGGCTGGCGGCAGCTGCGCCGGGCGGCCATCGGCGGCGAACAGCGGATGATGCCGGTGTATCCGCTGGGCGAAGTGATCACGTTCTCGGCCCGGACCCCGCAGATGCGGACGCTGCAGGAACGACGGGTCATGCTGGAGGCGGACCTGCGGCAGGCACCCGGCTGGCGGGAACAGGACCCGGAGCGCGCCCGGAAGGCCCTGGAGTGCGGGTTGCGCTCGCTGGTGACCGTGCCGCTGCGGGCACGGAACGTACCGCTGGGCGTGGTGAACTTCTACCGGACGACGGGTTCCCCGGCGTTCGAGCCGGAGGATCTCACCTTCGCGGAGGAACTGGCCGCACGGGCGGCGGTGGCCATCGACAACGCCCGGAGATTCACCCGCGAGCACGCGATGGCGGTGACGCTGCAGCGCAGCCTGCTGCCCCGGGTGCAGCCGGACCAGGACGCGCTGGAGGTGGCCTGGCGGTATCTGCCCGCGGAGGCGGGAGTGGGCGGGGACTGGTTCGACATCATCCCGCTCCCGGGCGCCCGGGTGGCCCTGGTCATGGGTGACGTCGTCGGCCGCGGGCTGCACGCGGCGGCGACGATGGGCCGGCTGCGCACCGCGGTGCACAACTTCTCCACCCTCGACCTGCCCGTGGACGAGGTGCTCGGGAACCTGGACGACCTGGTCGTCCGCATGGACAACGAGGAGAACACGGGCGATGCCGCGACGGGGCACGAGGGGGAGGGCGTGACCGGGGCGACCTGTCTCTACGCGGTCTACGACCCGGTGACCGGGGCCTGCACGATGGCCCGTGCGGGACACCCGGAACCGGTGGTGGTCCGCCCGGACGGCACGGTCACCTGTGCCGGCGTGCCGCCTTCGACGCCGCTCGGCCTGGGCGGCTACCCGTTCGAGACCACCGAGCTGTCCCTGCCGGAGGGCTCGCAACTGGTGCTGTACACCGACGGCCTCGTGGAGGACCGCGCCCACGACATCGACATGGGGATGGAGAGGCTGCGCCGCGCGTTGGACGGATCCGGGGGCCGCACGCCGGAGCAGACGTGTCAGGCGGTGATCGACGCGCTGAAGCCGTCGCACTCACGCGACGACATCGCGCTGCTGACGGCACGTACCCGGAGGTTCCCGCCCTCGCGCGTGGCCGAGTGGGACGTGCCGCAGGACCCGGCGCTGGTGCCCTCGGTACGGGCGCGCTGCAGGAAGACGCTGCGGGAGTGGGGGCTGGAGGAGACCGGATTCGCCACGGAGCTGATCCTCAGCGAGTTGGTCACGAACGCGATCCGGTACGGCTCGCCGCCGGTCAGGGTGCGGCTGCTGCACGGACGCTGTCTGATCTGCGAGGTGTCGGACGGCAGCGGGACCTCGCCGCGCCTGCGGCGGGCGGCGACCACGGACGAGGGCGGACGGGGGCTGTTCCTGGTGGCGCAGTTCGCCCAGCGATGGGGGACGCGGTACACGACCCGCGGCAAGGTCATCTGGGCGGAGCAGCTTCTCGACGACGGCACAGCCGCCACCATGGGCCACACACCGGTCGACTTCCTTCTCGACCAGTTCGATGATCCCGACGCGTGAGCCCGCGGGCCTCCGGGCGCCGCGGCCATGCCGCCGCCGACGGCGACGCGGGAGGCGCGCATCCACGGGGCCGGCACGGCGCACCGTGCGGTGGGGCGGCCGACCCGCTTCACGGGCCCCCGCTGAGCGTTCCGGCGTCGTTCAGGGCCGGGCGCGGGCCAGGAGGAGGGCGACGTCGTCGCCGGCCCGGGGCCGGAGAGTCTCCAGCACCCGGTCGCACGTCTCTTCCAGATCCTGGGCGGCCGTCGCGGTCAGGGCGTCGCGGAGGATGCCGAGGCGGGCGTCGATCGGGTCGCCGCGCGTTTCGACCAGGCCGTCGGTGTAGAGAGCGAGTTGGTCGCCGGGGTGGAAGGGAAAGGCCGACGTCTCGAAGGCCCATCCGCCGACGCCCAGCGGCACGCCGGAGGGGACGTCGAGCAGCTCCGCCGGACGGCCGGACCGGACCAGGGCCGGGGGCAGATGACCGGCCAGGCTGATGCGGCACTCACCTCGCTCGGGGTCGTACCGGCAGTAGACGCAGGTGGCGATGGTGTGCTCGACGTCCTCGGTCAGGCGGTCGAGGTGGCGGAGGACCTCTGCCGGGTCGAGGTCCAGCTCGGCGAAGGCGCGGGTGGCGCTGCGCAGTTGACCCATGCTGGCGGCGGCGTTGATCCCGCTGCCCATCACGTCCCCGACGACCAGAGCGGTCTTGTCGCCCGGCAGGCCCATGGCGTCGAACCAGTCTCCGCCGATCTCACTGACGGCTCCGGCCGGCCGATAGCGGCAGGCGATCTCCAGTCCGGGCAGCCGGGACGGCAGCTCGGGAAGCAGGCGGCGCTGGAGGGTGAGGGCGGTGTCGCGCACGCTCTGGTACCAGCGGGCGTTGTCGACGCAGGTCGCGGCGCGGCTGGCCAGCTCGCAGGCGAGGAGCGTGTCGTCCTCGTCGAAAGGCGCGGCCGTGCGGACGCGTTCGAGGCTGAGCGTTCCCAGGACCTCCCCACGGGCCAGGAGCGGCACCGCCAGGTAGGAGTGCACACCGGTCGCCTCCAGCAGGGCGGCGGCCTCGCTGGTGCGGGCGATGTGCCGCAGGTCCTCGCGGGTGGTCTCGGCCACCAGTACCGGCCGGCGGGTGCGCACACACCGGGTGATCAGACGGCCGCTGTCGTACGTGGCGAGGCTTCCGGGCACATCGGCCGCCGCCTGTGCCGCTTCGCAGGAGGGTGCCGCGGCGACGGCGGCGACACGGAAGCGGGCAGGGCCGGTGTCCGACGGGGTGCGTCCGTGCAGCACGCTGTCGAGCACGTGGATCGAAGCCACGTCGGCCAGATCCGGTACGACGACACCGGCCAGCTCGCGCGCCGTCCGCTCCACGTCGAGGGTCGTACCGATGGAGGCGGAGGCGTGGGCTATGAGGGCCAGGCGGTTCCGGGCGCGTGTGACCGCCAGGGTGGCCTTGTGGCGTTCGGTGATGTCGATGACGGACGTGGCCAGACCGATCACCCGGCCGGTGGAGTCGTCCAGCCGGTGGTACGACACGGACCAGGCGTGCTCGCGGTCCGGATCGCCGCTGGTGCGGCCGACGACGTACCGGTCGAACACCGGCCGGCCGGTCTCCAGGACCTGGCGCATACGGGCTTCGACGGCCTCGGCGTCCAGAAAGGTCAGGACCTCGCGGACGCGCCGGCCCAGGTGCTCGGCGGCGGGGATGCCGTGGATGCGCTCCAGTGCCGGGTTCACGGTCACGTAGCGCAGGTCGGGATCGAGGATGGCCAGGCCGATCGGGGACTGGGAGACCAGACGTGCCGACAGGGCCACGCCCCGCTCGACCCGGGCCACGGTCGCCTGGTCGACGGCCAGGCCCAGGGCGTAGGTGTCCCCGAGATCGTCGAGCAGCCGCATGTTGCGGAACTCCACCAGCCGCTCGGTGCCGTCCTTGTGCCGGACCGGAAAGGCCCCGGCCCAGTCGGCGCCGGACTCCATGACCCGGGCGAACAGCGCGATCACCTGGTCCCAGTGCTCCTCGTGGACCAGCAGCCGCGCGGCGAACCGGCCCAGCGCCTCCTGCGCGCTGTAGCCGAACAACTCCTCCGCCTGGGGGCTCCAGAACACCACGCGCCCGTGCGCGTCCAGCACCACCGCGGCGACGCTCAGCAGATCGAGCAGGCCGGTGGGCGACGAACCGGCGGCCCCGGGCAGGGGCCGGCCCGGGGCGCCGGACTGCGAGGGGCCCGTCCTGCCCATACGCCGTTCTCCTCTCCCGTTCGGCGGGAGCGCGCGCCGCGTCGGCGCCTTACTGCCTCTTCCTTCATAGTCACCGCGTTCAAGGCGGCGTGCCTCCCCGCGAGCCGGGACGGGCACCGCCCGCTCACCCCGCCGGATCAGGGGGCCCCGTGTCGCCTACGGGCGGCGGCGGAGGCTCGCCGAAGCGGACGTCGATCTTCTCGAAGCCCTTGAAGGACTCCGTGGTCGCGTACGAGCGGTAGGCGCGCAGGTCACCCGTGGCGAGGTGGACGTGATCGGTGAAGGGTGTCAGCAGGCTGCGCGGCCACAGCCGCAGGCAGCGTACGGCGATGATCTCCGCTGTGGCCAGGTACACCGCGGCGGCGAGGTAGATCCAGGCGAGCAGGCCGAGCACGATGCCGAACATGCCGTAGGTCGCCGTGGCGCCCCGCAGCACGTGCCCGACGTAGTAGGAGCCGCACCACTGCAGTGCCTGCCAGGCGCATGCGGCTCCCAGGGCCGGCCCGTACGTCACGCGCAGCGGCAGCTCGCGTCGGGTCATCAGCCGGTAACTCAGCACGAGGAGGGCGGCGTCGAGGGCCACTGCCACGACTCCGACGGCGATCCTGATGCCGATGGCCAGGCGGGTTCCGAAGAGGGTGGCAGCGGATTCACCGGTGGACAGAGCCGTCGTCAGGCAGAGGCCGACCGCGAGCAGGAGCAGGAAGTACAGGCTCTTCACCCGTGAGCGCAGCGGGTCGGGACGGGCATGCCGCGGCACTGCGAAGATCTTGTTCAGTGCGTGCTGGACCGCCTGGGCGATTCCGAGGGCGCCGTACACGCTGCCGATGACACCTACCGCGACGGCGGCGCCGCTGCCGCGGAACGAGTGGATGTTGTGGCCGAGTTGGTCGCCGATCACCGGGAACTCGCCCAGTGCCGAGTGCAGCATCGAGTGCTGCAGCTGCGGATTGCCGTGCAGGGCGGCGCTGAGGATCGCGACCAGGAACAGAAGCAGCGGGAAGAGGGAGACGAAGCCGTAGTAGGCCATCAGTGCGGCCAGGTAGGTGGCCTGGTCGTCGAAGAACTTGTACACGACCGCGAGCGGCATCCCCGCCCACCGGTGCCGTCTCTGGTATCGGTCCAGCCGGGCCAGCACGTCCATGTGCCCTCCCACACCCTCGGGTGCGAGTCCGCGCGTCCGCGGAACACCTCAGCATTCCGGTGCCCCCGCCCGACGTCTCCCACACCGCCGCTCGGATGAGCCCCCGAGCCACGTCGAGGCGGACGCCCCGGGTTCGGCCCCTGGCCCCGTGGCCGACCCGGGCCCCACCAGGGCACTGGCCGCCGAGGGCGCCTACCACCAGACGCCGGCGCGCAGGGCCGCCCAGGTGGCGGGGCCCACGAGGCCGTCGGGGGCGAGCCCGGCATGCTGCTGGACCACGATGACCGCGCGTTCGGTCTGGGGGCCGTAGATGCCGTCGACAGGGAGGGGCGGGCGGTAGCTGGTGTTGGTGTCGATCAGGCACTGCACTTCGGCTACCCGCCGGTCCGGATAGGTCCTTCCGGACTGTACCGGTCCGATGCCCGAGTAGTAGGTGCAGGTGGCGGGACCCTTGGTCGCCGCGGCGGGCGTACGGGCCGGTGTGGCTGCGGATGACTCCGCGGTGGCGACCCCGCCGACGAGAAGCAACACGGTGAAGGTCAGCGGGGCACGGCGCTGTGAGGCCATGACCGACTCCTGTCCTGAGTTCTGGGGTGTGATGGCGTGGCGGACGTCGACGCTGGTGTCCGGGCGGCGAGCGCCGGGCCGGAGCGCTGTCGGCTTCCGGCCCGGCAGCGCCGGTCACTTGTGGCAGTCGATGTCGTTCAGCCACCACCGGTCGAGCGTTGACCAGGTGTTCGGGCCGATGATGCCGTCGGCGCTGAGGCCGGCACACTGCTGGAAGGCGTTGGTGGCGCTCTTGGTGCCCGAGCCGAAGACCCCGTCCAGGGGGCCTGGTGCAGTTGTCCGACACCGTGACGGGTGCACCGCGCGCCCGCCTCGCGGGCCATCACGGACCTGTGCGCGCGGTGGCGTTCAGCCCGGACGGGCGCGTGGCAGCCACCGGAAGCGACGACGACACGGCGCGGCTGTGGGACGTGGCCACCGGCAGGAACCGGGCCGTCTTCACCGGGCACTCCGACACCGTGGCTTCCGTGTCGTTCAGCCCCGATGGGAGCACCCTGGCCTCCGGTGGCCGCGACCGTACAGTCCGCGTGTGGGACGCCTCCGCGGGTCAGGCCGAGGTGGCCAGGGCGGAGACGGCCACCGTGTCGGCGATGGTGTTCACGGCTGACGCGCGCACGGTGGAGGTGGGTGACGTCGGTGGAGTCGTGCGGGACTGGAATGCGGTCAGCGAACACGTCGGCGGTGCGCGCACCGTGGGCCTGGGCGCGGTGACCTCGCTGAGTCTTCGCACAGACCGCCATGTGATGTCCGTCCTGACCAGCGCCGACGGTTCTACCGTGCGCGTGTGGGACATGACCGACCGCACGCTCCGGAGGACGGTACGCTGCCGGCCTCGGTCCGACACATGCGTGGCGGCGGCCCTCAGCCCCGACGGCCGGCTCCTCGCCGCGGGAGGCACCGGTACGACCGTGGGGCTGTGGGACGTGGCCACCGGCAAGCGCCGGGCAGTTCTCTCCGGGCACACAGACGTCGTTGTCGCGCTTGCGTTCAGCCGCGCCGGGCACACACTCGTCTCCGCTGCCGCCGATGGGACACTGCGGCTGTGGGACACGGCCACCGGGAAGGACACAGCCATCCTCACGGACATGGCGTCATCGGTGGCGTGGAGCCCGGATGGCCGCACTCCTCATCCGTGAACGCACTGGCCTTCGGCCCCGATCAACGCACGCTGGTCGCCGGCGGTGAAGACGGCAGGATCCGACGATGGAGACTGACCCTGCCCGGTCCGGCGGGAGCGATCGGCATGATCTGCCGAGCCGTCGGCCGGGACTTCACGCAGCAGGAACGCCACCGGTATCTGCAAGGCCCGCCCTTCGACGGGTAACGGGGGCTCAGGACAGATTGCCTGGTCAACTACCGTCGTCCCGAGCAGCGCTTCGCCGATCGGCGTATTCTTGGAATGCGAATTCTCCGGCCCGAGCGGAGGAGCCTTTCATGAGCACCAAAGGCATCGACGTGTCATCGGTCCAGCCGGATAGATACGACGTCTCAGGGCTCGACTTCGTGTTCATAAAGATCACAGAGGGTCACACTTACACGAACCCCAAGTGGGTCGCCCAGCGGGAGACCGCTCGCCGCGCCGGACTGGTCACCGGCTTCTACCACTTCGCCCGCCCAGGACCGTACGAGGTTCAGGCCGACTACTTCCTGTCGAAGATCAACCTCGCGGACGGTGACATCCTCGCCCTGGACTGGGAGGATCCAGGTCTGTCGGGAGCGTGGAAGGACGCATGGATCAAACGGGTGCAGCACAAAGCGCCCGGCCACAAGGTGATCCTGTATTGCAACCGCGATTTCTGGCTGAACCGTGACACGACCTCGTTCGCCGGTGACGGCCTGTGGATCGCTCAGTACAACGGTCATCCCGGAAAGCCCGACATCCGGCATCCCTGGGTCTTCCACCAGTACACCGACAAGCCCCTGGACAGGGATCTCGGGAACTTCAAGGACAAGGCAGAGCTGGTCGCATGGTGCTGACCGCCGACTCCCGCTGATCACTCGCCGCTCTGCGACGGCACGATGTGCACGATCCGCGGGGCCGAGTTGGAAATGCCCTTGATCCCGAAGTACGCGGTGGTCATGCTGGTCACCGCGGTGAAGGCGCTGCTGAGAATCGCCACCGAGTCCCGCGCGTCACGCGTCCACCAGATACCGATGACCGCGCTGACCGTGATGGCCAAGTCCCCGACCAGCACAGCGACACACCCGGTCAGGGACCGGGTCTTCTCGACCTTTTCGCTGAGCACGCTGGACAAAGCCGTCGAAGACATCATGACCCCCAGGGTGTGGCGAATCCGGCCGGAGTTTCCGCGCGAGCTGATCGCCAGGCGATCGCAGAACGAATCATCACCGGAGCCCACCCGACGGCCGAAACGGACGCGCCGGACCCGTAGCCCGCTTGGCCGCCGAGGAAGGGTCACCCACGGGCATTCCGGCGCGCCCGGTTCTCAGGAATTACCGTGCTGCCTGATCACGCACCGAAACTCGGCTCGCTGCGTGAGCTGTTGATTTTCCTTGGGGAATGAACGAAGCCGGGGCGGGCGGCAGCGAGGCCGGCCACTGTCTCGGGTACGACGAGGACCAGCAGCACGAGAAGCGGGATGTTCCATCCGCCGGTGGTGGTGCGGAGCAGGCCCGCGCTGAGGGGGCCGGTGGCCGCGAGGAGGCGCACTGCCGGTTGCGAAGCACCGTTGGCGACGATGACGACTGGGGCGAGGCGCTTTTGCAGCTCGTCCTTGAGAGCTTTGTACCGCGTCCGCATACCCGCGTTGACGGCGAGGATCTTCGCCCGCGCATCAGTGACGGAAACCGCACCCGCAACGGTTGCGGGGCTAGCCAGCGATGAGGAGGGATGGGTCAGGAGTGCTGTCGCCCCGGCGGCGGTCGCGCCGCCGACAAAGGCTCTGCGAGATGTCACTGTGTGCCTTCCCCCGGTAAGGGTGCTTTTCTTGTGAATCGCGCCCGACAACGAGGACGCTACTGCCCCAACTGGCCTGAAAACAGCGGAAGATGACACAGTGCTCACACATACGTGCCGTGCGAACAAATATCTGCGAACGAGCCAAGGTCGGCGGCCCCGAGATCTACCGCCAGTTCGGAGACAAGCAAGGGCTGCTGGCCGCGGCGGCCGACATCGGCTTCGAACGCTTCCTCGCCGCCAAAAGGCGCAATCCGCGCACCGATGATCCGGTGGCGGACCTGCGTACGGCCTGGGACAGCCATGTCACGTTCGCCCTGGCCAACCCGCACCTGTACCGGCTGATGTTCACGCCAACGGGAGAGCCCAAGCCGCAGGCGGTCAAGGAAGCGCAGGCCCTGCTCCTGGCGGCCCTGCGGCGCTGCGGCGACGCGGGGCGGCTTCGCATGTCCCCCGAGCTGGCAGGCCAGTCGATCCTGGCCGCCAACGTGGGGGTGTGCCTGATGATGCTGTCCTTTCCCGAGCAGTTCGGGGGGCTGGACATCTCCACGTCGGTGCGTGACGCCGTGATCGGAAAGGTCACCGGCGACGAGCAGGAGGACACTCGGATCAGCGCCGCGACCGTCCTGGCCCGCGCGCTGGCCGGCACCCTCACCGGGACAGCGCCTGTGGACAGCGCCACCATCGACAGCGTGGCCCGCGCGCTTCGGTCATAACCGACCGACGGCCCCCTCCTTCCGGCCCCTTGCCGGAAACCGGCGCAGGCGACCGCCGCTAGAGCGCGAGCTTGAACCCTTCATGGCTGCGTGCGAAGCCCAGTGCGGCATAGAAGCGGTGCGCGGCCTCACGCTGTTTGTTGCTGGTCAGCTGGACCAGCGCGCAGTCACGCGAGCGTGCCCTCGTGATCGCCTGCGCCATCAGGATCCGGCCGAGCCCATCCCCACGCCGGTCCGCGCGGATCCGCACCGCCTCGACCAGGGCGCGCTCGGCTCCGCCCTTGCCGAGTCCCGGGATGTAAGTCGCCTGCAGGCACCCCACCACCGTGGCGCGGTCGTCCACCAGGACCAGCATCTCGTTGCGCGGGTCCGTGTCGATCGCCTCGAAGGCGCGCTCATACGCCTCCGTCACCACAACCGTCGCCGGGTCTACCACCTGGTCCTCGTCAGCGAGCAGGGCCAGTACCGCAGGCAGGTCGGCACGGGTCGCAGGCCGCAGGGTAGGCGCAGCCGAAGGTTCAGTGGCAGGAGACATGGCACAGACCCTAACCCTCCAGGCGACCTGATCAGTTGCCGGCCTGGGCGGCGTCCGGGCGGGACGGATTCCAGAGCCGGTCGGCCTCACCGCGGGCGACATGGTCCTCGTAGATCCTCACCTTGTGCCGCATCACGTCCAAGGTCTCTTGCAGCTCCCGGATCTGCGCCTCCACACGCTGGCGAACAGGCCCTCCCGCTCCCGGCTGGTAGGTGGTGCGGACCGGGTAGTCCATGCCCGCTTGAGTGGTCATCTCGATGTGGCAGCCCAGAACCTGGGTGACCGGTCGGCGTTCGCAGAACTCGATCAAGCGGTCGACCTGTCCGGGCGAAGGCGGACCAGTCCTGGACGTAGAGCCGGCCGGGGTAGACCGTGTCGCCGGTGAGCAGGAACCCGGCCCACGGGTCGTAGAAGGTGACCGCTGCCTCGTGGTGCCCCGGGGTGGCGAGGCACTCGAGGACGCGGCCTCCCAGATCGACCCGCGCCACGGAGGTGGGGTCCTCGTCGAATCCGAAGTACTGCCAGGCGGTGGCGAGGTCGGCCCCGACCACGGTGGTGTCGGGGCGGTCGGCGAACTGGCCGTCGCCCGCGATGTGGTCGCCGTGGGGATGGGTGTGCAGCACCAGCAGGTGGTACCCCTGCCGGGGGTTTCGGGTGAGCCAGCCGTCGACGAGCTCGTCGGCCACCCGGCGCAGGGGGAAGAACTCGGCGGAAGCGGTGGCGCCGGTGTCCACCAACACCGCCTGTGCGTTTCCGAACAGCAGGAACAGGAACGGCGCCGCGTAGTTGATCGCCATGTTCTGCCGCAGGATGAACGTGTGCTCGTCGTACGCGTGGACCTGGATGTCCGGGTCGGTGTTGTGCTTGGCCGACGGCGAGCCGTGGATCCAGCGGACGTCCAACACCCGGGACCGGGGAACTGGCCGGCGAAATCGATGAAGGGTCTGCCTGCGTCCATGACGCCTCCTTGAGTGCGTCGTCTTGGCAGGCCGGGTACGTCGCACACCTCGTCCGGGGCAGGCACCTGTGAGCCGCCGCGGTGACGCTACCACGGCGCTGACCTGCTGCTCTTCGCCCTGCTCATCCCCGTGAGCGCGGTCAAGAGCCGATCGACACCCGGCCCGCGACTCGACGGCAGGAGGAAGGATGCGCCTTCGTCCGGGGCAACCCTCCGGAAGGTGAACACAGGGAATGGATGAGCCTCCGGCGGCCAGCGGCTGTTCGACAGGTCTTCACTGCCAGTCACCTGAAGGTCCCGGTGGTGCGGCTCTAGTCTCCTACCGCCTGATCAGAAAGGACCTGATCAGTGGACAACCTCCCCGCTCTCCGCTCACCCAGGAGGTCCACCGTGTCCTTGCTGTCCCGCATCAAGCGCTCGCGCCGGGCGTTCTCCCTCGCAACCGCCCTCCCCGCCGCCCTGGTCGGGGTGTGGGTCGCCGCGCCCGCCGCGCAGGCCGCCGCACTCCCCGCACCCGACCACGTGGTCGTGGTGGTGTTCGAGAACCACTCCTACGAACAGGTCATCGGCAGCACGAGCGCCCCGTACCTGAACAACACACTGAAGGCCGGCGGCGGCAACCTCACCAACTCCTTCGCCATCACCCACCCCAGCCAGCCCAACTACCTGGACCTGTTCTCCGGCAACAACCAGGGCATCACCAACGACAACTGCTACACCCCCCAGTTCAGCAGCGCCGCCAACCTCGGCTCCGAACTCATCGCCGCCGGCAAGACCTGGGCCAGCTACAACGAAGGCCTGCCCTCCCAGGGCTCCACGGTGTGCACCAACTCCGCCACCAAGTACGCCCGCAAACACAACCCCTGGTTCGCCTTCAGCAACGTCCCCCTGAACACGGCACACACCTTCGCGCAGTTCCCCACGGACTACACGACCCTGCCGAAGATCTCCTTCGTCACCCCGAACCTGTGCAACGACATGCACGACTGCTCCATCACGACGGGCGACACCTGGCTGCAGAACAACCTCGGTGCCTACGCCACCTGGGCCCAGACACACAACAGCATCCTGGCCGTCACCTTCGACGAGGACGACAGCTCCCACAGCAACCACATCGCCACCGTGTTCTACGGCGCCCACGTCGCACCGGGCAGCTCCACCTCCACCCACTACAACCACTACGACACTCTGCGCACCCTTGAGGACCTGGCCGGTCTGACGACCCACGCCGGAGCCGCGGCCGGCGCCTCCGACATCACCGGCATCTGGAACTGACCCCGGGGACAATCCAGCACCACACCGATCCCCAGCCGTGACACAGCATCAAGGCCGCCGTCTCCCAGGAGGCGGCGGCCCCGCGCGTCACAGCACGTTGACCGCGCTCCAGGCGGCGGCCACGGTGGCGTACTCGGAGCCGGTGGCGCCGTAGAGGTCCTTCGCCGCGTTCAGAGTCGCGGTGCGGGCGCCCCTGTAGTCCGTGGTGGAGGTCATGTAGACGGTCAGCGCCCGGTACCAGATGGCGGAGGCCTTCTGGTTGCCGATGCCGGCGACGGTGGAGCCGTTGCAGGTGGGGCTGTTGTAGGAGACGCCGTTGACGGTCTTGGCGCCGCTGCCCTCGCTCGCCAGGTAGAACCAGTGGTTGCCGACGCCCGAGGAGTAGTGCACGTCGAGGCGGCCGACCGACTTCGACCAGCAGTCGGCGGAGTGGCCGTCCAGGGACGGCTTGTCGAAGCGGCGCAGCCACGGCGGGGTGGACTGGTCGCTGAAGAGGTAGTCGGGGGTGTCGACCGGGTTGTCGGCGTACCACTCGACCATGGTGCCGAGGATGTCGCTGGTGGCTTCGTTCAGGCCGCCGGACTCACCGCTGTAGCGCAGGTTGGCGGTGGCCGAGGTGACGCCGTGGGTCATCTCGTGGCCCATGGTGTCGAGGTCGACCTGCTCGGGGTCGGTGGTGCCGTTGCCGTCGCCGGTCATCATGCAGAAGCAGGAGTCCGACCACTGGGCGTTGTCCCAGTTGGTGCCGACGTGGACGAAGACGGTGGCGCCGCGGCCGTCGTTCTTGATGCCGTTGCGGCCGAAGGTCGCCTTGTAGTAGTCGAACGTCTCCGCGGTGTTGGCGTGCGCGTCGACGGCGGCGGTGGCTCGGTCGGTGGAGAACTTCCTGCCGTCGCCCCAGATGTTGTCGGCGTCGGTGAACAGGGTGCCGGAGGAGCTTTTCAGGGAGGAGGACGAGAGGTTGTGCGCGTCCTTGGTGATGTGGCCGCGCACCGGGTCGATCAGGGCGAAGGTGCCGTCGGCCTGCTGGGTGGTGTCAATGCGGACGTCACCGGTGTACTCGGAGTGGCCGGTGCCGGTCGCCTCGCGCTCGGCCTCGTAGTTCTCGATGCCCTTGCCGGTGGTGGCGTCGGTGACGAAGACCTCGCCGTGCGGCTGGCCCTTGTCGCCCAGGCCCTGCACGGTGGTGCGCCAGGCCAGGCGGGGGGTGCCGTCGGCAGCCCACACGATCAGCTCGGGGGTGGTCCTGGCGTTGCGCACCAACCCGTGCGAGCGCTTCAGGGCGCTGGCCGCGGTGCCTCTGGCGTCGACGGCGGGAGTGACGGACTTGAGCGCCACCTTGTGGGCCTTGGCGCGGGTGGATCCCTTGAGCGAGCCGTCGGCTCTCTGGTGGACGACGAAGTCGCCGCCGACGACGGGGAGGCCACGGTAGGCGCGCTCGAAGCGGACGTGCTGGGTGCCGTCGGCGTCGATCACGACGTCCTTCACGTGGAGCGTCTGGCCCGGGCCGAAGCCGAAGGTGTCGGCGTGCCGGGTCACGTTCGCCTTGGCCTGGGATATCGCCGTGTCGCGGACGGAGGTTCCGCGCTGCACCGCATGGGTCTGCGAGTGCGCAGGTATGGCCATGGCACCGGTGCTGATGACTCCGGCCGCGACCATCGCGGAAAGGGCAAGAAGAGGACGGGACATGACGGGGTGATTCCTTCGCTCGTCGTGGGGTGACGACGTCCTTGGACGTTGACGCGAAGTGTTCAACAAGTGACATGTCCCTGACGTGACTTCATCTGGGATATAGCCGCGGAGCTATAGGGCACGCGCAGTCGTGGCCGGGCCGGTCACCTGCGCTCGCCCAGGGCGAACTCCTCTCCCCCGTCCTCCCACCAGGCCATGTACTGCGGCCGCTGCCGCACCAGCGACAGATAGGCGGCCAGCAGACGCCCGCACGCCGCGTCGACCAGCTCGGGCGGAACCGATTCCGTGTTCCAGGCCAGCAGCAGGCGCCGGTGGAACGGGACGTCCACGAGCGGCCGCTGCACGGTCCCCTGGGCGCAGACATCGGCGGTCGGCCACACACCGCAGACGGCACGCCGGCCGGCGACCAGGATCTGCGCCACGGAAAGGTCCGGCGTCACATGGGCGATCCGCGGAGTGAATCCCGCCGCCTGGCAGGTGAGATGCAGGTACGCGTGCACACCGCTCTCGTCGGCCTCCGGCATGACCCAGTCCTCGCCCGCCAGCTCATGGAGAGCGACCGTTTCCTTGTACGCCAGCGGGTGGTCCTCGGCGAGCAGGACGAAGACCGGTTCGCGGAGCAGTGTGCGCGTCGCCACCGACTCGCCGACCGGGAGGGGGAAGCCGGGGAACTCTCCGAACACCGCGATGTCGCATTTCGACAGGCTCAGCGATTTCATCAGGGTGTGCACCGAACGGCGGGCATCTAGGGTGAGCCGTCGTTCCGGAACGAGTTCGAAGAGGGCGGAGATCAGCAGGGACACCAGAGGGGCGGCGGTTCCGCCCGCCCTCAGCGGGGCAGTGGCCTGTCTGTCCGCCTCGGCCGCCGATCGCGCGTGCTCGCGCAGCCGGTCGAAGCCGACGACGAGGTCACGGGCGCAGCGCAGGACGTACTGTCCGTTCTCGTTCGGCTTCACGCCGTCGGCACTGCGGATGAAGAGCGGTCCGCCCAGCTCGTGTTCGATCCGCTTGAGCTGAGCGCTCGTGGCCGGCTGGGAGAGCTGCAGCCGTGCGGCGGCCTTGCGGATGCTGCCGGCCTCGGCGACAGTGAGCAGGATACGGAGGTGCCGGAACTCGAGGTGCATGAACATTCCCCGCTCAGCGCGGGGGATCTCTGCACCCCCGTGACCAGCAGAACCAATTGCCCGACGGCATGGTGACCAAGAGTCTGACGGGCCCCTGGGGGCGACAACCACGGGACGGTAAAACTTACGCGCCGACCACTGTCCCTGACGGACCGTCCGGCCGACGGGGACCTGTACGTTCGTGCCGTACGTGCTCTCCGGCGGCAAGGGCGGGAGCGGCGCGAGGCCCGCAGCGCCGCCCGCATCGCCCACCCCAACGTGATCGTCGTGCACGACGTCGTGGAGAACGACGGACGTCCGTGCATGGTCATGGAGTACGTCCCCGGCCACTCCGTGACCCGTCCGCTCGCTCTGTGACCTCGCTCGGCCGCCCCCGCTCACCGCGCAGCGGGACAGCCGTGTTCACTCTTCGGTCTCGCCTGCAGCGGTGCCCAGCCCGGTACAGGAGAGGCCCGGTGGTCGCGCCGACGCCGCGGGCTGCTGGACGGTCAGACCGCGGTCTTGGTCTTGATGAGCGGCGCGTCCCGCGTGAACTTCCGGAACCCGACGCTGTAGTACAGCCCGCGCGCCTGGGGATGCCCCGGCGCACCCAGGCAGGCGACCGTCACATGAGTGGCCCCGGCCGCCCGCGCCAGACGCATCCCGTGCAGAAGCATCGCCCGTGCCAGCCCCAGACGCCGGTAGTCCGGATGCGTCCCGACCGGCTCGAACTGAGCGGTCCTGTTCGCTTCGTCGAGCCACATGATCGTCGAGGATGCCATCGTTCCGTCCGGCGCCTCCACCAGGATGTGCAGGTCGCCGCGATACCCCGCCGCCTGCCGGACGCCCCGGTAGCCCCCGGCCGTGTACGTCGACGGAGCCCACGCGTCCAGATGGGCCTGGACCGCGGCCTCCGGCCCGGCCTCGTCGGCGGTGCGGAACCGGAATCCGTCCGGCAGCACCGGCTGTTCCACGTCGGTGAGGTCCCGCTCGTTGAGCTGCGTCCAGGACCCGGCGTCGCCGAGCGAGGACGGGTCGGTCTCATAGCCGTACGCCGCCCATCGCTTCAGGGCGAACTCATCGGCGGCGCTCGGCATCACACTACGCTCGACGCCCGCCGCCGTACCGTCGTACCAGTCGATCACCTCGTCGACCAGCTCGGCGTGGTGGGGATGGACCTGATACGCCAGACAGGCGCCGGTGACGTCCTTCACCGACCCGTCGCTCCGCCCCACCCGGTGCGGAAGACGGACCCAGCCCCACGCCACCAGATCCCCGCCGGAGAACCACAGCCGACGCCGCCAGCTCGCGCCCTCACCGGAGTGTCCCCTGCCCCAGTTCCAGGCCAGCTCCCCGAACGACGCGTCGCTGTTCACCAGGTCCGGGCGGACGGCGGTGACACGCTGCGCCAGACCCTGCATGAGCCGTAGGTCCGCGGCGGTCACCAGCTCGATGTTCGCCATAGTGCGCCACTGTGCCAGGACCCCGCCAACCGGTCGAACCGTTTGTGAGCCCGGCGGTCTCAGTGGAGGCAGAGGCAGAACGGATGGCCGGCCGGGTCCGCGTAGATCCGCCAGTTGGCCTCCGGTCGGAGCTGGTCCGTCCGCTCCAGCACGGTCGCGCCGAGGGCGAGCGCCCGCTTCTCCTCCCCCTCGAGGTCGTCCACGTCGAAGTCCAGGTGGAGCTGCTGCGGGCGCTGCTGGCCGGGCCATTCGGGCGGCCGGTAGCCGTCCACCCGCTGGCAGGCCAGCGGCGTCCCCTCGAACCCGTGCACCTCGACCCAGTCAGGATCCTCGGGGTCCGCGATCACCCGGCCGCCGAGCAGTTCCGCGTAGAACTCCGCGAGCCGTACCGGATCGGCGCAGTCCAGCGCGACCGCCTGCAGCTTTCGAATCACTTCCGGCACTCCTCGCTCTTCGACCGCTTCCGCGACGCCCGGTACGGACGAAGGCGTACCCACCGCAGCGGCGGACATGCGCGGCGGCGCGCCGGACCGCCGCCGGCCCCGTGCCAGGGGTGGTCGACGGCGGGCGAACACCTCGGCCTGCTGGGCCGGCCGCTCGGCCCGGCCGCGCGGATCGTCGGGGCCGAACACACGCGCCGCCGCGCCGCCGCACGTGCCGGGCACGGGCCAGGGTGCGCATGGCGGCGGTATCGGCTTCACACGAACGCCCTGGGGCTCCGCTGCACCTGCACGGCCCATGCGATCACCTCAGCGGCTCGCACGCGGCGTCCGCGGTGCACGCGATCAGCTGAGCTTGAGGTGGGCGCCGATCTCCCCGGCGACCTCGGGGTGGGCGAGATACTCCGCGATGCCGTGGGCCTGGTCGCGGGCGTTGATGACGGCGTCGTCGGTCACCGCACCCGCCCATGTGCCGGCCAGCGGGCACCCGATGGTCACCGCGTCGGACGGGTACCACGCGTTCAGCCAGTCGGTCACCGAGTCGGGGCGCTTCGGACCACCGATGAGCAGCCTCTTGTACACGCTGTCCAGCCCCAACGGGCTGCCCGCCGTGGTGAGGTGGATCGTACGCAGCCCGGGCGCGAGCCGGGTGGTGAGGTCCATGCCGACCACCGTGCCGAGGCTGTGGCTGACGAGTATCACCTCCCCCTCCTCCGGGAACGTGTCCACGACACAGTCCAGAACCGCGTCCCTGACGCGACGGTCGTCGAGATACGCGGCCACGTCATGGAGGACGAGGGCGATGGTCCACGCGTCGAGGTCGCTCCTCGCGGCCAGCCAGCGCAGCTGGCGATGGAGGTCCCCGACGATGTCGGCCACGGCGATCCGCTCGACGTCCGGCTGCCTCTCCTGCGGGATGTTCCACCGGACGGCGGCCTCGCCGATCATCTCCTCGTACACCGCCCGGGCCGTGGGCGACGCGGGAAGCACCGCCTCCGCCGGGGAGAGACTGGTGGTCTCAGCGGCACGTGGCACAGCCTCCTGCGCCGGGAGCGCCTGCACCAGGCGATCGCCGTAGTAGGGGAACCAGGCGTCGGCCGGGTCGACCGGCGGGAGTCCGGCGCGGACGAGTCCCTGGTTGAGGCCGGCCGTCCACTCTCGGCGCAGGTTTTCCGGGTCCTTGTCCTGCTGGGAGCGCCCGTGCAGGAAGACGAGATGGCGCTCGCCACCGAACGCGCCCTCCCGGGCCCGCAGGCCCGTGTGCCTGACCGCCGTCGCGGCGGCCGGTGACGGCACGGCGCCTGCGGACACCTGAACCGGCGCGGCGGACTCCGCCGGCACCGGGCTCAGACCCGACTCGGCGCCCATGTCCGCCAGTGGGCCCGACCGGGCGTCGGAGGGCAGCTGTGCGAGGTACCGCAGGATGGAGCTGATGCGCACACCCTCGTTGGCGACCCAGTCGACCGCGTCGTCGCCGTCACCCGGCTGCCACACCTGCCCGTCGCTGCGCAGGACGCGTCCCTGGTCGTCGGTCTTCGGCACCCCGCTGTGATGGAGGGCGACGACCTCCCACTGATCGTTGAAGACGGGGAGCCGGAATTGCCGGGCTCGGTGTCCGTCTTGTAGTGGAGGAAGTCGTCGAGCCGCACCTGGAGCATGTTGTCGCGGACGGCGATCTCCTTCAGGCGCCCCATCGGGTGGCCGACCACGTTGACCGGTTCACCGACGACCAGCTTGCCCGGTTGGGCGCTGAGCCGGTTCCAGCCGAACGTCTCGCCCGGCGGCCGCCCGCCCGGGTCCGGGGCGACCGGCACCAGGGCGAAGTCCAGGTGCTCGTCGGCCACGAAAAACGCGTCCGGGTCCAGCTCCAGCCGCGTCGGCGGCTGCGGGGTGTTGTCGATGCTGACCTGGGCGTCGAACTCGACGAAGCACTGCCGGGCCGCCTCCGCGTCGGTGAGCACATGATGGTTGGTCATCAGCAGGCTCGGCGACACCAGGAAGCCGGTGCCCAGCGGGAGTTCGCGGCCGTTCTCCCGTACCGAAATCCGGGCGACGGTTCGCGCCGCCCGGGCGCCACGCGGCAGGAAGCTCCACGCCTGCAGTTCCTTGGACACCCCGAGGATGCGCTCGTAGGCGTCGGGCGTGGTCAGCGGTTCCTTGCGCACGGCTTCCACGGCCATGGCGGCGGGCACCGCGTGCCGGTCCAGCAGACGCGTGGCGCGCGCGGCGAGGGCCTGCTGCGAGTCGGGGAACGGTACGCCGGCCTCCATCTGCCGCTCTACGGCACTGCGCTCGTCGCTGGTCGCGCGGTACCGGTCGGCGGCCGCGGCGACTTGGCGTGCGCGCTGCTGATCCGTCCGCTCCGTCGCGTGCATCTCAGGTGTCCCTGGGCGCGGTGCTGTGCCACGGCACGAAGGCGTTGGTCAGCCCGGAGAGGGCCGTACGCAACTCGGGGTGGTGGCGCAGCAGGACGGTGACCATGCTGTTGTCGTCGATCCAGGCCATGCCGGCCTTGGAGTAGACCTCCGGGGTGTAGTGGGTGGTGAAGAAACGGTCGCTGTTCAGCCGGCGCGAGGCCATGAGGATGAAGATGCGGAACGCCGTGTCGCTGAAGGCGAATCCGGCCGGCAGTTTCTCCGCGTACAGACCGACCATCAGGTCGACCTTCTCGATGTCGCCGCCGTAGAGCCGCTCGATCTGCTCGGCCCACGCCGGATCGTGCGCCAGCTCGGTGAAGCTCTCAGCGGGCTTGAGCCGCAGCAGCCGCCGGAACTCGTTGTAGCGGGGAACCCCCAGTTCCCGCGAGCGCAGGATGTCGGTGGCGGCGAGGTCCTGCAGAAGCCCGTCCGGCCGCTCGAACTCCTGCAGGAACTTCGGGAAGTTGTGCAGGGTGACCAGTCCGGGGTGCAGGGTGCCGAAGCTGTAGAGCAGGTCGGCCATCTGCGTGGTCTCCAGGAACTTCAGCGCTCCCGGGCCGGAGATGTCCCGCAGGGTGCAGTGGCGCAGGGTCGTGTCGTCGGCCACGGCACGCAGATGCCATTCGTCGCGGATCAGCGGGTGCATGCGGTACACGGCCACGAACTCCTCGGTGAGCGCGTACGGGACGCCGTAGTGATCCGTCTCGCCGCCGGGGATGCCGCTGATGACCTCGCTGTCGCTGATGCGCCCGAACAGGTTGTGGAGGCGCTCGCCCGCGACGCCCCACCAGTTGGCGCGCAGTGCCTTGACGGTGGTGGGGTGGCTGATCACGGCCGGTGTCCACTCCACGGTGTGGATCTTCGCGAGGAGCGCGGAGTTGACGAGCCGAGCGCGCTGGAACAGCTCCTCGTCGCTCCATGACGGGTAGGCGCCGTGCAGGTGGTCGCAGATCGCGTTGTGCTCCCGGGTGAACAGGTCCTGCATCATGGCGAGGCCCAACCAGAGACCGGGAACGCGTGTGGGGTCCTGCGAGGGGTCGGCCGGGACGGGGGCCTGCTCGTCGTCCCACAGGTGCAGCCTGCCCTGCTCTCCGGTGCGCAGCTGCTGCTGTTCGGTCGCGTTCTTGCCGTAGATCTGGGACGCGTCCCACCAGTGGGAGGACACATTGACGCGGGTGTCGGGCGTGCCGGCAGGTGCCTTCGGGTCGCGCGTGGGGTCGTCCGGTACCCGCATGATCTTCATGGGGTGTTCCGGCCAGGGGTCGTCGTCCACCAGGGGAACCTCCCAGGGCCGGTCCGTGGGGCTCGTGCCGTGACTGAACCAGTCGCGGATCATGAACTGGAGCCAGGCGGCGACCAGGGAGTTGACGGTTTCGGCCGGGACGAGTCCGTCGCGGGTGAGCAGGGTGCGGCTGACCTCACGCGGACTGGGCGCGGACAGGACGTTCTCGGGCGCGGCCGGGGCAATGGCCTCCAGCGGGATGTTCCGGCCGAAGCGGGTGCCGGCCATGCCCATGCGCGGCTCGCCGAGGTCGTTGTGGCTGCCGTCGGCGGTCCGGTTGACCTGGTGGCTCGCGGACGGGGGCGCGGGCTCGGGCCGGTTGACCGCGGGCAGCCCGCTGGTGTCGTACAGGTTCTTCTGCCGGAGACTGACACGCAGCCCGAAGAGCGTCAGCAGGCCTGCCGGAACGGGCAGTTTGTCCCAGCCGATGCGGTGATCGATGTACTGAGCGGCACGGGTGATGATCCGCCAGGGGAGCGAGTTGCGGTATCCGGCCGGGAAGCGCCCTGGGGCGCGTCGGTGCGTGCTCATCGCGGTACTCCTTGGGTGGCTCCTGGTCGTTTCGTTCGGGGATGGCGTGGTCGGGTGGGTCAGGCGTGGGTGGCGTCCGCGAGAATCACGTCGCTTGCCTTCTCGCTGATCATGTAGATGGGGGTGGCGACGAAGAAGCCCGGGATGCGGGGGAAGACCGAGGCGTCGACGATCCGCAGACGGTCCACCCCAAGGACTCGGAACGCGCTGTCGACCACCGCTGCGGGATCACCGGCGCGTCCCATCCGGCAGGTGCACGACGCATGGTGGCCCCAGGCCTCGTCCTGGACGAAACGGCGGAGGGCGTTGCGGTCGTCGACCTCTTCGCCCGGCCACAGCTCCCTGAGGACGACGGCGTCGGCCCTGCGGTTCATCCCGCGTACGAACTCCACGGCGTCGACCATCGCTTCGAGGTCCAGGCCCTCCTTGTCCGTGCCCTCGGTGAAGTAGTGGAAGTCGACCAGTGGGGTGTCGCGCGGATCCGCCGAGCGCAGCCGGACCCGGCCTCCCGTGTTGTGGGTACGGCTCTTGAGAATGGCCCAGGTGAAACGGTCCTTGTGGTGGGTCAGTTCGAGGGAGTAGCCAGGGCGGTACCCCCGGAAGTCGAAGGGGCCGCCGAAGATGAACAGGTCGGGGGCGTCCAGGTCGGGGCGGGACTTGCGGGTGATGCCCAGGACGGCGCCGTTCGTGGTGTAAAGGCCCTTGCCCTCCTGCCACGCCCGGTAGCAGCGGTCCGGTTCGGTCCCCGGCTTCGGAGCGTGGAAGTCGCACTCCTTGATGAGCGGGAACTCGCGGTGCATCTGGCTGACCACGCCGACTTCGTACCGGTCCTGGAGATGTGCGCCCACCCCGTGCAGTCCGACCCGCACCGGGATGTCATGGCGCCCCAGTTCCTCGGGTGGTCCGATGCCCGAAAGCATCAGCAGTTGGGGCGTGTTGAAGGCACCTGCGGCCAGGATCACCTCACGGGAGGCGAGGACCCGGCGCAGCACCGCCGCTCCGGAGTCCGGCCGAGTACCGGGATCGGCCCGGTAGGCGTGCGCCTCGTCCAGGTAGTCGACGCCGGTCGCCGCGTTTGCCTCGTCCAGTACGATCCGGGCGGCCAGCGCGTGGGTACGGACCACCAGGTGGTCCGGATGACCGCGCTGTACGGCCTGGACGCGTTCGCGTACGGCGCTGCGGCGGCCGTCGGCCGTGGAGATGGGGATCTGCCACAGCCCTTGCAGCGCCTCGGTCTGCACCCGCCAGTCGTTGGGGTCGACGAGCGAGCCGAACCCTTCGAGGGGGGACAGCGGCCGGTCGAGGAAGCCGGCGAGCGTGTTCTCCGCGGCGGAGAGAATGACCTTCAGCAACTCCCTGTCCTGCACCGCGAGTTGGGGATCGGCCAGGGCGGTGGGCAGCCAGCCGTCGAAGCCGTGCCGGGCGTCGTTGCGGTACCGGGCCGCCACGACGGGCAGGTTCCGGACCACCGCGGCCAGGAGCGGGTTGCGCGGCGGACGCTTGGGTTTCGGCAGGTAGGTGCAGCGCTCCAGCCGCTCGAAGTACTGGCGCATGGCGGTGCTGTGCCAGGTGGCGTCGCCGGTCTCCACCGCGATGGCGTCCCAGTCGCGGCTGTACGGATAGACGGTGATCAGAGCATGGTGTGCGGTGCACCCGCCGATCGTCCCGGCGCGCGGATAGAGCACGCCCTTGCCCGGTACGAACTTGCCGTCGCGCCGTTGCTGCTGCTCGTCTGCATAGTGCCGTACGAAGTAGTTCCAGCACTGCGCGGGGTCCTCGGAGGCGTCGGCGTGGAACGCGGGCACCAGGTAGCTGTCGTTGTCCTCGGCCCCGCCTGCGTCCAGCAGCAGGGTGCGCATGCCCGCGGCGGCGAGGTTGGCCGCGAGCGGACCACCACCCGCGCCGGCGCCGACGACGACGTAGTCGAAGCCCGTCTCGGTGGGGGGAGCGGCCTCGGACGCGGCCGTCATGTCGGCTTGTCCGTCGCGCAGTTGGCGAGCGAGGCAGTCGCGCTGATGGACAGGGCGGTGTTGACGGCCGAGATGAGGGTGGTCAGTACCGCGGTGCGTGGCGGGGCATGCCCCTGCAAGCCGACCGTGGCCGCCGTCGCGGTGTCACTGCCGTGGATCAGGATGGCCGCGCGCAGATCGTCCCGCAGCCGTTCGCCGCTGTGGGTCAGCAGATCGAGGCCCAGCAGGACCGTGCGGATACCGAAGAGGCGAAAGGCGTAGACCGCTGCCGGGCTCGGTGGATCGCGGTCGGGGTCGAACCGTCGGATGAGCAACTCCGGTGCCAGGAGACCGGCGGCTCCGTTGAGAAGTCTGATTCCGGCGAGGACGTATACCGAGACAGGGCGACTGGAGGCCGTGGCCATGATGTCTCCTGGGAGTGTGCTGGTTCTCGTGATGACGGGACGGTCCGCCGAACCCCACGGAAAGGCCGAACCCCATGGAAGGGGGGAGGAACACCCTGGACGCACTGCTGGTCACCACGCTAGGGGACCGACTGCTCAACGGCATCTCGAGGAGGTGTGTCTGAACCGGATCGCTGTCCTTGCGTGAGCCTGCGGGGTCGCTCACCGGCATCCGCAGGCGCGATGAAGGGTTGAATTCGCAATGGTCGAACCGGCAACCGGCTCGGTGGGGCCGGCTCAGGCGAGGGCTGAGCGTGCGGTGGCGTGGAACTGCACGTACTCGATGGTCGCGCCTCCGGGGTGGCGCACGGTCAGGTTCCGGCCCGTGGGCACCTCGTGGGGACCGTCGATGATTTCTCCGCCGTGCTGCTCGGTCATGCGCAGGATCCGGTCGATGGACTCGACGATCGCGGTGGCGTGCGTGCCCCGGTAGGGAGCGAGGGCTTCCGCTGAACCCGCCAGCAGCAGATAGCCGCCGATGCTCGCGAGTTCCAGGTCGCGGTAGGTGAAGCGCAGCCGTGGCTGCTCTCCGGTGAGTTCGACGAAGGTCGGCAAGGCCACGTCCAGGTTGTCGACGTAGACGCGGGCAAGGGTGGCGAGCACCGTCACGGTCATCTCCTAGATCATTTCGATTTTCCCGAAACGAGGAAGTGATCTGCATACTACGGGTGTCACGCGGACGAAGACGAGGAGGGCCGGTGGGACAGCCCGACCATGGAGATGCGGACCTGGCTGTGGTGCTCCATGCGCTGGGCGATCCGGTGCGGTTGGCACTGGTCCGCCGGATGGCCGACGACGGCGAGAGTGCGTGCAGCCCGGCCGGCATGGACGTGCCCAGGTCGACGCTGTCCAATCACTGGCGGATCCTGCGCGAAGCGGGAATCACCCAGACCCGGCGGGTCGGCAAGGCCCGTCTGATGACTCTGCGTCGCGCCGATCTCGATGCCCGCTTCCCAGGACTCCTCGCTGCCGTGTTGGCCGAAGGCAGGCAGTGAGCACCACGGCTGCCGCCCCGGTCAGGAGGATTGGCCCTGCCGGGGTGGCGAGCGACGCGTACCCGCCGCCTCGGCCACTGCCGCGGTCACGACCGCGCCGAGGGTGTCGAAGACGGCGTCGTAGGTGCGCCGTCCAGGTCGGCCCGGGCGCCCCGGCCGAAACCGGGCTGGTGCGACATGGCGATCACACACTCACCGGCACGCCGGTCATCGACGAGTTGGCCGAGCTCCACCCCGTGGCCGTTCTTCCGAAAGGCGAGCGTCCGGGCGACTGACCTGCCCGGACGTCGCTACGGCTGGGCCCGCTTCATCCACAGACCTGGCCGTGCCTGGTGATCCTCGCACTCAGGCCTGGGTCGCCGGCCGCTTCGGCAGAAGGAAGACGACGATGCCCGCGATGACGGCGAAGACCAACACCCCGAAGGACGCGACCGCAAAGGCGTGTCCGGCGGCGGCAACCCTGCCGACCGCCGCGGGACGGAACGAGCTGAAGAAGAGCGCTCCGACAGCGGCGACGCCCAGCGCTCCGCCCACTTGCTGGGTCGTGGACAAGACCCCTGACGCGACACCGGCCGACTCCGGCTTGACGCGGCTCAGCACCGTGTTGAGCGCCGGCGTGATGACCAGTCCGCCACCGACGCTCTGCAGAATGAGGGTGGGGATCACGAGCAGCGGAGTGATCCGCGGGCCGGAGACCAGCAGGAGGCCGGTCGCCAGGTAACCGATCGCCAGTATGATCGCCCCAACCTCGAGGACACGTCGTCCGTATGTCGGGATGATCCGGCTCGCCACCATGCTGAACACGAAGAATGCCGTTGCTGCCGGCGCCTGGACCAGGCCCGCGCCGAGCGCCGACATGCCGAGGCCTTGCTGCATCGTCACCGACAAGGCCAGGTAATACGAGTAGATCAGCGCGTACAGGGCGAGGACGAGAACGATCCCGAGCGAGAACGAGCGCTGGCTGAACAGCGTCAACGGCACCAGCGGATCCCCGCCCCGCCGCTCCACGCCCCGCTCGATGGCGACGAACAGGCCGAACGCGACCGCGCTGCCCGCGAAGCAGGCCCAGACCCACCAGGGCCAGCCTGCCTCCTGCCCCTGGATCAACGGGAGCACCAGGAGGAAGAGGGCCGCGCTGAGCACCAGGACGCCGGGCATGTCCAGTCTGCGGGTGGCGGCTCGGTCCGTCTCCGGCACGTATCGCACAGCGAGCAGGAACAGCGCGATTCCGATCGGCACGTTCACCCAGAACACCATGCGCCAGCCGGAGTCGAACAGGTTGGCGCCGATCAGCAGCCCGCCGACGACCTGTCCGCCGATGGTGGCCATACCCATGACAATTCCGACCACGCCGTAGACGCTGTGCCGCCTCGCCGCCGGTACCAGCACCGTGACGAACGCGAACACCTGGGGAACCATCAGGGCGGCTCCCAGACCCTGGATGACCCGCGCGGCGATTAGGCAGCCCGCGTTCGGTGACAGCGCGCAAGCGACCGATGACAGGGTGAACAGGGCCACCCCGAGAAGGAAAATCCGCTTGCGGCCGTACAGGTCGGCCAGGCGGGTAGCGGTAATGATGAAGACCGCGTAACTCAGCTGATAACCCGCCAGGACCCACTGGACATCGCTCTCGGAGGCGTGCAGGTCCGCCACGATCGAGGGGTCGGCGACGACGACGATGAACGAGTCGAGGACCGCCATGAAGAGGGCGGCCATGACTATCGACATCGTCGTCCACGGAATGGCGTCAGCCTCTGCGGCCACTACCGGCCGGCTGGCTGTTCGCTGACTACTTGCCACGGTAAGAGACCTCTTTGTTCGTCGGGGTCCGGCAATGCGTGAACCCGGGATGTCCGGCCGGCCCGTTTCCCGGGCGGCGGTCAGGTGCGGGGGAAGAACTACGCCGGTGTGGTGCGCCCCAGAGAGCCAGCCAGCTTCCTGACCACCTCGGCCGCCATAACGGCCTGACCCGAGGTCGAGAAGTGGATGCGATCGTCACTGAGGAGGTTGTCGCGGTCGTTGACCGGGTGATCCCACATGTCCACCACGATGGCGTCGTATTCGGAAGCCAGTCCGCGCACTATCTCGTTGATCGCGGCTATCCGCTCCGGCCAGTCGGGGAAGACCGGCACGACATACGCTCTGCCGAGCGTGAAAGTGGTGAGCAAGGCGCCGGTGCCCTTCGCCAGGTCGTACATCTGCCGAAGCGTTCGCTCTATCTCGCCGAAGTCCGGCCTGCGCCGCACGATGTCGTTGGCCCCGCATGGCACGTGGAGCAGGTCCGGGGAGAACTCGGCCATGCGGGCGGCCTGGTTCTCGACCGTCCGGGCGGTTGTTGCCCCGGTCTCGGAGACGTTGAGGTATTCCAGGTCCGGCCGGACAGACCGCAGGACACCGGCAACCCGGTCTGACCAGCCCTGGTCCTGGTAGCCCGGGGTGGGATCGCCGGTTCCCGCCGACAGGCTGTCTCCGATGACGGCGTACCTGCCCCACGGAGCCCCGGCCAGCAATGCCACGGCATCCGCCTGGTCCAGGCAGAACGGGTCGGTCGCTTCGGTGAATACGGGTTGCTCCATAACGAAGAGCGTACAGTCGACCGTATTCTTTCTCAACCTTACGATGGTGCCCACAGGTTCTGGGCGGTGTCCGAGGGGTCGTGCGAGTGAGGTGTGCCCCCGTCAGGGCAGGCGGAGCCGTGCCCCCAGCGCCCTGGCCCACACCGAGGGCCTCGCGCCATGAGATAGAGCTCCGGTGCGGGTTGGGGGGAACGCACCTCGTCAGCGGCGAACGAGTGGGAAGCAGTCGGTGAGACCGGCCGACCACAGTGCCGCGCCCAGCAGTTCCCGGGGGCTGTTGCCGGCTACGGCGACGGGCACGGCCGCCCGGCAGGCGCGCACCAGAGCTGCCGCCCCGGGAGGGCTGTGGCACCTCGGGACAGCTCCTTGCGGACCCCTTCGAGGAGTTCGCCGGCGAGTTCAGGGTGATCACGAGCGGTCACCCTAGGCCGGAGACCGAACAACTTCCATTGTCCTGCCCGGAATCGGGCAGGACTGGCGGGATTTCGGCTTGGTCTCGGCGGCTCGGACGTCTAGCGGAATCGTTGCCACCAGACCGGCTCAGCCATGGAACTGGTTCGCCGGGACCGGGAGCCCGTAGTGCTCGCGCAGGGTGGTGCCCTCGTACTCCTCGCGGAAGAGCCCCTTGCCTCGGAGGATCGGCAGCACCTGCTCGACGAAGGTCGCAAGACCCGACGGCAGAGCGGGCGCCATGATGTTGAACCCGTCCGCGGCACCGCCCTCGAACCAGGCGGTGATCGTGTCCGCGACCTGCTCGGGCGTGCCGATGAACTCGAAGTGGCCGCGCCCGCCGCCGAGTCGGGAGATGACCTGCCGCACCGTCAGTTTCTCGCGCACTGCGAGGTCGGTGATGAGGTCGGCACGGCTCTGTGAACCTTCCAGCTTCGGCCGCGCCAGGACGAAGTCCGGTAGGAACCCGTCCAGTTCGAAGACCGACGGATCGGTTTCGAAGACCGCGGCCAGCTGGCGCAGCCCGTACTCCGGGAGGCGCAGGTCGTCGAACTGCCGGGCCAGCGCACGGGCTTCGGCCTCCGTCGACCCGATGTACGGGACGATACCCGGCAGGACGATCACACCGTCCGGGTCGCGCCCCGTGGACCTGGTGCGTGCCTTGATGTCGGCGTAGAAGGCGGCCGCGCGCTCGTACGTCGTGTGGGCGGTGAAGATCGCCTCGGCGTGGCGGGCCGCGAAGTCCTTGCCGTCCTCGGAGGAGCCGGCCTGGACGAGCAGGGGGTGGCCCTGCGGCGGGCGCTCGACGTTGAGCGGACCGGCCACCTTGAAGAACCTGCCCTGGTGGCCGAGCCGGTGCAGACGCGCGGGGTCGGCGTAGCGTCCCGTGGTCCTGTCCGCGACGACGGCCTCGGACTCCCAACTGTCCCACAGTGCCTTGGCCACCTTCAGGAACTCGTCGGCCCGGGCGTAGCGTTCGGCATGGCCGGGGCGGTCGTCCAGGCCGAAGTTGGCAGCTTCGTCGGCCCCAGCCGAGGTGACGATGTTCCAGCCCGCGCGGCCCCCGCTGACGTGGTCGACGGACGCGAGCCGGCGAGCGAGGTTGTACGGCTCGTTGTAGGTGGACGACACGGTCGCGATGAGGCCGATCCTGCTGGTCGCCTGGGACAGTGCGGTCAGCAGGGTCAGCGGTTCGAGCTGGCCGGGCGGCCGGAACTCGCCGGTGCCGATGAGGGCCGGGCCGTCCGCGAGGAACAGCGAGTCGAACTTGGCGCTCTCGGCCAGCTGCGCCAGCTCGATCCAGTGCCGCAGGTCGAAGTCCGCCCGGGAGTTGCTGTGCGGGAGCCGCCACGCCGCCTCGTGGTGGCCCGCTTCCATGAGGAAGGCGTTGAGGTGGAGTTGCCGCCGTCCCGCGCTCATGAGGTGACCTTCAGCTTGGAGCTGTCGTAGCCGGCCGGGAGGAGGTTGTCGGTGATCGACCTGACGTCGACCTTCTTGGTGATCTGCCCCGCGTCCAGGAAGGCGTCGGCGAGCTTCTGTTCCAGCTCGGTGTCCGACTGGTCCACCGGAGTCACCCGGTTCGAGTAGGCGGCCAGGGAGGCCTTGGCGTCCGCCAACGGGATGCCCTGCTCCTGCGAGAGTGCCTGCGCGTATCGGTCGGGGTGCCGGACCGCCCAGGCGAACTCTCGCGAGAGCCTCTTCAGGACGTCCGTGAGGGCCGCACGCCTGGTCTTGTCCTTCAGCGACTTGTCGGTGGCGACGTAGTAGCTGCTCGTCTGGTCGATCGGCGGGAGACCCTTCACCAGGATCCGCGCGCCGTTCTTGACCGCGATCGCCGACTGCGGGTTCCAGATCGCCCAGGCGTCCACCTTGCCGGTGTTGAACGCCGTCGCGGCGGCCGCCGGGTCGAGGAAGACCAGCTTCGCGTCCTTGGGGGTGAGACCGACGCTGTGCAGCGCGTTCAGGGCCAGACCGTGGGCCGAACTGCCCTGTGGAACAGCGATCCTCCTGCCCTTGAGGTCGGCGGCCGTCCTCAGCGTCGAGCCCTTCGGCACGATGATGTTCTCCACCGCCTGCCCGGGGGTGAGCGAGCGGTTGACGGCGACGACCTTGAAGCCGTACTCCTTCGCGGCACCCGTGATCGGCGGTACGTCGCCGACGCTTCCCAGGTCGATGTCGCCCGACGCGGCGGCCTGCACGAGCGGCGGGCCGTAGGTGAAGCGGGCGAACTTCACCTGGTAGGGCGCGTTGTCGAACACGCCGGTCAGCTTCGCCAGAGCCTGGCTGCCGTCCCCGCCGTTGTCGCCGATGGTGAAGGTGTACTTGCTCCACTCGGGGTGCTCGGCGGTGCTCGCCTCACCGGCGTTGGCCAGCGGTGCGGCGGTGTCCGACGACGATCCGCAGGCGACGAGGGTGCCCGCCAGGGCGAGCAGGCCGACGGCGCCGATGAGTCCGGTGGTTCTGTTACGCATGGGGTGTTGTTCCTTCTGTGCCGGGTGAGGGTGTTCGGGCAGGTCAGTGCTGGCCGGCGAGGCCGAGGTCCGCCAGGAGCCGGGCGCGGAGTTCCTCACGCGCGACGCTCGCTTCGCGGTCCGCGGCGGAGAGGTGGACCTCGTGCGAGGTTCCGATGCGGCCGTTGCTCATGACGACGATGCGGTCCGCCAGGGCGATCGCCTCGTCGACGTCGTGGGTGACGAGCAGCATGGCGGCGTGGTGCCGGGTCCGCAGCGCCCGTACGAGGTCGTGCATGCGCAGCCGGGTGATCGCGTCGAGGGCCGCGAACGGCTCGTCGAGCAACACGAGTTCGGGCTCCGAGACCAGTGCCCGCGCGAGTGACACCCGCTGGGCCTCACCGCCGGAGAGTTCCTTGGGCCATGCCTTCTCGCGGCCCGCGAGTCCGACCTCGGCGAGCACGTCGCGGGCCCGCTGTTCCGCGTCGGCCCCGTACAGGCCGAGCGTGACGTTGCGCAGTACCCGCTGCCACGGCAGCAGCCGGGCGGCCTGGAACACGATCGCTCGCTTCACCGGGACCTCCACCCGCCCTCCGTCGGGCCGGTCCAGTCCGGCGAGCAGACGCAGAAGGGTGCTCTTGCCGCAGCCCGAGGGGCCGAGCAGGATCACCAACTCCTCGTCGCCGATGGTGAGGTCGAGGTGGTCGAGCACCACCCGGTCGCCGAAGCGACGGACCACCTGCTCGACGGCGACCCCGGTCCGCCGACCGGCCCGCGTCGCCACTGCGCTGCTCATGACGCCTCATAACCGGGACGCCACCGCAGCAGCACCCGCTCGAGAATCCGGACGAACTGATCGGCGAGCAGGCCGAGGAGCGAGTAGATCACCAGTCCCACGAAGACCTGGTTGGTCTGCAGATAGGTCTGCCCCTGAGTGATGAGGAAGCCAAGTCCCTTGTCGGCGTTGACCGTTTCGGCGGCGACGAGACCCAGCACGCTGTACGCGAGGGAGAACCGGAGCCCGACCAGGAAACCCGGCAGGGCTCCCGGTACCAGCACCCGCGTCACCAGGCGCCAGGTACCGGCGCCCGTCGTGCGCGCCATCTCGATCAGACGCTGGTCGACGCCCCGGATGGCGGCGAACAGGTTGAGGTACATCGGGACGCCGGCGCCGAACGAGACCAGCACGACCTTGGTGAGCTCGTCGATGCCGAACCACACGATCATCAGCGGCAGCACCGCCAGCAGCGGGATCGTGTTGAGGACCTGCACGAGTCCGTTGAACAGGTACTCGCCGCTGCGCAGCAGACCGCCGAGCACTCCGGTGGCGATGCCCACGGTCAGACCGATCAGGAGACCGATCCCGGCCCGTTGCAGTGAGATGGCCAGGTCCGGGCCCAGTACACCCTGTTGCCACAGATCGGCGGCGGACTTCACGATGGAGGTCGGCGCCGGGGCGTAGGCCTTCGCCAGCACACCGGCCCTGGCGAGCACCTCCCAGGCGACCAGGATCACGACCGGGGTCGTATAGATCCCGAGCGGCCAGCGGAGGCGGTCGCGGAGCGTGCTGAACGGTGTCCGGAGGCGGGCATCGCGTGGCAGGAAGACCTCACGTTCCCGCACGCCCGCCGGCTCGGTGTCGGCGGCGTCGGCGGTCTTGGCGACGGCCGGTGCCGTGAGGCGGATCTCGGTCATGCGACCGCCTCCAGGACCCCGGTGTAGTGCGATGCCTCGCCGGCGAGTTGCCGGCTGCGGCGGCCGTCGACGCCCACCGGCACCTCTCCGGCGACCGTCACCCGGTTCAGGCGCCGCGGGTGGTCGTCGTAGTTGTCCACCCCGTAGTGCTGGGTGATCCGGTTGTCGAAGATCAGCAGCTGGCCGGGCTTCCAGGACCAGCGCAGGATGTTCTCCGGGCGCGTCACGTACGACTGCAGGATGCGCAGCAGATCGGTCGAGTCGCTGCTCGACAGGCCGACGATCCGCTGGGCGAACCCGCCGATGAACAGGCCGCGTTCACCCGTCAGCGGATGCACGCGCACGACCGGGTGCTCGGCCTCGTAGGGCGTCGAGACGAAGGCCCGGTCGTACTCCTGCCGTTGTGCCGTCGTGGCCGAAGGGCGGGCGTAGTCGTACTGGTTGGTGTGCACGGCGCGCAGCGAGTCCGCGAGGACACGCAGCGCTTGGGGCAGGTCGCGGTAGGCCGCGGCGGCGTTCGCGATGAGCGTCTCGCCGCCGTACGGCGGGATCACGAGCGACCGGAGCGTGGTGAGCTGCGGCGGGTTGACCACGAAGGTGACGTCCGTGTGCCACTCGTCGGCCTTGGATGTCTCGCTGTCGACGGCGAGAACGTTCGTCGTGCCGTCGGCGGCCGGCACGTTCGGGTGGGCGGTGGTGAGTTCGCCGAACCACGCGGCCACGCGCTCCTGGCCCGCGTTGTCGAGGTTCACCTGGTCGAAGACGACGGCCTTGTGTTCGTTGAGGGCGTGGCGGAGCGTCGTGACCGTCGAGGGGTCGGGCGGCGCCGCGAGGTCGACGCCCTCGACGACCGCGCCGGTGCGGCCGGTCAGCTTGCGGATGGACGGGGGCATGCGGAGGTCCTTCTCGAGGAGGCGGGCGCACCACAGGGTGCTGGGGGGCGAAGAGTTGAGAGTGAAGGGGCGACTCGCGCGGCCGGCCCACCACGGATGCGGTGGTCGTTCGGGTCGACGTACGAGAGGGACGGAACGACTGCGCTCAGCACGCCTGATGCGGGTCAGGCCACCGGTAGGCAGGTACGGCTCCGGCCGGTCCGCTGACACGTCGCGTCATGGAGACGTGGAGAAGAGCCGCTCGAAGGTGTCGTTCAGGAGATGGCTACGACGGCCCCACAGCGCGGCGCCGCATGACGACATGCCGCTTCAACGACAACAGAACGCGCTGGAGACGTGCGCCAGATCGATGTGGCGCCGCCGAGTGAGGTCCACGCGCGGGTTCATGGGACCGGAGTTCAGCAGAGGTCCGTCCGCCGGTCAAGGACTTCCCCGACGGGTCTTGCATTGCGGACACGATGGCCGGAGCGTCCCGGAGCCCCTCTCCCCCGGTTCCGGGCGTACCCTTCACAGAGCCGCCATGCCCCCGTAACGCTGGTCCATTGACCGGGTCTGCGGTGCTTGTCAGCATCGGGGCATGACGGCGGCGAGATGTGCCCACAGCCGGTAGCCCGCTACGGGGACCGGCACGCCGCCGTGTGGCCGGCCGGGCAGAGGATCACCGATGCCGCCAGCGCTCATCGCGACGCCAGGTCGGCGTCCGGCCCCCGACGACCACATCTCCATCGGCCGCGCCGGGTGTGTGGTGTCGGAGCAGGAGCGTCCCGAGGCGGCCCGCGCCTGGGGGCGCCCGCTGATCGCCGACGCTGCCGCGCGGGCCCGGGAGTCCGCGACGGCGTGGCGGCGGTGCGTCTCTGTGGGACTCCCTGCGCGAGCACCTCGGGCTGCGCGAGCCCCTCGCCCACCGGTCCGCCCCCGGCCGCGGCGCGGGCGCCGCGCGCTCGGTCTCCGGCGGGTGTGCGGAGGTCGTCTCTCGTCATGTGCGCGGTTGCTCGGAGAGCGTCTTGGTGAAGTGGGTGACGGGACGCTCCACGCGCTCGCCGTCGACGGTGATGTCGACCGCCTCGTTGTAGAAGGCGAGCAGCCCCTTGATCGGTCCGACCGCGGGCAGCGGGTCCGGGTAGCTCCAGACGAGGTTGGGCGGCACCTCGGCCGCGCCGCGCCACGACCAGTACTCGGCGGTGCCCTTGTAGGGGCAGCCGGTGTGGTGGCCGGTGGGTTCGAGCAGGTCGAGACGGACGTCCTCGCGTGGAACGTAGTAACGCGTGGGCAGGCCGGTCTCGAAGAGCAGGACCGGGCGGTGGGTGTCGGCGACGACCGTGCCCTCGACCGAGACCTGGACACGACGGCTGCTGGGAATGGCGTCCACCCTCTTGTGCGGGTCGCGGGGATGGATGAAGATCTCTTCCTCCTCCTCGTACCAGTGGTCCAGGCCCCGGCCGACCCGCCGGAACCACTCGAAGGCGATGTGGCCGGCCAGGTCGGCGGACGGGAACGTCCAGGCGGCGTTCTCCAGCAGCTCACCGTCGATGTCGAGGTCGTAGAAGATCCGCGAGCCGGTGTGCCGGTCCGCCGGCGGGTTCTTCGCGGGGCGCAGCAGCTCCTCGCGCACCTCCGCGCGGGGGAAGGCGTACAGCGGAACGGGGACGCCCGGCTCCCAGACCAGAACCGGGTGCCGACTGTCGACGACCGTGACCTCGCCCTTGCGGCCGCGCACCCAGCGTTCACTGGGCTCCCACAGAAGGCCCTCGGGGGTGCTCCGCACGGCTTGCAGCGTGGGTGGTGTGGTCATGAGCGGCTCTCCTTCGGCTTGCTCACGCGGAGACTTCGGCGACGTGGGGGCGCTTCTCCCACCATGCCGCAAGCTGCTGGGGGCGGCCGAACACTCTCAGGGACTCCTCCGGGTTGTTCCTTCCGGAGAGGTCGATGAGAGTTGCGTCGCGTCACCTGATGCCGTGGATGGCTTGGGGGTCTGTGGCCGGCAGGGGCTCGGGTTTCACGGCGGCGGGGGGCGGGGTCACGTAGACCGGGGAGGGGTCGGGTTCGGGTGCGCAGGTCTTGGCGATGACGCCTTTGCCGGTGGGCAGGCGGCCGTCTCGCAGGTAGGCGGTGAAGGTGTCGTCCAGGCAGGCGTTGCCGTGGAAGAGGATCTCGTGGAAGCTGCCGCCGTTCTGGACGACGAGTTGTGATCCGCGCAGTGCCTTGTGCATGGCGAGGGCACCCGGGTAGGGAGTGGCGGCGTCCTCGGTGGCCTGGAAGAGCAGGACGGGCGGCAGGCCCTTGCCGGTGATCTTCAGTCGGCCGGCCGGGTTGCCCTGGTAGGGCCAGAACATGCAGGCGGCGTTGTACCACATGTTGTTGTAGGTGTAGAACGGCGCGACGGCGTTGACCTTGGCCTGGTCCCTCTTCCAGAACTCCCAGTCGCGCGGCCAGTCGTTCTCGGTGCACTGGACCGCGTTGTACGCCGGGAAGGTGCCGTCGTCGGCACCCGGGGCCGCGTAGCGGTTGTAGGCGGTCCGCAGCGGGCGGGTGTCGTTCTTGGTGAGGTAGGCCGACAGCGCGGTTGCCATCTGCGGCCAGCGCAGGAAGTTGTAGCCGCCGCCGTAGAAGGTGTCTTCGAACTCTGCGGGGCCTATCTTGCCGGGGGCCGGGGCGGCGGGCACCGGGGTGGTCCGCAACGCGGCCTCGACCTGGTGGTACTTCTGCTCCACGGTGGCGGCGTCAGTGCCCAGGTGGTAGACCGAGTCGGCCTTGGCGGTCCACGCCGCGAAGGCGTCGAATCGGCGCTGGTGCTCCTTGTCCTGCAGGATGTTGTGGTCGTACCAGCTGATGGTCGGGCCGACGATGCTGTCCAGCACCATCCGGCGCACGTGCGAGGGGAAGAGCTGGCCGTACGTCGAGCCGAGCGAGGTGCCCCACGAGCCGCCATAGAAGTTGATCTTCTGGGCGCCGAGCGCCCGCCGGATGCCGTCCATGTCGCGCGCGTTGTCGACGGTGGTCATGTGCGGCAGGAACCGGCTCCAGTTCGCGGCGCAGTCGGCGGCGTACCCGGCGGACTTCTCCAGCCATGCCCGCGACGTGCCCTGGCTGACCTGGTAGTCCGGGCGCTCGGCGTCGAAGAAGTGTGCGTCGCAGGTGACGTGGGGTTCGCTGGCGTTGGTGCCGCGCGGGTCGAAGCCGATCCAGTCGTAGGTCGATGCGACGTCCTGGGGGATCTTCGCGGAGATGTAGGCGGGCATCCACAGGCCGGAGTCGCCGGGACCGCCGGGGTTCAGAAGGATGGGACCCTGCCGTTTGCTCTTGGGTGCTGTGGCCGGGAGCCGGTTCACCTTGATCTTGATCTTGGTGCCGTTCGGGTGCGCGTAGTCCAGCGGCACTTCGAGCATGGCGCACTGCAGCACGGGAGTGGTCGCGTCGTTGCAGGAGCGCCAGGCGAGGTTCCCTTGACCGGTGCCCCCTGGCGCGGCCCCTGGCGTGGCCAATGAGGCGGAAGCAGGCGTCATACCCGCACAGACTCCACCGAGGGCGGCGACGACCGATAACAGCGCTCTCACTCTTGTCATGGAGGCATCATGTGGCATGTGCAATATCACATACCATCCTCGGGTATGGGCTTTGCGCAACTGTGACTCACCAGGCACGTGGGGCGATCCGGCCGTGCGGCCCGTTCGCCGGGGGCGGCGGAGGTTTCGCCCCGATGCCGGCCGTATGAGAATGGACAAGTCCGGTAACGGCCGCCCCACGGGGTCGGTGATCGGGAGTCCGTATGACGTCCACCGGTGGCAGCTCGGGTGCCCTGCCTTTCGGCGCTGCGGGCGCCGAAGGGGCGGCGGAGTGGGACGATGCGCTGGTCGACGGGGTGCTGCGGGCGGTCGAGGTGACCGGGGCGCATGCCGGCAGCGTGTTCCTGGCCTCGGACGACGGCAGGACACTGGTGCTTGCTGCGGCGGCGGGGATGCCGCCCTCGTTGCTCGGTGGTTGGCGGCGCATTCCGGTCAGCAGCGCCATTCCGGTGGCCGAGGCGTACCGCGTGGGACGGATGGTGCATCTGGCCGATGCAGAGGCGACCATGCGGCGCTTTCCCCAGCTCGCCGTGGCCGTGCCCTATCCGTTCGGCTCGGCCTCCGTGCCGGTGGCGGCCGACCGGGAGATCCTGGGGGCGCTTGCCGTGGTGTGGGCGGCCCGGCCCGACGGGCAGGGACTGTCCAAGGCTCAGCGGCGGCATCTGCGCACCACCGCCGCCCGTCTCGGCACCTCGGTGGCGCGGCTGCGCGTCCGCGGCGCCGACCCCGCGCGCGAGGTGGTAAAGGCACCGGTGGAGGTGGCGGTTCCGGCCGCCCCGGCAGTGCGGGTGGGCCTGTTCGACTGGGACGTGGCCAGGGGAACCCTGGAGGCGGACGCCGTGACGTGCGCCGTCTTCGGGCTGACCCCACAGGAGTACGACGGCCGGGCGGTCACGCTGGCGGCCCGGGTGCATCCGGCCGACCGTGCCGCGTTCCGGGCCGCCGCCCGCGCCGCGGTGAAGGAGGGCCGCGTGCTGGCCCGCTGCGTACGCGTTCCGGAGCCCGGGGGCGGGCTGCGTACCGTCGAATTGTGGGGCCGGCTGGCCGGCACCGCCGACGAACCGGCAGCGTCACGGACGCACCTGGTGGGCGGAGTCCTGGACCTGGGCACCGGGATGGCCGCCGTCGCGGCGCTGGAGCAGCTCGGAGACGGGTTCTTCGCGCTCGACCGGGACGGGCGGATCTCCTACGCCAACCACCGCCTGGTGCGGTTGGTCCACGTGCGCCGTGGCGATCTGGTGGGCCGGCACCCCTACGAAGTGATGCCGTTCCTGGCCGACCCGGGCTTCGAGGACCGCTTCCGCGCGGCCCGGATCGCCCAGCAGCCCGTTTCCTTCCTCGCCCGCGGCCCGGAAGGATGGCTGGAGTTCTGCCTTCGTCCCGATGCCCGGGGCATGACCGGATGGGTGACCCCGGCCGCGCACCCCGCCCCCGCCGACCCGGAGTCCGGGGCCGAAGCCGCCGACGCGGCGGTGCCCGCCCCGAACCGCGACCCCCCCGTGCCGACACGGCCCGGCGCGCTGTACCGCGTCCTGGAGTTGAGCAGCGCGCTGACCGAGGCGGTCACGGCACGCGACGTCTGCCGCGTGGTCGCGGACCAACTGCTGCCCGCCTTCGGCGGACACCGTATGGCCATCTATGCGATACGTGAGCGGCGCCTGCGTCTGCTGCTGCAGCGCGGCTACCACGACGGGTTCCTGGACCGGTTCGAGGGCACGACGCTGCAGCGGGCGTGGAGCCCGGTGAGCGGAGCCCTGGCCGGCGGCGTCCCGCTGTTCCTGGCGACACCCCAAGAGCTTTCGAGGGCCTACCCGGGGCTGGAGACCGCCTCCCGTTCCCTGGTGTTCCTGCCGCTGATCGCCTCCAACCGGCCGGCGGGAGTCTGCGTGCTCGGCTTCGACGAGCCGCATCCCTTCCCCGCCGAGGAACGCAGCCTGCTGACCGCGCTCAGCGGACTGATCGCCCAGGCACTGGAACGGGCCCGGCTCTACGACCACGAGAACGCCCTTGCCCGGGGACTGCAGAACGCACTGCTCCCCCATCGACTGCCGACCGTGTCCGGCGTACGGATCGCCGGCCGCTACCTGCCCGCCACCGCGTGGATGGACATCGGCGGCGACTGGTACGACGCGATCCCCACCGCCCACGGCATCGTCCTCGTCGTCGGCGACGTCGAGGGCCACAACCCCGCCGCCGCGGCCACCATGGGCCAGCTGCGCAGCGCCGCCCGAGCCTTCGCGGCCGCGGGCCAACAGCCCGCCGAGGTGATGACCAGCCTGAACCGGCTGCTCCTCGACCTCGACCCGGACCAGCTCGCCAGCTGCTGCTACGTCCGGTTCGACGCCGATGCCGCCGTCGCCGATCTGGTCCGTGCCGGCCACTGTCCGCCCCTGCTGCACCGGCACGGTGGCGCCACCGAGATCCTTGAGGTGCCCGGCGGTCCGCTCCTGGGCATCGACCCCACGACCGAGTACCCGCAGTCCCAGGTGCCCCTGTCACCCGGATGCATCCTCGCCCTCTACACCGACGGCCTGGTCGAGTCCCGCGATGCCGACATCAGCGTCGGCATCGACCGCCTGCGCACCCAACTGGGCCACGCCGCCGCCCAGTCCCTGGACGACCTGGCCGACACCGTCCTGGGCAACGCGACCCGTGCCGCAAACCGGACGGACGACATCGCTCTGCTCCTGACCCAGTACACCCCTGCTTAGCTTGCCGCGTTCTCGGTGGCGGCGATCGTCTGGCGCAGGAGGCGGCGCGCGGTCTCCAGATCGGCGGAACGCTGGTCAAGGACGTTCAACTGGCCGCGGAGGCTGGCGAGGACGCCGGGACAGGGGCGCACCGTCACCTCGTCGAAGGTGCAGGGCAGGACCTGGCGGATGATGCGGGTGGGCAAGCCGGCGGCCAGCAGAGCGCGTATGCGCCGCACCGTCCCCACCGTCTGGTCGTCGTACTCGCGATAGCCGTTGGCGCGGCGCTCTGAGCTGATCAGCTCCATCCGCTCGTAGTAGCGCAGCAGGCGCTCACTGACTCCGGTACGACGCGACAGCTCCCCGATCAGCACCGACCGGCTCCCCTCGGCTTGACCTTCCCATGGTGTCAGGGAGCAACAGTGCACTGGTCGGCCGCATTCCGGGCCGATCGCCAAGGAGGGAGCGAGTCATTGATCATCGATGCGCACAGCCACGTCCACGACCCCGTCGAGGCACATGTCGGGCTGCTGGACGAAGCCGGGGTGGACCGCGCCGTGCTGTTCGCAACCCGCCCACACCCGGAACGGGCCGGTGACCTCACCTCGCTGCGCCGGGAGATGGCGATCCTCGACCAGGCCGTCGGGGGTCGCGCCGGCGGCGTTGAGGGGTATCGCAGAGCGTGGAGGGAGCTGGACGCCGCGCTCGCCGCACAGCCGCAGCGGTTCATCGGCTTCCTGTCCGTGCCGCTGGACCTGGAGCCGGAGCAGACTGCCGCGACCGTGGAACGCGAGGTCGTCGGGCGTGGGCTGCGCGGAATCGGCGAGCTGACACCGCCGCCGGGCCGGGCGGAGGTGATCGAACCAGTACTCCAGGCGGCGGCGGACCACGGTGGGCTGCCCGTGGTCGTGCACGGATTCGCTCCGACCACGGCGGACGATCTGACGAAGATGTCGGCGCTCGCCGGCCGGTATCCGACAGTTCCGCTGGTGGTCAGCCAGCTCGGAGGGCTGAACTGGATGCAGGCTGTCGAGCTGGTGAGGGACACCCCGAGCATGTACCTGGAACTGTCCACGGCCAGCATCGTCTTCGCGGTCCGGCTGGCCATCAAGGAGATTCCGGACCGGACCCTGTTCGGATCGGACGCGCCGTACGGCGACCCGGTCCTCGCCCGGACGATGGTGGAGCGGGTCACCAGCCCGGGAGAGGTACGCGACCGGGTGCTCGGCGGGACGATCGCCGAGTTGGCCGGGCTCGGCTGATGCAGGCCCAAGCCCCCGGTCCCGACGGTTCGGGCGCTTCACACGGCGAGCCCCGCGGACTCCGACCTGCCCCCTGCGAGCCCCTCGTGGGACCGCGGCCACTCGCGCTGACCGCCCTGCTGAGCTGTCCCGGCTGCCTCACGGGGATACGGTCCGCGAGGCAGCCAGGCGCGCTATCGGGGGATCAGCTTCGGACGACGAACGTCTTGGCCCTGCCGGAGCGTCCGGCACAGGACCGCTTCTCGTCAGCCGTCATCTTCCTGGACTTGACGACCACCGCGTTGCTCTGGCCGTCCGTCCCGTTCGGGGCAGGCCCCGTGACGACGTCGGGGACGAACCAGAAGTAGTGTCCCCACTTCCGGTCGTCGTAATGGGTCTGCCAGGTGCCGGAGACGGTCTGCATGACCTGCGCGCGGGAGATCCAGCCGACCTCACCGGGTTTCACCGTCATGTTGACGGAGCTGGTCTCCGAGTGGGTGCTCGACCAGGTGTGGCTGTAGGTCGCCGTCACGCTGAGGTCGATGATGCCCGCTATCTTGCCGCCCGCGGTCACGGACACGCCCGCCGAGTCCGTGGAACCGACCGTGTCGGACCAGGTCATCGACTGGGCGGCAGGCGAGGTGCTGCAGTTGTAGAGCGAGTCGGAGACCCGGTGGAAGCTGCCGAGATACGCCTGGCCCAACTCGGGGTCGTTGAAGGTGCACTTCCCCTGACCCGAGTCGCAGTCGGCTATGAGCTGCGCCCGGGTTGGCTGGTCATCTGCCGAGGCCGGACCGGCTATCGCCGCGACCATGCCCAGGGCAGCCGCTGAGAGCGCCAGCATCCGTCCGCCGTGGCGCATCCTGCGGTTGTTCGCCATACATGTGCCTTTCGCTGTGCATGAGGGGGGTCGGCGATCGCGGGGAGAGCGACTGGAGAGTCACCGCGATCACCACCTGTTGCGATCTGTAGGACGCAACAACTGGCTTATCTACACCAACAGTTGATGAAAGCCCAGCCGACGGCGGCCTTCCGCATCGCCGGCGCGGAGACAAAGGCCGCCATCGGGGAGGCTTTACTGGAAGCGGGCGGCGCCGACGACAGGGAAGCCGCCGAAATCTCGCATGCTCTGCGGCGAACGGCGGGGGAACTCTCCAGCCGGTCGTCGCCGTCGGGGGCGTCTGCGATGTCCTTCGGAACCGTCACCGCCATCCGCGAGCCGGCCAGGCCATCCCCTCTGCAGGCCGGGCGGAGCCGTTCAGGGCGTGCCGTTCATCGCACAGCACGACCCCGCCACCCCCTGCCTCCGGGCGGCGCCGTGCGGGCCGCCACCGGGCGCTGCTGGAAGGCCCCCCGGCACGTCTAGGGCTGCCCCTGGGGCACGGTCTGAAGGTGCTGTGCGGCCTCCGCGGCGGTGTAGGAGGAGGCGAAGGTGAACGCTCGCGGGGACGGCCCGTCGGCCCGCAGTTCCGCCAGCCGTTCCAGGGCCTCGCCGACGGTCGGGAGGTGACCGGCGGGGACCCACCAGAGCACCAGGTGCGCCTCCACATGCCGTTCGAACCATGCGCGGCGCCGCCGCATCACCTCCAGGTGCCCGCTGCGGTAGGTGAAGTCCCACAGCGCCTCCGGGGTCTCCCACACCGTCAGGTTGACGATCACGTCCTCGCCCGCGGGGCGCAGGGCGGTGGCGTCGGCCGCGCCTTCCTCCACGAGCCGCCACACGAAGCCGGGTGCGCCGTCGGCGGCGCTGTTGACCGGGTCGAGCATCTCGACGAACGGCGCTATGCGCGGGTCGTCGAGGGGGTGCAGCAGCTTGGCGACGTTGAGCTGGGCGAGGTGAGCGGCATGCACGGATGCAGTCATGGCCACATCCCAGCATGGGCCCCTTTCTATGTCAATCAAGATTGTTTTTAGAACTCTCGACCACTACGCAGCACTCCCCCGGCCGGGCGTCCATGCGGGCGCCGACGGGACCGTCCGTGCCGAGCAGCCCCTCCAGCAGCGCGAGATTCATGCCGCAGACGAGCGGCGGGAAGCGTTCGGCGACGGCATGGAAGGGGCAGTTGCGCATACGCACGACCACCGCGGCTTCTCCGGTCGCCTCCTTGGCGCCTTCGGCGTCCTGGACGCCCGCGGTGCTTTCCAGGTGCGGTTCGTAGCCGCGGGCGGCCAACACCGCCATGGCCTCTTCGAGGCCGCCGCAGGGCGCCGCCGAGCCGCGCAGGGCCTCGCCCCGGCGACGCGCGGCCGCGCAGAGCCCGGCGTCGAGCCCGGCCTGCTCGGCGGCCTCGGCGAGCAGTTCCGCGGCGGTGCGGTAGTCGCGGGCGGGCAATGACACCGCCCGTTCAGCCCGCGCCCGCGTGTACACCTTGGCGGGACGGCCCGCTCCCGGCCCCGAGCGGCCCGTCAGGCGGCGGCTGCCGCTCTCCAGCAGCCCGGCCTCGGTCAGCCTGTCCAGGTGGTGCGCGGCGAGCGTGCGCGCCACCCCGGCCGCCTCGGCGGCCTCGTTGCGGCCGACCTCACGGCCCTGTGCCACCACGTACTCGTACAGACGGCGCCGGACCGGATCCTGCAACGCCGCGATCGCGTCGATGTCCTCCACCCGGCCATTCTAGGAACAACACAGGTTCGAGATAGAAGAGCGGGAGGCAGGCCCCCGGGCCGTACGCGACCGTCGTACACGTCCTCACCACGGTGGACAGCCGGGGGAACGTGTCCGGCTGATGAATCGCGCGCACCTCGCCGGGCTGTGCGGCGCGGGGTCAGGGCGTGCTCGCGACAGCGGCCAGCCAGCAGGGCTGAGGGGCCAGGAGCCGATCATGCGCACCGTGGCTGGTCACAGTGACAGGATCAGTTTCATGAGCACCGAGACGGACTGGGTGTACCGGGTGGACGAGCCGCACGGCTCCGAGGGCTGGCGCCCCTACGGCGACCCTCCCGAGCGTTGGCGGGGGATCATCACCACCGACGATCCGAAGGAGAACGCCGAGTACGTCGCCGCCCTCGTCGTCACGGACCTGGTGTCCGAGTGGGACCGCCGTGGCGCCGTCCGGAAACACGTCCGCGCGATCGTCTGGGAGGGCGAGGAAGGGGCCGGCCCCGAGGACGCGGCCCTCACGGTCGAGATCGAGCCGGACATCAACGGAGAGTGGCACCTGGGGGCATGAGTAGCTCGTGCTCACGCACGGCCATACGAAGCAGCGCACCGGCCGGGTGGCGTAGACCGAGCCAGCGCTGTCGCCGGACGCCGTGCTGCTGGGCGAGGCCACCACGCGTTCGCAGATGTGGGTCAGGCCGCCTGGCGCTCCAGTGGGACTTCGTGATCTATCCGGTTGAGGAAGCGGCAAGTCGTCGCCGGCAGTGGCTGCGGCGGGCTGTTGCTCGATGGCGTCTGCGCCGGTCTGACCAGTGCAGTAGCTTGGGCGGGCCGGGTCCATGCGGTCCAGTAGCGGACCTGGTAGTGGACCATTCCGACCTGGTCTTTCGCGGTTTGGAAGCACTCCTCGATGGACCACCTCGTCCCGGCCACCCGGACCAGCTCGGACAGCGGCACTCGGCTCGGGGACCGGCACAGGTGGAAGGCGAGTTCGCCAGTGGTCGGGTTGCGGCGGATCACCGGGTGCCGGTGCCGGTTGGCGCTGATCTCGATCCGGGCCCAGTCGTAGTAGCGCGGGCCCTTCGCCCCGGCTCCGGCGCTTTGCCGGTGCCAGGCCGAGGCGGGTATGCGCCCGGCGGCGGCATCCGCGCGGACGACGGTCCCCGTGATCGATGCGCACTCGTGTGCTGCGGGCGCCGGCCAGGACGTAGCCTGCCCGGCGGGACTCCGGCAGGGCACGCAGTCCGGGTCCTTGGCCGTAGGGCTTCGTCGCCGGTCACCCAGGAGGCGTCGAAGCCTCGTCGCGGACCGCGTAGGCGTCCCAGCGGGCGGTTCGCGGCAGCCGCTGCATCGGCCCGGGACGGGCGTGGCCGGACTGTTCGGCCAGCCGCCAGCAGTTCTTCCGCTCGACGCCGGAGAGCAGGCCGAGCACGAAGGCACGGGCCGTGGCACGCGGCTCCACACGCTTGAACTGGCCCGCAATCCGGGCCATGGCCTGCTCGGACATCGCCGACTGATGACGCATCACGGCACCTGATGCTCCTGGAGCAGTCATGCGGTCAGCCGGTGAAGGACTCAGGTCCGAAGCGGCCGATCGCCACGAAGGCGGCCAGGGCGAGATAGGCGAGGTCCAACAGAGCGAATCTTGGTTCGTGACGGCGGATGCGCATGACCACGGCGCCGCTCATGACCAACACCAGGCCGAGGGCCGCCAGTGGCACCAGAATTGGCGCGATGTCGAGCACAGCGGGCAGGATCAAGCCTATGGCTGCAAGGATCTCGGCTACGCCGATGGCCTTGAGGGTGCCGGCTCTGAAGTCCAGGACCCATCGCGAGGCCTCCATCATCTTGGCCATCTTCTCCTGTGGCGTGAACAACTTGCCGAAGCCGGAGAGCAGGTAGACAGCGGTCAGGATTGCGGCAACGATCCACAGAGCGGTGTTCACGAGATCTCTCCTCAGAGGGTTGTGGCGATTCGCCGGGAACGTGCGGTCGAACATGCGATGTCCCGCCCTTCTCGCCGGGACACCGCACCTCCGTGCCGCCGGTCATGAGCACAGATATCCGGCCACCGGGCCGATGGGCGGCGCCGGGCGAGCCTGGGCGCCCGCCCCCGCCTGAATCGAGATCGTCCCCGTCACCCGAACTGCCCGGGCTGGTACTCGCCGCCCCGCTGTCGGGTGATGACGTTCATCCGGTTGAAGGCGTTGATAACGGTGATCAGGGACACCAGGGCCGCGAGCTGCTCGTCGTCGTAGTGCTTGGCCGCGTTCGCCCACGCCTCGTCGGTGACACCACTGGAGTCGGCAAGGCGGGTGCCCTGCTCGGTGAGTTCCAGCGCGGCCCGCTCCGCGTCGGTGAAGACCATCGTCTCCCGCCACGCTGCGACCAGGTTCAGCCGTACCGGCGTTTCCCCCGCGTGCAAGGCCTCCTTGGTGTGCATGTCGAGGCATCCCCCGCAGCCGTTGATCTGGCTGGCGCGGATCTTCACCAGCTCCTGTGTTGCCGACGGCAGCGTCGAGGCATCCACAACCTTGGCCGCCGAGACGATGTACTTCGCGAACTTCGGCCCAAGGTCGGTGCCGTAGAAGTTGTGCCGAGCCTGCATGACAATCTCCGTCGTCGTCGGTGGGGTTCCACCTACGTGACGAGACGGTTCGCCTGTACGTAACAGCGCGTTCGCGTCGAGCACACCTCCGCCCGCATGAAGAGCTGCGAGAGGCTCCGAGACCGTCGGCAGTAAGGCGACGGCCTGCACCACGCGGTGCAGGCCGGTGCAGGCCGTCGTCCACATGCACAACGCACCGAAGCGACAGGTTTCAGGCGGGTCGTGCCGGCAGGCCCATGGAGGCGAGGCGTTGCCGGTCGCTCACTGACAGCAACTCGACAATCCGACCGTCGACCACAGTGCACGCCATCAGGCCCATCAGCTTGCCGTTCGCGCCCCACACCACGATCCCGGACCTGCCATTGACGAGGACGGGACGCACAGTCACCACGCCACGGGCCCCGCGCTGGACCCTTACGGCCACCTCAGCCGCACCCTGCTTGACGATCACCCCGCGCGCGGTGCAGGAGCGCCACGTCACGTCCGGGTCAAGGATCCGCAGCAGCCCGTCGAAGTCTCCGCTCCGCGCTGCCGCGAGAAACGCGTCGACCGCTGCGCGCTGCTGCTGCCGTTCGTCGGTGAGATAAGCCGTGCCCTGTACCTTCCGACGGGCCCGGCTGGCGAGCATCTTGGTCGCGTCCGTGGACCTGCCGATGATCTGACCGATTTCATCGAACGGCACCGCGAACATGTCGTGGAGCACGAACGCCAGCCGCTCGTGGGGACGGAGGGTGCCGAGCACCACCAGCAGTGCCAGCCCGACCGATTCGGCCAGCAGCGCGTCGTCCTCGGGCGCTGCGCCGCCGTCCTCGATCACCACCAACTCGGGCAGCCGGTCGTCGTACGACGCCTCAGGCCGGGCCTTGCGCGAGCGCAGCACGTCGATGCAGACCCGGCCCACCACAGTGGTCAGCCAGCCGGTGAGGTTGTCGATCGTGCCCGCGTCCTGGCGCGCCAACCGCAGCCACGCCTCCTGCACCGCGTCCTCGGCGTCCGCCCGCGATCCGAGCATCCGGTAGGCCACTGCCACAAGACGCCCCCGCTGCTCCTCGAAGGCGTCGGCCACGGCCATATCCAGGCATGATCCGGTCATGTTGTTACCTTCCCCGCGGGAACTCCGTCATCGGTGATGACGATCGCGGAAGTTCCGAGGTAACCGGCGCCGGCCTTCCTGGCCGTGCTCGCCGCCGACGCGACGCCGACGAGGACTGCACAACCGAACAGACCCACCCGCACCACCGATCCCATCGACCTGACCGTCCCGGAGATCCGCCACCAGCTCGGCGCCCTGCTGATCCCGCCCAGCGTTTTCCCGCGCAAGCTAAGGCACTGGTCAGACCGGCGCAGACGCCATCAAGCAACAGCCCACCGCAGCCACTACCGGCGACGACTTGCCGCCTCCTCAACCGGATAGATACTGGCTTCAGCTCGTCAGGGTGAGGGTGGGTCGTCGAAGGTCAGGCCGGTGCCCGCTATGAAGCCGTCGAGAGTGTGGGGCCGGTACTGCAGG
>NZ_JBVJVY010000006.1:0-60438 GCF_055603265.1 Streptomyces sp. NPDC037288
CCTCAGAACTCGCAATGATTCGGAGACCTGGAGTGCTCACCTGCTGGCGGCTACGGACCGTAGTCTTCCCCACGGCCCGACAAGGCCCATTAGAGTCCCGCAGAAGGTGGGCTCCAGTGACCAGGGGAGAATCCAGGCGTGGGGCCTGGACGACGGCGACAACGCCGACACGCCCTTCCAGCCCGCCGACTGAGGTCTGGCCCGAACCTGATCAAGCTGTCATCCCTCGACCTGGCTACCCCGCAAGGGTCAGCTGTCGCCCATCCGCGACCCCAGCGTCAGCTGCGCCGTGTGCTCCTGGCCGTCCCGCTTGTAGGTGATCGTCACCTTGTCACCCGGCTTGTGGGTCCAGATCTCGCCGATCAGGGTCGGGCCGCTGTCGATCACCATGTCGTCCAGCTTGGTGATCACATCGCCGGGCTTGAGGCCCGCCTTGTCGGCCGGGCCGCCCGACTCGACCGGGGCGGCACCGGACGCCCCCTGGTCGGTGATCTTCGCGCCGCCGGTGGAGTCCGCCAGCGAGACGGAAGCGCCGATCTTGGCGTACACCGGCTTGCCGGTCTTGATCAGCTGCTGGGCGACGTACTTGGCCTGGTTGATCGGGATGGCGAAGCCCAGGCCGATCGAGCCGGACTGGCCGGAGCCGAAGCTGCCGCTGCTGCTCGACTGGATCGCGGAGTTGATGCCGATGACCGCGCCCGAGGCGTCCAGCAGCGGGCCGCCGGAGTTGCCCGGGTTGATCGACGCGTCGGTCTGCAGGGCGCTCATGTACGACGCCTTGCTGGTGGAGCTGCCGTCGCTGGAGGCCACCGGGCGGTTCTTGGCGCTGATGATGCCGGTCGTCACCGTGTTGGACAGGCCGAAGGGCGCGCCGATGGCGATCGTCTCGTCGCCCACGGCCACCTTGTCGGAGTCGCCGAGGGCGAGCGGCTTGAGGTCCGACGGGGCGTTCTTGAGCTTGATGACGGCGACGTCGTAGCCCTGCGCGTGGCCGACGATCTCGGCGTCGTACTTCCTGCCGTCGGGGAACGTGGCCGTGAGCTTGCCGCCGTCCACCGCGTCCGCCACCACGTGGTTGTTGGTGACGATGTGTCCCTGCTTGTCGAAGACGAAGCCGGTGCCGGTGCCACCCTCGCCGCTGGTGCTCTCCGCCTCGATGGTGACCGTGCTGGGCAGCGCCCGGGCGGCCACGTTGGCGATCGTGCCGGGGGCGCGCTTGATCTGCGCGGCGCTGCTGTCGGAGGCGGAGACGGTGGTGGAGCCGCCGCTGTCGTTGTTCTTGGCCAGGGTGTAGCCGAGGCCGCCGCCCATGCCGCCCGCGACCAGCGCGGCCACCAGGACCGCGGCGACGAGGCCGCCGCGCCCGCTGCGGGGCTTGGGGGCGGGCTGCTGGTACGACGCTCCCCAGCCGCCGGCGCCACCCGCGCCGCCGAAGCCGGCGGCACCGCCCGCGCCGTAGGCCAGCCCGTCGCCGTACGGCGGGGTGGCCGACGGCGGAGGCGGCCAGGAGCCGTCGGGGGCCGGGCCGGAGCCGTGCGGGGGGCCGGCCGGGCCCGCCGGTGCCTCGGCGGCGGCCGGAAGGTCCTGGGGCACCGGCGGAAGCGGAGCCGTCGGCGCGTTCCCCTCGGGCGCGGAGCCCTGCGGGGAGGCGGGAGAGGCCACCGGCACGGGAGGCGCCGACGGGGCCGGGGGTACCTCGTTGCCCTCGTTCTCGGTGCTCACAGCTCTTCTCCTCGATCCACGGCTGTTGTGTCCCGTTGTATGCAGTCAGCTTTTCCCACGGGCCGTCAGAGCACGATAAGCGGTGGCTGTGGGTCCGGGGGTTCTCTTTATATAAGACCATTCAGGCAAAAGTTATATAAATGAACAGAGTGGATGACGTCGTTCGCCGCACGGACGCGTCCGCGCCGCCACGCGTACCCCGCGACGGTGGCACCATGACGCGGTGACCCACGCACCACACCGCTCCCTGCAGGTCGTAGCCCACCGAGGCGCCTCCGAAGACGCGCCAGAGCACACCCTGGCCGCCTACAAGAAGGCGATCGAGGACGGCGCCGACGCCCTCGAGTGCGACGTACGGCTGACCGCCGACGGCCATCTGGTCTGCGTTCACGACCGGCGAGTGAACCGTACCTCCAACGGCCGCGGCGCCGTCTCCGCACTGGAACTGGCCGATCTCGCCGCCCTCGACTTCGGTTCCCGGAAGACGCGCGAGGCCTGGCGCGGGCGGGACGAGGAGCCCGACTGGGTGTCCCGTCCGGAAGACCCCGCGGACACTTCCGTGCTCACCCTGGAGCGTCTGCTGGAGCTGGTCGCGGACTCCGGGCGGCGGGTGGAGCTGGCCATCGAGACCAAGCACCCGACGCGCTGGGCGGGCCAGGTCGAGGAGCGGCTGCTGACGCTGCTGAAGCGGTTCGGCCTGGACGCACCGGCCTCCGCCGCCGAGTCCCCGGTCCGGATCATGAGCTTCTCCGCGCGTTCGCTGCAGCGCGTGCGTGCCGCCGCGCCCACGCTGCCGACCGTCTACCTGGTGCAGTTCCTCACCCCGCGGCTGCGCGACGGGCGGCTGCCCGCGGGCGTGCGGATCGCGGGGCCCTCGATCCGCATCGTGCGCAACCACCCCGCCTATGTGGAACGGCTCAAACGCGCCGGCCACCAGGTGCACGTGTGGACCGTGAACGAGCCCGAGGACGTCGATCTCTGCGTGGAACTGGGCGTCGACGCCGTCATCACCAACCGGCCGGGCGCCGTCCTGCGCCAGTTGGGGCGGGTGTGACCTCAAGAGGCCGGTAAAGAGCTGTGCACATGCCTTGACCCGGCTGTGCGACTGCTGGATTCTCCCTCTCGGCCACACCATTGAAATCCAGCCATACGACACCAGAGAAAAAGGGCCTTCGTCACAGGGAGTGCTCCGGCGCGTTCGCTCCGTACGGGGCCGTTGCGAATGCGTCACCGGAAGGGGATTGGCCGGTTTCCGGTACAGGCCAATGGGGCATCCACACCGTGGCGTGGGGCAAAGGAGGTCTCGGGGGTGGCGTTGGTGGTGGCACAGGAGGTGCCCACGTCGTCGAGCATGGCCGTACCCCATGGCCCTGCGGGCGTGGGGAAGGCGAGGCACCGGATGCGTGCGCAGTTGCGCAGCGGTGGCGTGGCCGAATCGGTCATCGACGACGCCGTACTGATCCTTTCCGAACTTTTGAGCAATGCCTGCAAACACGGGCGGCCCCTGGGGGACGCGCTGTCGGGCGACGGCGACGTGCGCGCCGCGTGGCGGGTCGACGCGCGCGGCCGGCTCATCGTCGAGGTGACGGACGGCGGCGGTCCGACCCGGCCGGCGCCGGCCACCCCGTCGGTGACCGCGCACGGCGGGCGCGGGCTGAACATCGTCGAGGCCCTCGCCGACGACTGGGGCGTCCGGGACGACGTCCACGGCGAGGTGACGGTCTGGGTGGTGGTCCACGACGACGTGCACGATCCGGATGCCGGGGGCCGCCCGGACGGTTTCGCTACGCGCGTCACAGCCCCCACCCTCCCGGACATGTCCGGCCTGGACTTCGCCAGGGCCTTCGAGGACCTGGACTGACCTTCCAGGACGGGGAAGTTGTCCACAGGTTCACTCCCCCGGCGTCGGGCGGGCGTGCGTTGTCCACAGGTCCCCGCCGGTCACGGCACGAACGGCTAGGCTCCCGCCCGTACGAGAAGAGCCGTAACCGGGAGACACCCACGATGGCCAAGAAGCGACCCCAGACGAAGGCCGAGCGGCCGCAGCTCAGCGATGCAGAGGTCCCGGTGGTCGGCGCCCGTGAGCCCTGCCCCTGCGGCAGCGGCCGGCGCTACAAGGCGTGCCACGGCCGGGCCGCGGCGCACGCGGCGACCGAGCTGGTGCAGCGCCCGTTCGAGGGGCTGCCCGGTGAGTGCGACTGGGTGGCGCTGCGCGAGCTGGTGCCGGCCGCGACGGTCGAGCTGACCCTCAAGGACGGCCTGCCCGAGGGCGTCCCCTCCATCACGCTCGCCACGGTGCTGCCGATGGCCTGGCCCGCCCTGCGCCGCGACGACGGCTCGGTGCTGCTCGGCCTGCAGAACGACACGGCGTCCGGCGACCTCAGCCGCGACCTCGCCGACATCCTCCAGCGCGCGTTCCAGGCCGACCCCGGCACTCCGGTGCAGGGCCGCCGCGCCCCGGCCGGCGGTCCGCGCCTGCAGGACCTGCTCGACCCCGAGGCGCCGTTCGAGCCGGTCGTGCACAGCGGCTTCGAGTTCTGGGTGCCGGACGCGGAGAACGCCACGCCGGAGGTGACCGCCTCCCTGGAGCGGGCCAACGCCGCCGCCATCCCGACGGCGAAGCTCGCCGGCGTGGACGCCGCGTACTGGTGCCAGACCCCGGAGAAGAACCACCTGCGCTGGGTCATGCCGCACCCGGAGGAGCAGCTTCTGGACGCTCTCGCGCGGCTGCACGCGGCGGGCCGCTCCAGCCTGGGCGAGGGCACCCGGCTCGTGGGCTCCTTCCGTGCTCACGGCCTCACGGTGCCCGTCTGGGACCTGCCGAGCGGGGTCACGGCGGAGGACGTGGAGAAGCCGGCCGCCGAGTTCGCCGAGCGGCTCGCCGCCGCCCTGACCGCCGGCGAGCCGCTCACGGCGGACGAGCGCCGGGCGCGCGGCGGACTGACCAACCGGCAGGTCACGCTCAGCTGACGGCATGCGCGCGGGGCCGCGGCTGAACGGTCGGTAAGGCGTGGCCGCGGCCCGCGCAACGGGTGACTCCTGTCACAACTCCCCGTTGTGACAGGGAAATCGGTGGCTGAATGACCGAGGCGGAATTTGCGAACCGCCGATCTCTTGTTACCGTTCCAGTAGCCCGGTTGCTGGTGCATCCCCCGTCGCCAGCAACCGGGTCTTTCCATCTCCGCGCACGGCGTACAACGTGCCGCGGACCGTCAACTCCCCTTCTGGATGACGGAGTTGCCGTCGACGTCCGCCGAGTCGCTGCCCGAGCGCAGCAGCAGGGCCCCGTCGGCTCCGCGCGAGGCGAACTCGGTGACCGCCGTGTAGGCGTCCGGTCCCCCCTCGCTGTGCCGGCGTGGTGTCTCGCAGGTGGCGGGCTCGTCGTCCGTACTCGTGACACAGCGCATCTGCAGTGTGCGGCCGTCCGGACCCATCAGGCTCAGCACGGAGTCCAGCGGCTTGCCGGTGGCGTTGCGGTAGTAGGTGCGGGCCCAGGTGTCCTGGCCCTGGGTCAGCACACAGGTCTGCGCCTCGATGCCGTCCGGAGAGGTCAGCTGGGGGCCGCACCGCGCGGCGGTGTCCAGGCCGAGCCCGAGCAGCCGGGGTGCCGGGTCGGACGGCGGAATCTTGCCGTCCGCGGACCCGGTGTCGTCCTCGCGGGAGCCGGCGCCGTTCTCGCTCCCGGAGGCCTTCTCCCGCCCTGACTTCTCCCCGCCGTGCGGCTTTGCAGCCGCCGCGTGCCGGGCCGCCTCGCCCACCTGCACCGCGGACGCCACCGCCAGCGGCAGCACGACCGCGGCCGTCACACCACCGAAGAGCGCGACCAGCCGCAGCCTGTGGGATTCCGGTCCGCCCCGCTGTGGCGATCTACGGCCGTGCCGCCCGGAGTGTCGACGGCCATGTCCCCCAGAAATTCGCAGCATGTGCGGAAGATAACGATCGGGTGGGCTCGCCCGCCGCGACCGTGCCGGAGACTCCTACAACTCGGGTGCGATCACACCCGTACGAGTGAGGGCGTCGACCACGGCGTCGACCACGGCCTCCACATCGGGCACCCACGGCGCGGCCGAACCCGGCAACGGGGCGCGCTCCCAGCGGACGCCGCCCTGGCCGGTCTCGGACGGGGGCAGGGCGAGATAGCCGCCCTCGCCGTGGAAGCGCAGGGAGCCGGGGACGAAGTCCTTGGCGTAGAGCAGCTCGCCCAGCTGCTCCATGGAGTACGGCTTGACGAGCAGCGCCCAGCGGTTCGGCGCGGCGATCACCGGGCCCAGGCGCATGCCCCGCCGGTCGAGCAGGGCGAGGGCACGCGAGGCGGCGAGTGCCGGCAGGCTGACCGCGCAGGGCGCCCCGCCTCCGGTGGCCAGGATGATCGGCGCGCTCGGCCGGTTGGTCCACCACCAGCGCACCATGCGCGCGTCGGTCGTGGCGGTGAGCAGGCCGGGGTCGAAGGGGTGCGCACCGGGCACCGCGCACTCGGGATCGGGGCAGGCGCAGCGGGCCCGCCCCTGCGGGTCGGGGGCCACGCCCGGGAGTACGGGCCACTGCCACTCGGTCGCGAAGGTCAGGGCCGCGTCGATCAGCTCAGACCTTCCGTCGTTCCGCCCGGGCTTCCCGTCATTCCGCCTGGACAGGAGCCTGCGTCGCCTTCCGAGGATCTCGCGCATGAGCGCTCGTTCCTTTCCGTTGCACCGCTGGCAACACCGTGGTCCACATCACAACATGTGTCGATCACTTCACTGTGCGTACCTGTGGGCGCATCACACCCCCGCGCACGGCAGGGGGAACCCCAAGGGGTCGAGCATGGGCCGCGTCCGCGTTTCCTGGTGCGTCCGTCAAATGCACGGGTGCGGCGCGGGGGTGGCGAAGTATGGCGTTTTGCCGTCGCGCGTGTTTCTCTCCGCCTCCGCCAGGGAGGATGGGGCTCGGCCGTCGGTGGCTAAGACGCCCGGGTCCGTCGCCAGGTTCCGGGTGGCCCCCAACCACCCCTGGCCTTCTCCGAGTACGTACCCATCACGACCGCTGTGACGCTCCGTGGAGCAGGGCCAGTCGACCGCAATGAACCGATCCCCGAGGCAGTTTTAAGCCAACTTGGCAGTAAGGCAAGGGGTTCGGAGGAAACCCTCACGAACCCCATGGACACCAGGAATCCCCGCAGGACAATGCTGGACATCCCCTCACGAGTGCGTGTACATGTGGAGACACTGCTAGCGGCGCAGAATGACATGGGGGTTTGCGATGCTTTTCAGCAATACGCACCGGTCTGAAGGCCGGACGCCATGACCGCCCCGCACCCTGCGAAAGTGGCTGGAATCGATCCCACGCTTCCCACGCCCGCACACACTGTCGCGCCCGCTCCCCCCGACCCCGGCGCCGGCCCCTCCCCGGAGACCCCTTCCGTGCCCGCCCCGCACGGCCCCGCCCCCGGCGCCCTCCTCCAGGACCGGCTGGCCGGCTGGGTCTCGGACCTCACCACCCTCCACGAACTCACCGAGCGCCTGTCCCGCACGGACACGCTGGAAGGCACCCTCCAGGAGCTGCTGCGCGCCGGGGCCGCACTCGTCGGCGCCCGCCGCGGCCTCGTCGCCCTGGAGCCCGGTGACGGACTCGGCCCCCGCACCACCCTCGGCCTCGGCCTCGGCCGCGCCGACCTCGGCCACATCGAGACCGTCCCGCGCGGCGCACTGCCGTACGACACCGGCACCGCCGCCGAGATCGTCCACCCCGACCTGCTCGCCGAGGACGGCCTCGACCCCCGCCACCGCGAGGTGGCCGCCCGCCTCGGCTACGCCGCCAGCTACGCCCTGCCCCTGGCCACCGAATCCGCCGGCCGCTTCGGCGCCGCCGTCTGGTTCTACGACGAGCCGGCCGAACCCCACGAACGCCGGCGCCACCTCGCCGGCCTCTACGTCCGGCACGCCACCGAGCACCTCGCCCGGCTGCTGGAAGTGGAGCGCACGCGCGCGTGCGTGGCGACCCTCGCCGAGGAACTCCTGCCCACCCGGCTGCCCCGGGTGCCCGGCGTCCAGCTCGCCGCCCGCCGCCGCACCGGCCCGCGCGGCGGTGGCGACTGGTACGACGCGCTGCCGCTGCCGGACGCCGCGCTCGGGCTCTCCGTCGGCTCGGTCACCGGCTCGGGGCCGAGCGCCGTCGCCGCCATGGGCCGGCTGCGCGCCTCGCTGCGCGCCTACGCGGTGATGGAGGGCGAGGACCCGGTCGCCGTCCTGTCGGACCTGGAGCTGCTGCTGCGGCTGACCGAGCCCGCCCGCTCGGCCACCGCCCTGTTCGCCTACTGCGAGCCCGCCCTGCGCAAGATCACCCTGGCCGGCGCCGGACACAGCCCGCCACTGCTGATCGGCGAGCGGCGCACCGAGTTCGCCGAGACCTCCGTCTCCGCACCGCTCGGCATGCTCGCCTGCTGGGAGGCGCCCAGCGTGGAGGTCCAGGCCGAGGCCGGTGAGACGGTTCTGCTGTACACCGACGGGCTGCTGCACCGTACCGGCGACTCCATGGACCGCGCCTTCGCCCGGCTGCACTCGGCCGCCGCGAGCATCCCGCGCGCCGTGCGCCACGACCCCGGCGCCGTCGCCGACCACGTCCTGCGTACCGTCCTGCCGGACGGCCTGGACACGGCCGACAGCGAGGAGGACGTCGTCCTGCTGGCGGCCCGCTTCGACTGAGCCCACCTGGAATGACCGGGCATAACAGGGCATCCGGCCCTGGCCCGCTCCCGGTACGACCGTACGATGATGGAGGTCCCCGCTCGGCCACAAGCAGGAGCGTCGCGGGCCCCGGGGGAGATCACCAGGCGTATCGAGGAGGATCACGTGTCCGACGAGCTCAACCCGGCTGTGCCCGATTCTGCTACCGCAGAGGGCCCCGAGACCGAGTCCGAGGAGACCGTCAAGCAGCGGAAGAACGGCCTGTACCCGGGCGTCTCCGACGAGCTGGCCGAGAACATGAAGTCCGGCTGGGCCGACACCGAGCAGCGTGACCTGCAGCCCGTCCCGCAGGCCGCCGAGACCGCGCGCCGCCGCGCCGCCCTCTCCGCCCGCTTCCCGGGCGAGCGCCTGGTCATCCCGGCGGGCAACCTGAAGACCCGCTCGAACGACACCGAGTACCCCTTCCGCGCCTCCGTCGAGTACGCCTACCTCACCGGCAACCAGACCGAGGACGGCGTCCTGGTCCTGGAGCCCACCGCGGACGGCCACGAGGAAACGATCTACCTCCTGCCCCGCTCGGACCGCGAGAACGGCGAGTTCTGGCTCTCCGGCCAGGGCGAGCTGTGGGTGGGCCGCCGCCACTCCCTCACCGAGTCCGAGGCGCTCTACGGCATCCCGGCCGCCGACGTGCGCGAGCTGGCGGACACGCTGCGCGAGGCCACCGGCCCGGTCCGCGTGGTGCGCGGCCACGACGCCGGCATCGAGGCCGCCCTGACCGACAAGGTCACCGCCGAGCGCGACGAGGAGCTGCGCGTCTTCCTCTCCGAGGCCCGGCTGGTCAAGGACGCGTTCGAGATCGGCGAGCTGCAGAAGGCCGTCGACTCGACGGTGCGCGGCTTCGAGGACGTCGTGAAGGTCCTCGACAAGGCCGAGGCCACCTCCGAGCGCTACATCGAGGGCACGTTCTTCCTCCGCGCGCGCGTGGAGGGCAACGACGTCGGCTACGGCTCCATCTGCGCCGCCGGCCCGCACGCCTGCACCCTCCACTGGGTGCGCAACGACGGCCCGGTCCGCTCCGGCGACCTGCTCCTGCTCGACGCCGGCGTGGAGACCCACACCCTCTACACCGCCGACGTCACGCGCACGCTGCCGGTCAACGGCACGTACAGCGAGATCCAGAAGAAGATCTACGACGCCGTGTACGAGGCCCAGGAGGCCGGTATCGCGGCCGTCAAGCCGGGCGCCAAGTACCGCGACTTCCACGACGCCGCCCAGCGCGTGCTCGCCGAGAGGCTCGTCGAGTGGGGCCTGGTCGAGGGCCCGGTCGAGCGCGTCCTGGAGCTGGGCCTGCAGCGCCGCTGGACCCTGCACGGCACCGGCCACATGCTCGGCATGGACGTCCACGACTGCGCCGCCGCGCGGACCGAGACGTACGTGGACGGTGTCCTGGAGCCGGGCATGGTGCTCACCGTCGAGCCGGGGCTGTACTTCCAGGCCGACGACCTGACCGTGCCGCAGGAGTACCGGGGGATCGGCGTCCGGATCGAGGACGACATCCTGGTGACGGAGGACGGCAACCGGAACCTGAGCGCCGCGCTGCCGCGGCGGTCTGACGAGGTCGAGGCTTGGATGGCCTCGCTGAAGGGCTGATCTGCGTTTGAATGGCCGGGTACCGGAGTGGTGCCCGGCCATTCGTCTGCGGGTAGTCGGTGGCTGGTCGCGCTCACGCGGCGAAGCCGCATATCGGCACAGCCCCGCGCCCCTTCGGGGCGCGCTGCACTCACGGGGGTGGACAAGTGGACGACGGCTTCTGGGCCGGCTTCGGCGTCGATCTGCATCTGGAGCCGGACTCGGTGGACGGGCGCCGGGCCGGGCTCGAACGGGCGCTCAGGGACGCCGTACGCGACGGGCGGCTCGCGCCGGGGACCCGGCTGCCCGCCACCCGGCGGCTCGCCGCCGACCTCGGCATCTCGCGCGGCACCGCCAAGGCCGCCTACGACCAGCTCGTCGCCGAGGGGTATCTGACGGCACGTCAGGGTTCGGGTACCCGGGTCGCCGAACTGCCGGCCGTCGAGTCGGCGGAACCCGGCACGGCGACAGGCCCGCGTGCCCCGCGTTTCGATCTGCGCCCCGGCAGCCCGGACGTCGGCGCGTTCCCGGCGGCGGCCTGGCTGCGCGCACTGCGCCGGGCCATAGCGACGGCGCCCTCACTGGCGTACGACTACGGCGACCCGCGCGGCCGGATCGAGCTGCGCACGGCGCTCTCCGGCTATCTGGGGCGGGCGCGCGGGGTACTCGCGCCGCCGGAGCGGATCGTCGTCACCTCCGGGTACGTCCAGGGCCTCGCGCTCCTCACCCGCGTGCTGGACGGCGCCGCCGTCGCCATGGAGGACCCCGGGCTGCCGTTCCACCGGGAGGTGGTGCGGCGCAACGGCGGAACGGTCCTGCCGGTAACGGTCGACGCGCGCGGGGTGCGTCCCGAGGAGCTGGGCGAGGCGGCGGCGGTGGTCGTCACCCCGGCGCACCAGTACCCCACCGGGGTGACCCTGCGTCCCGAGCGGCGGCGGGCGCTCGGCGACTGGGCACGCGCGCGTGGCGGGCTGATCGTCGAGGACGACTACGACGGGGAGTTCCGCTACGACCGCCAGCCGGTGGGCGCGTTGCAGGGCATGGCGCCCGGCCAGGTGGTGTACCTCGGCACGGCCTCCAAGACGCTCGGCCCGGCACTTCGGCTCGGCTGGATGGTCCTGCCGCCGCACCTGGTCGACGCGGTCGCCGACGCCAAGCTGCACAGCGACCACCACACCGAGACCATCGGCCAGCTGGCCCTCGCCGAACTGATCGACAGCCATGCCTACGACCGGCACGTCCGCGCGTGCCGGCTGCGCTACCGGCGCCGCCGCGACCAGCTGCTGGACCGCCTGGGCGCGGGCCGCGGCGTGCACGGCATCGCGGCCGGCCTGCACGCCCTGATCGACGTTCCCGACGAGACCGAGGTGCTGGCCCGCGCGCAGGCGGAGGGCCTCGCCCTCGGCACCCTCGGCGACCACTGGCACACCCGCGGACCCGGCCGCCCGCAGGGCCTGGTCGTCGGCTACGGGACGCCCCGCGAACGGGCGTATCCGGAGGCGCTGGAGGTCCTGGCGAAGGTCCTGGACAGGGGCTGAGCGCGTCCGGCACATCCTCACAGGTCCGGGTCGCGGTCGTGCAGGATCCGCTGGAAGAGCCGGCAGTCCCGCCACTCACCGTCGATGTGCAGGTACTTCGGGGCCAGGCCGATCGGTTCGAACCCGGACTTCGTCAGGACCCGCTGCGAGCCGGTGTTCGCGAGCAGCGTGGAGGCCTCGATCCGGTGCAGCCCCACCGTGTCCCGCGCGATCCGGCAGATCCGCTCCACCGCGGCCGTGGCCAGACCGCGGCTCTGCCGGTCCGCGGCCACCCAGTAGCCGAGGCAGGCACTGCGGAAGGGGCCCCGGACGATCCCGGTCAGGGTGATGGTCCCGGCGATCCGGCCGTCCGCCGCCTCGAACACCAGGGGGACCGCCGCACCCGCCGAGAACAGCCGCAGCAGCCCCTCGATCCGCTCGCGCTGCCCCGCCCCGGTGAAGAAGGACTCCGGCCGGCGCGGCTCCCACGGCCGCAGATGCTCGCGGTTGTCCAGGTAGGCCGTGCACAGCGCGTTCGCGTCGGCGAGCGTCAGAAGTCGCAGTGTCACACCGGGCGCTATGCCGGCGCTCTCGATCTCCATGCCCTTCACTATGCCGTGAGCAGTGAAGGATCCTTCTTCCACTTGAGGATCTTGTCGAAGCTGACCACCGTGCCACCGCGGCCGGGCTTGGGCCCGATGTGGACGTGGTCGGCGAGTTCGCGGATGAGACACAGACCGCGGCCGTGCTCGGCGTCCGGGCGGGCGGGCCGGATCTCGTGGGCGCGGGACAAGCCCGGTCCGGAATCGGCCACTTCGATGCGGCACTTCTCACCGTCGAGGTACGCGGTCACCCGGTACGCCTCCGAGGAGCCGCCGTTCGGGACGTCACCGCCGTGCTCGACGGCGTTGGCGCAGGCCTCGCTCAGGGCGACGGAGAGGTCGTAGGAGATCTCGGGATCGACGCCCGCCGTCTCCATGGTGCCGATCAGCAGACGCCGGGCGAGCGGCACGCTCGCGGCCTCGCGGCGCAGATGGAGTGACCACCAGATGCTCATGCTCCAGCCTCCTGGCCGCGGCTCGACATACCGATACGTATTGCCGCCCATAGCTGTCCGTAAGCACACCGTTGACGTGACTCCGCCCATACAGCCGATGCGCCGGGGGAGGAATCGGTGTATGAGGGACGTTCCCGCGGCCCTGCCGTAGGACGCCGATAAGCACAGTGCGATGATGAGGCCGCCATGACTGCCCCCCACCCGCGCACGGCGCGCCCCGGAGCCGGGCTCCGGATGCTGCGGGCCGCGGTGTTCGCCGCGGTCTGTGTCGCGCTGGCCGCGTGCGGGCACTCCCTCGCCTCCTGCGCGGGTGTGCCGCTGTGGACGCTGGGTGCGGGCTTCCTCGGCTGTCTGCTGCTCGTGGTGCCGCTCGCCGGGCGGGCCCGGTCACTGCCGGGCATCGCCGCGCTCCTCGCACTCGCCCAGACCGCGCTGCACGCGCTGTTCGGGCTGGGCGGGCACGGAGTCGCCATGGCCTCGGGCGGGACGACCTCGGGCGGCATGGCGATGGCGGCACCGGGTGGGCGCGGCTCCTCGTTGAGCGACACCGCGCTCGTGGAGCAGGCCGCGCGCTTCCTGTGCGGGTCGAACCCCACCTCCCTCACCCCCGGTCGCGCCTTCCACGTCCTGTTCACCGCCCACCTCATCGACCGCTCGGGCCGGCCCGTGACCGTCCTGCGGGGCATGTACCACGCCCAGGACGCCACCGGCTCCTCCGCGGGGCTGCTGCCCTCGCTGCCGATGCTGCTCGGCCACGTCCTCGCGGCCGTCGCCGCCGGCTGGCTGCTGCGCCGCGGCGATCTGGCCCTGCTGCGGCTGATCGAGCTGTCGGCGCACGGAGTCGCGGAGGGGGCGCTCGTACGGTCCCTGCGGGCGGCGCTCGCGCTGGCGCACGCCCTGTGCGCCGGGCTGCTGCCCGCCTCCGCACCGGGTCCGCTCGGCCGTCGTACCGCGCGGGACGAGGCACCCGGCCCGCACACCACCGCACTCCAGCACACGGTGATCCGGCGCGGTCCGCCCGCCGCCGGTTTCCTCCTCGCCGCCTGACGCGACGCGCGCCACTCCCCGGGAGAGGCTGCCGCCGTCGCGTGGCACGCGCGCGTGCGCACCCGTGCCCCCACCGAGTGGCACGGCCCCGCACCCGCGTACCTCTCTTCGTCACCGGACTCTCAGAGTGGAGTGCTCCTGCCATGCAGGCTTCTCGTATCGCGTCCCGTCGCGCCGTCTCCCGCCGTACCGCCTCCCGTCTCGCCGCCGCGGGCACCCTCGCGGGTACGGCCGTACTGGCGCTGTCCGCCCCCGCCTTCGCGCACGTCACCGTGCAGCCGGAGACCCCCGCCGCCAAGGGCGGCTACGCCGTCGTCGACTTCAAGGTCCCCAACGAGCGCGACAAGACCTCCACCACCAAGGTCGAGGTCAGCCTCCCGGCCGACCACCCGATCGCCTCGGTCATGGCCCAGCCCGTCCCCGGCTGGAACGTGCAGGTCACCAAGTCCAAGCTGGCCAAGCCGCTGACCGTGCACCACGAGAAGATCGACGAGGCCGTCACCAAGGTCACCTGGACGGCCGCCGACGGCAAGGGCATCCAGCCCGGCTACTTCCAGAAGTTCCCGCTGTCCCTGGGCGCCCTGCCCGACAACACCGACCAGCTCGTCTTCAAGGCGGTCCAGACGTACTCCGACAAGGAGGTCGTCCGCTGGATCGAGGTGCCGCGGGCCGGCCAGGACGAGCCGGAGAACCCGGCGCCGGTGCTGGAGCTGTCCGCCACGACCGACGACCACCACGGCACGGCGAGCGCCAAGGACGCCTCCGACACGAACGGGAACGCGGCCGCCGCCACCGGCTCCGGCTCCGGCTCCGGCTCCGACACCACCGCACGCGTGCTCGGCGTGGTCGGCATCGCCGTCGGCGTCGCGGGCGTGGCCTACGGCGTCCTCGCGGGCCGCCGCCGCACCGTCTGAGCCCCACCGCTTCCGGACCGCGCACGGGGGTCGTACGACGCGTGCGACGCTGTCATGGCCGTCGTCATGGCTCTCGTACGACCCCGGTGCGCGCCGGAGTACTCACATCTGGGACATTTTTCTATGCGCAAGAAGACGTTCGCCGCGGCCGCGCTGCTCGCCGCCGCCACCCTGACCCTCTCCGCCTGCGGCAGCGGGCACGACGGCAATTCACCGGTCGCAGTGGTCTCGGAGGAGTCCGACTCGGGCAAGGCCGCCATCGTCCTCGACAAGCCCTTCGAGAAGCCGGACCTCGTCCTCACCGACACGCACGGCAAGAAGTACGACCTCCGCAAGGAGACCCAGGGCCGTCCGACCCTGCTGTACTTCGGCTACACCCACTGCCCCGACATCTGCCCGACGACGATGAGCAACATCGCCGTCGCCAAGAAGGCGCTGCCCAAGGCCGAGCAGAACGACCTGAGGGTCGTGTTCGTCACCACCGACCCCGGCCGTGACACCCCGGCCGAGCTGGGCAAGTGGCTCAAGGGCATCGACCCGCAGTTCATCGGCCTGACCGGGGACTTCCCCACCATCCAGGCCGGTGCCCGCTCGGTCGGCATCACCGTGGAGCCGACGACGAAGGACAAGAACGGCAAGCTCGTCTCCGTCCACGGCACCCAGGTCATCGCCTTCTCGCCGAAGACGGACGGCGGTTATGTCTACTACGGCGAGAACGCCACGGTCGACGACTACACCAAGGGTCTGCCCGAGATCGTCAAGGGGGAGAAGCCGTGAGGCGCCACGCCCTTGTGACGGCGGCTGTCTGCACCGGTGCCCTCGCCCTGGCGGGCTGCTCGGACTCCGGGTCCGGCTCCGGGCCCGGGTCGGCGAAGGCCGAGTTGTCGGTGAACGGGCCGTACATGCCGCAGCCGGTCTCCGCCGACATGGCCGCGGGCTTTCTGACGATCACCAACAAGGGCGGCGCGAAGGACGAGCTGACCGCGGTGAGCAGTGACGCCGCCGGCCAGGTCACCATGCACAGCACCATGGGCGGCGCCATGCGGGAGAAGACCTCCTTCGCCATACCCGCCCATGGTCAACTCGTGTTCAAAAGCGGCGGCAACCATCTGATGTTCGAGAAGCTGAAGCGCAAGCCGGAGCAGGGCCAGACGGTCGCCGTGAAGCTCACCTTCGCCAAGTCCGGGCCCCTCACCGTCGAGATGCCGGTGGAGTCCGCCACGTACCACCCGTCGACCGGCCACTGAGGAGGGACCGACCACCGTGACGCGGACCATCACCCCCACGCGACACCGGGGCAGCCTGCGCACCCTGGTGCTGCTGCTCCTCGCCGTCACCGGCGCACTGCTCGCGGGCGCCGGACCGGCCTCCGCCCACGCGGCGCTGACCGGCAGCGACCCCGCGCAGGGGGTGGTGGTCAAACAGGCACCCAGCCAGGTGGCGCTCACCTTCTCCGAGAAGGTGGCGATGAACGACGACTCCCTGCGCGTCCTCGACCCCAAGGGCAAGCCGGTCCAGACCGGCAAACCCGCCAACCTGAGCGGGACGACGTACGCCGTGCGGCTCAGGAGCGGCCTGGGGAAGGGCACCTACACGGTCACCTACCAGGTCGTCTCGGCCGACAGCCACCCCGTCTCCGGCGCCTACACCTTCTCCATCGGGGCGCCCTCGCAGACCGTCGTCTCCGGCACCGGCCCGGTCGCGGGCGGTGGAGTCGTGGGCGGGCTCTACGCCTTCGGGCGGTACGCCTCGTACGCCGGGTTCATCGTGCTCGCGGGCGGCGCGGCCTTCGTGCTCGCCTGCTGGCAGCGGGGGGCGGGCGTACGGGCTCTGCAGCGGCTGGTCGTCGGCGGCTGGCTCACGCTCACCGCGGCCACCCTGTGGCTGCTGCTCCTGCGCGGCGCGTACACCACCTCCGGGAAGTTCGCCGACGTCTTCGACCTCGGCCTGCTCGGCCAGGTGCTGCAGACCAAGACCGGTGCGGCGCTGGTCTCCCGGCTGCTGCTGCTCGCCGCCGCCGCGCTGTTCATCGCCGTCCTCTTCGGCGCGTACACCAAGCGGGAGGAGGGCCAGGAGAAGCGCGATCTGACGTTCGGGCTCGCGGTCGGCGGTGTGGTCGTCGCGGTGGGGCTCGCGACCAGCTGGGCCATGGCCGAGCACGCCTCGGTCGGCCTCCAGCCCGGCATCGCCATGCCCGTCGACGTCGTCCACCTGCTCGCGGTCGCCGCGTGGCTGGGCGGGCTCACCGCCCTGCTGGTCGCCCTGTACCGGGCGCCCGCCGAGACACCGGTCCAGGCCGCCGCGGTGCGCCGTTTCTCCCGTGTGGCCCTCGGCTCCGTCATCGCGCTCGTCGCGACCGGCACGTACCAGTCCTGGCGCCAGCTGGGCTCCTGGCCGGCGTTCACCGACACCCGGTACGGACAACTGCTGCTGGTCAAGATCGGGCTGGTGGCGCTGCTGGTCGGCATCGCGTCGGTGTCGCGGCGGTGGACGGGCCGGCTCGCCGACACGGTCGCCGCCGCCGGGAAGAAGCCGGGGAAGGAGCGCGAGAAGGAGCGCGTCGCCGCGTCGAAGACGGCCGGAAAGAGCGACGGTACCGAAAACTCCCCGCGCGCCGCCCAGCTCGCCCGGCAACGGGCCGCGATGGACGCCGCCCGGCAGAAGCGGCTGCGGGACGGCGACCCGAACCGTTTCGGGCTGCGCCGCTCGGTGCTCGCCGAGGCCGGCGTCGCGGTCGTCCTGCTCGCCGTCACCACCTGGCTGACCCAGACCGAGCCGGGCCGTACCGAGCTGGACGCCAAGGCCGCCTCCACGTCCTCCTCCACCTCGGCCACGGCACCCTCGAACGGCGCGCTGACCCTGGACATGCCCTTCGACACCGGCGGCAGCGACGGCAAGGGCGTCGTCAGCATCGACCTCGACCCCGCGCGGGTGGGCGGCAACGAGATGCACGTGTACGTCCAGCGGCCCAACGGCCGGGCCTTCGACGTCCCCGAGGTGAAGGTCGCCTTCACCCTCGACGCGAAGAAGATCGGCCCGCTCCCTGTGGCCCCCGACCACATCACGACCGGCCACTGGTCGGCGAGCGGAGTGCAGATCCCCATGGCCGGCGACTGGAAGATCGCCGTGACCGTGCGGACCTCCGACATCGACCAGGTGACCGTCTCCAAGAACGCGCAGATCGGCTGAACGACACCATGCCCGACCAGTCCATCCCTCAGGCCCGCACCTGCGCCGAGGTGTCCGAGGCGTCCGAGCCCACCGGCGGCCACGGCATCTCCCGGCGGGCCCTGCTCGGCACCGCGGGCGCCACCGGTCTCGTGCTCGGCGCGGCGGGCGGGGCCGTGGGCTACGCCGCCGCCCCCGACCGGGCCACTCCGCTGACCTCGGTCGGCTCCGACCGGGCGATGTTTCACGGGAAACATCAGCCCGGTATCACCGAAGGGCTGCAGGCTCGCGGTCATGTCGTCGCCTTCGACCTGGTGGGGGGCGCGGGCCGCAAGGAGGCGGCGGCCCTGCTGCGCCGCTGGTCGACGACGGCCGAGCGGCTGATGGCGGGTGAGGCCGCGCCGCACGACGACACCGATGTGGCGCGCGACGCCGGGCCGTCCTCGCTGACGATCACCTTCGGCTTCGGGCACTCCTTCTTCGGCAGGACCGGTCTGGAAAAGCAGCGGCCGACCGCGCTGGACCCGCTGCCGGACTTCTCCTCCGACCACCTCGACAAGGCGCGCAGCGACGGCGACCTGTGGGTGCAGATCGGTGCGAACGACGCCCTGGTCGCCTTCCACGCCCTGCGTGCGATCCAGAAGGACGCGGGCGGCGCGGCCCGGGTGCGCTGGCAGATGAACGGTTTCAACCGCACCCCGGGCGCCACCGCGCACCCCATGACGGCCCGCAACCTCATGGGCCAGCTGGACGGCACCCGCAACCCGAAGCCGGCCGACGCCGACTTCGACCGGCGGATCTTCGTGCCCGCCTCGGGCGAGCCCGCCTGGATGGCGAACGGCTCCTACGCCGTCGTACGCCGCATCCGCATGCTCCTGGACGACTGGGAGAAGCTGTCGGTGCCGGCCCAGGAAGCGGTCATCGGCCGCCGGAAATCCGATGGGGCACCGCTGTCCGGAGGCGACGAGACCACCCCGATGGATCTGGAGAAGGCCGACGCCAAGGGCGAGTACGTCGTCCCGCTGAACGCGCACGCCCGGATCACGCGGCCCGACAGGAACGGCGGCGCGGCCATGCTGCGGCGCCCCTTCTCCTACCACGACGGCTTCGACACGGACGGCACGGCGGACGCCGGGCTGCTGTTCATCTGCTGGCAGGCGGACCCGCTGCGCGGCTTCGTACCGGTGCAGCGCAAGCTCGACCGGGGCGACGCGCTGTCGCAGTTCATCCGGCACGAGGCGAGCGGCCTGTTCGCGGTACCGGGCGGGGCGGCGAAGGGCGAGTATGTGGGGCAGCGGCTGCTGGAAGGGTGAACATCCGGATTCAAACCACCCGGTCGTGTGGTGTTCATGGGACACCCAAGCCGCTGCGCCCTGCGCCCATTAGGGTGAGGACATGCCAGCGAGCTATGCGTATCTCGGCCCTGAGGGCACCTTCACCGAGGTTGCCCTGCGGACGCTCCCGGAAGCGGCCACCCGGGAGCTGATCCCGTACGTGTCGGTGCAGTCCGCGCTGGACGCGGTGCGGGCCGGCGAGGCCGAGGCGGCCTTCGTACCGATCGAGAACTCCGTCGAGGGCGGCATCACCACCACCCTGGACGGGCTGGTCGCGGGCGAACCCCTGATGATCTACCGCGAGGTGCTGCTGTCGATCACCTTCGCGCTGCTGGTCCGGCCGGGCACGGACCTCAAGGACATCAAGACGGTCTCCGCCCACCCGGCGGCCCAGCCGCAGGTGCGCAACTGGCTGCGACGGCACCTTCCGGAGGCGACCTGGGAGTCGGCCGCCTCCAACGCGGACGCCGCCCGCCTGGTCCAGGAGGGCCGTTACGACGCCGCGTTCGCGGGCGAGTTCGCCGCCGCCCGGTACGGCCTACAGGCCCTGGAGACCGGGATCCACGACGCGGAGAACGCGCAGACCCGGTTCGTGCTGGTCGGCCGCCCGGCCCGGCCCGCCGCGCCGACCGGCGCCGACAAGACCTCGGTGGTGCTGTGGCAGCGCGACGACCACCCCGGTGCCCTGCGCGACCTGCTCGGTGAGTTCGCCTCGCGCGGGATCAACCTGATGCTGCTGCAGTCCCGGCCGACCGGCGCCGGCATCGGCAACTACTGCTTCTGCATAGACGCCGAGGGCCACATCTCCGACCGGCGGATGGCGGAGGCGCTGATGGGGCTGAAGCGGATCTGTCTCCAGGTGCGCTTCCTCGGCTCCTATCCGCGTGCGGACATCAAGCCGGACGAGGCTCCGGCGACGCGGCCGGGAACCTCGGACGAGGAGTTCGTGGCGGCGGCGGACTGGATGGCGCGCTGCCAGGACGGCCGGTTCTAGCCGGTCCTATCTGCAGGTCATCGTTATCCACAGGGGTTATCCACAGGTGCCCATCTCGACCTGGGGACAAGTCGACAGACAAGGGCGACCAGGTCGACAAATCGCTCTGCAGCCCCCAGATCGGGCCACCGGGGCGTGGGTCACCCTTCGTCCACGCGTTTCCTTTGGTTCATCTTTCGGGGCGACCTTTTTCCACCCGATAGCAGGTGTCGAGGCGTTTTGACCCGGGAATTCTTCCCTCCGTTCCTCACTTCCGGAGTGATCAATTCCGGTGTCCACAGACCTTCCACACAGCCTGTGGATAACTCTTCGGCGGGTGTGGATTTCTGTGGACAACCGGCCCGCCAAGTCCCGTTCCCCCCAAGGGAATCCAGTCAACCGGAGGCCCGGGGGATGCCCCGTCCCAGGGAGTGAGACACTTTTCCTTGACACGCTCGGCAATTACGGCATAACGGAACGTAAGCCGCGAATCAGAACACGTCGGAATAGAGATTCGTGAGCGGCAACCGGGCACCGGTAGCCTTGGCCTCGTGATTGACCTTCGCCTGCTCCGTGAGGACCCCGACCGTGTGCGCGCGTCCCAGCGCGCCCGTGGAGAGGACGTCGCGCTCGTCGACGCTCTCCTGTCTGCCGACGAGCGGCGCAGGTCCTCCGGCGTCCGCTTCGACGAACTGCGCGCCGAGCAGAAGCAGCTCGGCAAGCTGATCCCCAAGGCCACCGCCGACGAGAAGGCCGAGTTGCTCAAGCGTGCCGAGCAGCTGAAGGCCGACGTCAAGGCCGCCGACGCCGAGCGCGACGCGGCCGACGCCGAGACCCAGGAGCTGCTGCTCCGGCTCGGCAACCTCGTCCACCCCGACGTGCCCGTCGGCGGCGAGGAGGACTTCGTCACGCTGGAGACGCACGGCACCATCCGTGACTTCGGTGGCGAGGGCTTCGAGCCCAAGGACCACCTGGAGCTGGGCCAGCTGCTCGGCGCGATCGACGTCGAGCGCGGCGCCAAGGTCTCCGGCTCCCGCTTCTACTTCCTCACCGGCGTCGGCGCGCTGCTGGAGCTCGCCCTGGTGAACGCGGCGATCTCGCAGGCCACGGCGGCCGGCTTCACCCCCATGCTCACCCCGGCGCTGGTCCGTCCCCAGTCCATGGCGGGCACCGGCTTCCTCGGCCAGGCGGCCCAGGACGTCTACCACCTCGACAAGGACGACCTGTACCTGGTCGGCACCTCCGAGGTCCCACTGGCGGCGTACCACATGGACGAGATCATCGACGCCGACAAGCTGCCGCTGCGGTACGCCGGCTTCTCGCCCTGCTTCCGCCGCGAGGCCGGCTCGCACGGCAAGGACACCCGGGGCATCTTCCGTGTGCACCAGTTCGACAAGGTCGAGATGTTCTCCTACGTCGCGCCGGAGGACTCCCAGGCCGAGCACCAGCGGCTGCTGGAGTGGGAGAAGCAGTGGCTGACCTCGCTGGAGCTGCCGTTCCGCGTCATCGACGTCGCCAGCGGTGACCTCGGCTCCTCGGCCGCCCGCAAGTACGACTGCGAGGCGTGGATCCCGACCCAGGGCAAGTACCGCGAGCTGACCTCGACCTCGGACTGCACCGAGTTCCAGTCCCGCCGCCTGTCGATCCGCGTCCGCGACGGAAAGCAGGTCAAGCCGCTCGCCACGCTCAACGGCACGCTGTGCGCCGTACCGCGCACGATCGTGGCGATCCTGGAGAACCACCAGCAGGCCGACGGCTCCGTCCGGGTCCCCGAGGTGCTGCGCCCCTACCTGGGCGGCCGGGAGGTCCTGGAGCCGGTCGCCAGGTGACCGGCTTCCCGTACCGACTGATCGCCACCGACCTCGACGGAACGCTCCTGCGTTCCGACGAGTCGGTCTCGCAGCGCACCCGTGACGCGCTCGCCGCGGCCACCGCGGCGGGCGCGGCCCACATCGTCGTCACCGGCCGCGCGGTCCCGTGGACCCGGCACATCCTGGACGACCTCGGCTACGACGGCCTCGCCGTCTGCGGCCAGGGCGCGCAGGTCTACGACGCCGGCGCGCACCGCCTGCTGACGTCCGTGACCCTGGACCGGCAGCTGGCGGGCGTGGCCCTGGCCAAGATCGAGGCCGAGGTGGGCCCGCTGTACCTGGCGGCCAGCCGGGACGGTCTGGACGGCGAGGTGCTGGTGGGCCCGGGGTATGCGGTCACGGGAAGCCTCCCGGCCACTCCGTTCACCGACGCGTCCGACCTCTGGACGGCCCCGCTCAACAAGATCTACGTACAGCATCCGACGATGGGCGACGACGAGCTGGCGGAGGCCGCCCGGCAGGCCGCCGGAGGCTTCGTCACGGTCGCCATGGCGGGCGCGGGCATCGTGGAACTGCTCCCGCTGGGCCTGTCCAAGGCCACGGGTCTGTCCCTCGCCGCCCGCCGGCTGGGCCTGAAGGCCGCGGACACGATCGCCTTCGGCGACATGCCCAACGACATCCCGATGTTCGCCTGGGCCGCCCACGGGGTGGCCATGGGAGACGCCCACGAGGAGCTCCGCTCGGTGGCAGACGAGGTGACCCTCTCCAGCGAGGAGGACGGGATCGCTGTGGTGCTGGAGAGATTGCTGGCATAGGGCTGCGCCGCCGGGCCTGCTGTCCGTCGCCGGGTGCGGGCCGTGGTGAGCCGCGGTCGCGCAGTTCGCCGCGCCCCTGAGGGGTTGCAGTTCCGTCTGCTCGCGGGGCTCCGCCGGCGCTGCGGGCCGTCGTGCCGCTGGGGCGGCACGGGTGGGCGCAGCGGCGCCTTGTCAGCGCCGAGTCGCGCAACTCGTCCGGCCGCCCCAGCGTAGGTGCCCCCTTGCAAGAGAGGGCCACAGGGAAGGCGGCCCACGCAAGCGCAGCGCTCACGTGCTCGAAGCGGCCGCCCCGGGCTGCCCCTTGGGCTCGACGGTGGGGTAACTACACCGGAGCCGGCCTCGGGCTGCCCTGTCGGGAGCTGGGCGTACTGCCGTGCATGGACATCGCCCACCTCCACTCCCGGTTCGTGACGCCGGGACACTCCCGGCGGATGGGACACAACCACTCTGCCCCGCCGCCGAGTTGGGCGCCACCGAATTACCGGCGGCGCCACCTGCGACGCCGCGCCTTGCTGAAGAACCAGCCCGCCGGCGGCTCGTCGGAGCGCCACGGCTGGGGCTCCGGGTCCTCGGCCCGCCAGCGGGCGGCGAGCATACGGGCCCGGGCGGACGGCTCGGAGGTCTCGGCGGCACGTACGAAGTCCTCGTCCAGGACCGGCCCGTCCCAGACATCGCCCTCGGGCCGCCCGTGCCCGTCGTTCCCCCGTGTCTCCTCTGCCATCAGCGGCCTCCTAGCCGTTCGTCCGCTGTGTTCAGTGTGCCCGGACCGGTATGAACTCCCCGTCAAGCCGCCAAAGGCCTACTCCTCGCCCGCCAGCTTCAGCGTCCGCAGCTTCTGCCCGGCGTACCAGGTGGCCAGCACGGTGACCGCCACCAGCAGCACGGTGGCCGTCGGCAGGCCCACCTCCGAGGTCACCAGGTCCCCGCCGGCGATCTTGTGGGCGACGGCCAGCGACCACTGCTGGACACTCAGCGTGCGCGCACCGGGCACCAGGGAGCCGAACAGGGCCTCCCAGACGAGGGCGTAGACCAGCCCGAAGACCACCGCGTGCCGGGACACCGTGCCGAGGAGCAGGAAGAGCGCGGAGTACGCGATGGAGGAGACCAGTGCGGCCACCGTGTAGGCGACGGCGATCTGCTGGCCGTTGCCGTTGAGGATCAGGCCCGCGATCAGGGTCGGTACCGCTGAGAAGACCATGGTCACGGCGATGGCGACGATCAACTTGGTGAAGATGATCGCGGGCCGCTTCAGCGGCTTGGACAGCAGATAGACGACGGAGCCGTCGTCGATCTCCGGGCCGATCGCGCCCGTGCCGGCGATGACACCGATGATCGGCACCATCGTGGCGATCGCGAAGCCGCCGAGCACGTCCGCGGCGGTCTGGTCATCTGCTCCCGTCAGGCCGCGCACGGCCACGGAGAGCACGATCAGCAGCAGCGGCAGCGCGCCCAGGATGAGGGCCCGGCGCCGGCCGAGCAGGGCCCGGTAGGTGAGCCGGGCGACGGTGGGGTCGTACATCTTGGGCCTCCTACGCCGCGACCAGATACGAGAAGACGGACTCCAGGGACTCGTCGGACGGCGAGACCGTGAGGAGCCGGATGCCGTGGTCCCGGGCGACCTTCGGCAGCAGGGCGGTGAAACGGCCGAAGTCGACGGCCTGGATGCGCAGCGCGCCCTCGGTCAGGTCGACCTCGATGCCGGCCGTGGAGGGGTCGGCGATCAGCGCGGCCGCGAGGACGCGGTCGTCGCTGGAGCGGACCAGATAGCGGTGCGGGCGGTCGGTCATCAGCCGGCGGATCTTGCGGAAGTCGCCGCTGGCCGCGTGCCGTCCGGCGACGACGACCTCGATGTGCCGGGCGAGCTGCTCGACCTCCTCGAGGATGTGCGAGGAGAACAGCACGGTGCGGCCCTCGTCGCCCATCTTCCGCAGCAGGTCCATCAGTTGCATGCGCTGGCGCGGGTCCATGCCGTTGAACGGCTCGTCGAGCAGGAGCAGCGACGGGTCGTGCACCAGCGCGCTCGCCATCTTCACGCGCTGCCGCATGCCCTTGGAGTACGTGGAGATCTTCCGGTCCTGCGCGTACTCCATCTCGACCGTGGCGAGGGCCCGCTGGGCCGCCTTGTCGCCGAGTCCGTGCAACTCGGCGTTGGCGACGACGAATTCGCGGCCGGTGAGGAAGTCGTACATCGCCTCGCGTTCGGGGACGATGCCGATGTGCCGGTAGATCTGCTCGTTGCGCCACACCGGCTGTCCGTCGAGGGTGACGGTGCCGGTGGAGGGGGCGAGGAAGCCGCCCATCATGTTGATCAGGGTGGACTTTCCGGCGCCGTTGGGGCCGAGCAGGCCGGTGACACCGGGGCCGATGGTCATGGTGATGTCGTTGACGGCGACCACGTTGCCGAACCAGCGGGAGACGTGGTCGATGCTGAGCGTGGTCACAGGCCCACCTTCTTGTAGCGGCGCATCAGCAGGCCGTAGCTGCCGGCGATCACAGCGAGGACGACCAGGACGTAGACGGCACCCTGACCGGCCGACGGGTCGACCGCTCCGGGGTTGCGGGCGGTCGCGCCCAGGAAGGCCGACTGGACGCCGTCGATGAGCGTGACGGGCGAGAACAGGCCGATCCACGGGATCGCGCTGGAGTGGTTCTGCACATCGGCGATGGCCTGGAGCGTACTGACCGCGCCGTAGGAGATGATCATGACGGCGATCACCGCGGCGATGCCGAAGCCCCGGCGCGGGGTGACGGCGGCGATGACCAGGCCGATGCCGGCGAAGAGCAGGGAGAGCAGGGCCACGGAGACCAGTCCCTCGGCGAATTCCTTCGTCTGGTGGGCGAAGCCCAGCTTGGACAGCAGCGCGCCCACGTACATCACGAGCAGGGGAGCGGCGGTGAGGATGAAGATCGCCGAGGCGAGCGCGGCGAACTTGGCGCGGACGTAGTCGGCGGTCTCGATGGGCCGCGAGAAGTACAGCGGTACGGTCTTGAAGCGCAGGTCGCGGGAGACGGCGTGGGGTGCCTGCGCGGCGACGTACAGACTGATCACGGCCTGCATCATGATCGCGTAGCGTGTGTAGGCCACCGGCAGTTCGTGGGCCTTGGTGGCGACCGCGACGGCCACCATGATGGCGGCGGGCACGCACATCACCGCGAACAGCAGCATCGGCAGCACCTTGGTCTTGGCCGAGCGGCCGAGGCCGTAGGCGCCGCGCAGGGACTGCGAGTACAGCGAGCGGCGGGCGTAGGCGCGGCCGAGGCGGGGGCCGTCGTAGCCGCGGTAGCCGATGTCGTGGATGCGGGTCTGGTCGCCCGCGGGCGAGGTCAGGGGCTGCTCAACCGCCATGGCCGACGGCCTCCTTCCACTGCTCGTCGTTGCTGTCCTGCTCGTCCGCGCTGGTGAACACCTCGGAGATGTGGTGCCGGCGCTGCTCCATGCGCACCAGGCCGAGCCCGAGGTCGGCGACGACGTCCCGGATCAGGTCGTAGGTCTCCTCGCCCTGGGCGGTCAGCAGCAGGATGTGTCCGGCGCCGGGCAGGCCCGCGCCCTCGGCGTGGGTGTCCACCCCGCGTGCGTGGAGCGCGTCGCGGACCGCGCGGGTGCCGTCCGGATGGGTGTCGCTGTCGGTGACCTCGATCGCGAGGGTGGTCGTGGTCTGGGTGAAGTCGGTGGTGGAGCTGGAGCGCAGCAGCTTGCCGCCGTCGATGACCACGACGTGGTCGCAGGTGCGTTCCAGTTCACCCAGGAGGTGGGAGGTGACCAGCACCGAGATCCCGAACTCGGTGTGGATGCGGCGGATCAGGCCGAGCATCTCGTCCCGGCCGACCGGGTCGAGGCCGTTGGTCGGCTCGTCCAGGAACACCAGTTGCGGGTCGTGCACCAGCGCCTGGGCGAGCTTCACGCGCTGCTTCATGCCCGTCGAGTAGCCGCCGATGGGGCGGTAGCGCTCCTCGTACAGACCGACGTGGCGCAGCGTGTCCGCGGTGCGCTCGCGGGCGGCGGTGGGCGGCAGGCCGGACATGCGCGCCATGTGCACGACGAACTCGGTGGCCGAGACGTCGGGCGGCAGGCAGTCGTGCTCCGGCATGTAGCCGACGCGCTCGCGGATGTCGCCGCCCTTGGCGGCGACATCGAGGCCGAGCACCTCGGCGCGGCCCTCGGTCGCGGGGGACAGACCCAGCAGGATCTTGATCAGGGTGGACTTGCCGGCGCCGTTGGCTCCGACGAGTCCGGTCACACCGGGCCCGATGTCCACGGACAGCCGGTCGAGCGCGGTCACCCGGGGGAACCGCTTGCTCAGGCTTTCGGTCGCGATCACAGTCACGCCTACGAAGGTAGTGATCCGGAGCACGCCGGTCGTCAGACCTCAGAGCCGTCTTCGCGTCAGACCCAGGTATTACGGGGCCCTAGGGGATGCCCTGCCTCAGGGTTACCGCGAGTTGTCCACAGGTCGCCGACCCGCCTATTGACGCCGCCTCTAACAACTGTCACATTCACCAGTGTCAAGTTACGGACACGTACCGCGGTCGGCAGGACGAGTCGACGGCACGACGGGACGGGGCGGCATGACGAGGGCAGTGAGCAGCGAACCCGCCGTGGAACTGGGCGGGTTCAGGCGGGTGCAGCGCCTCGCCTACGAGTGTGCGGAGGCGGTCGCGGCGCGGCTGGAGCCGGGTGTGACCGAGCGCGAGGCGGCGCGGATGCAGCGGGAGTGGCTGCGTGAGCGCGGGGTGCGGGACTGGTTCCACCTGCCGTTCGCCTGGTTCGGCGACCGCACGGCGTTCGTGAACTTCCGCATCCCGCTGCAGTTCTTCCCCACCGACCGCGCCCTGGAGCCCGGGATGCCGTTCATCCTGGACATGGCGCCGGTGTACGAGGGATACACGGCGGACATCGGCTATTCGGGCTCCCTCGGGGTGAACCCGGTGCAGGACCGGCTGATGGCCGACCTGGAGGCGCACCGGGAGCTGATCCTGCGCGAGGTGCGCGAGAGGCGCCCGCTGCGCGAGATCTACGAGGACGTGGACCGGCTGATGGTCCGCCAGGGCTGCGCCAACCGGCATCGCGCGTACCCGTTCGGCGTGATCGCCCACAAGGTGGACCGCGTGAAGCAGCGCCGCTTCTCCCCCCGTCTCTTCGGGTTCGGCACGCAGTCCCTGAAGGGCCTGGCCGCCGACGCGCTGCACGGCCACCGCGAGGGCTGGTCCCCGCTGTGGTCGCCGTACCGCTTCTCGGACCATCCGCCGCAGCCGGGCCTGTGGGCGGTCGAACCGCACCTCGGCTTCCGGGGGACGGGCGCGAAGTTCGAGGAGATCCTCGTGGTCACGGACTCGACGGACCCCGAGGAGAGCGCGTTCTGGCTGGACGACGACCTGCCGCACGTGCGGCGCTGGGCGGAGGAGAAGTGACGGCGGAGGGGACGGGGAACGGGACGGCGAAGGTGACGGCAGACGGAACGGCAGACGTGATGGCGGACGGGACCCTGAAGGGTGCGCGGGAGCGCCGGGTGGCGACCGGCGGGGTCGAGCTGTGCGTGGCCGAGCTGGGCGACCCGGAGCAGCCGACGGTGGTCCTGGTGCACGGTTACCCGGACAGCAAGGAAGTCTGGTCGCAGGTCGCCGTCCGCCTCGCCGACCACTTCCACGTGGTGCTGTACGACGTCCGGGGCCACGGCCGCTCGACGGCGCCCCAGCCGCTGCGCGGCGGTTTCACGCTGGCCAAGCTCACCGACGACTTCCTGGCCGTCGTGGACGCGGTCAGCCCGGACCGCCCGGTCCACCTGGTCGGACACGACTGGGGGTCGGTGCAGTCCTGGGAGTTCGTCACGGTCGGCCGGACCGAGGGCCGTATCGCCTCCTTCACGTCGATGTCCGGGCCCTCCCTGGACCACTTCGGGCACTGGATCAACGCGCGCGTGAAGCGTCCGACACCCCGCAGGGTGGGCCAGCTCCTCGGCCAGGGCGCCAGGTCCTGGTACGTGTACCTGCTGCACACTCCGGTCCTGCCCGAGCTGGCCTGGCGCGGCCCGCTCGGCAAGCGCTGGCCGAAGATCCTCCAGCGGGTCGAGAAGATGCCCACCGGCGGCTATCCGACCTCCTCGCTGCCCTCCGACGCGGCGCACGGCGCCTGGCTGTACCGCGACAACGTCCGCGCCCGGCTGACGAGGCCGCGCCCCGACGCGTACGCGCACGCGCCCGTGCAGCTCATCACGCCCCAGGGGGACGCGTTCCTCTCCGAGCGCCTCTACGACGACCTGGAGCAGTGGGTGCCCCGGCTGACCCGCCGAACGCTCCCGGCCAAGCACTGGATCCCGCGCACCCGGCCCGGCCAGCTCGCCTCCTGGATCGAGGAATTCGTCATGTCCGTGGAAGGCGGCCACCCCGAACCGAAGGCCACCGGCCCCCACGCCGACCGGTTCGGCGGCCAGTTGGTACTGGTCACCGGCGCGGGCAGCGGCATCGGGCGGGCCACGGCGTTCGCTTTCGCGGAGGCCGGTGCACGCGTGGTGGCCGTCGACCGCGACACCGAGGCCGCGGTCCGCACCGCCGAGCTGTCCCGGCTGATCGGCGCGCCCGAGGCCTGGGCGGAGACGGCCGACGTCTCCGACGAGCAGGCGATGGAGAAGCTCGCCGAGAAGGTGCACCGCGCGTACGGCGTGCTGGACGTCCTGGTCAACAACGCGGGCGTCGGCCTGTCGGGCTCGTTCTTCGCCACCACGTCTGACGACTGGCGCAGGGTCCTCGACGTGAACCTGTGGGGCGTGATCCACGGCTGCCGTCTCTTCGGCGGGCGGATGGCCGAGCGCGACCAGGGCGGCCACATCGTCAACATCGCCTCGGCGGCGGCCTTCCAGCCCTCCCGGGCCCTGCCCGCCTACAGCACCTCCAAGGCGGCGGTGCTGATGCTCTCCGAGTGCCTGCGCGCCGAACTCGCCGGGCAGGGCATCGGTGTCACGGCGATCTGCCCCGGCATCGTCAACACCAACATCACCTCCACGGCCCGCTTCGCCGGTGTGGACGAGGCGGAGGAGCGCCGCCGGCAGAAGAAGTCGGCCCGCCTGTACGGCATGCGCAACTACCCGCCGGAGAAGGTGGCCGTGGCGGTCCTGGAGGCCGTGGCCCGCAACCGGGCGGTCGTCCCGGTGACCCCGGAGGCCCGCGGCGCCCACCTCATGTCCCGTTTCCTGCCAGGGGTGTTGCGGCGGATTGCGCGCGTGGAGCCGAGGCTGTGACATGACCGACCCGGCGCCCGGGCGGACCTACCGCATCGAGGACCTCGCCCACCGCACCGCCACCACGGTCCGGACCATCCGTGCCTACCAGGACCGCGGTCTGCTCCCCCGGCCCGAGCGCCGGGGACGGGCCAACGTCTACGGCGAGGCGCACGTCACCCGGCTCCACCAGATCGCCCATCTCCTCGACCGCGGCTACACACTGGCCTCGATCAAGGAGTTGCTGGACGCCTGGGACACCGGCCGTGACCTGGGCGGAGTGCTCGGCCTGGTCGCCGAGGTGGAGGGGCCGTGGACGGACGAGCGCCCCGACCGCGTCACGCGCGCCGAGCTGGACGCCCGCTTCGGCGGCACACCCGACGACGACGCCGTGAGCGAGGCGGTGGAACTCGGTGTGCTGGAACGGATCGACGGCGATCCCGACGCGTTCCTCGTGCCGAGCCCCCAAGAGCTGTCCGTGGCCGTGGAGTTGCACGCCGCAGGGGTTCCGCTGTCCGCGCTCTCGGGCCACCTACGGGAGTTGAGGGGGCAGGTCGAGCACATCGCCGCCCGTTTCCTGGAGTTCACCACCGAGTACGTCTTCGCACGCTACCTGGACGATCCCGATCACCGCACGGACGCGCACGCGGCGGAGGCGGCCTCCCTCGTGCGCCGGTTGCGCCCGCTGGCCCAGAAGACGGTGGACGCCGAACTCGCCCGCGCCATGCGTTCGTCGGCGACGCGGCACCTGCGCACGCACCTCGGTGCCGAGAAGCCCGGGGAGGAGCAGTCCGGCGTCGGTTCGGTCACCCTTCCCGCCAGGACGATCGACGCTGTGGAAGGGCTTGTTGGGCGCGCACACGTTTCCGAGTTCATCGCGCTGGCGGCCGAACGCGAGGTGATGGCACGCGCCTTGACTGGCTTGGCTACAGACGCCGTACGAGAGGGAGAAGTTGGTGAACCGGCCTGAAAGGGACATCACTTGTCCACAGATTCGCCAATTCGCCTGTGGATAACCTTACTTGGTTGTGGATCAAACCTGCGACTCAAAAAAACCTGCGTGATCCGCACCTCTGCCGCACGCTGGGCGTATGAACGGACGATACGACGAAAGACGCACCGTGAAGGTGTCGAAGTACCTCTCCAAACACCTGCGCCACCAGCCCGAGCGGATCGGGCTGACTCCGGACCCGGCAGGCTGGGTGGAGATCGACACGCTGATCACCGCGGCCGCCGCGCACGGCTTCCGGTTCACACGCGAGGAACTGGACCACGTGGTGGCCACCAACGACAAGCGGCGCTTCGCGATCGAGGGCACCAGGATCCGGGCCAGCCAGGGCCACAGCATCGACGTCGACCTCGGCCTGCCCCCGGCGACCCCGCCGCCGTACCTCTACCACGGGACCGTCGCCCGGAACCTGGACGCGATCCGCGCCGACGGCCTCAGGCCCATGAGCCGGCACGACGTCCACCTCTCCGCCGACCGTGAGACCGCCGCCCGGGTCGGCGCCCGCCGCGGTCGCCCCGTGGTGCTCCCCGTCGACGCCGGCGCCATGCACCGCGACGGCCACGTCTTCCGCGTCAGCGCCAACGGAGTCTGGCTGACGAGGGCCGTACCACCTCGCTACCTGCGCTTTCCGGAGCCCCACTGACACACGGCACCGGCCAGCGGTCATGATCGGTGGTATGGACCACTCGCACGAGCACCTGCCGACCACCGAGGCCGCCGTCACCGCGCTGCGCGCCCTCGCCGCCCACTACGCGCGCGAGATCGAGGTGACCCACGACATCGGCGCCGACCAGACCTCCCGCCGCGGCGCCGCGGGCATCGGGGCGACCACGGACCCCGACGGCTCCCTGCCGCACGAGGCGTACGTCGAGTTCGGCGGCGTACCCCGGGTGAGTGTGCGGCTCTACCCGGAGGACGACGCGCTGATCACGGTCGAGGGCGTCGAGTGCCACGACATCCCGCGCGACGACGTGCCCGCCTTCCTCCGCTCCGTCCTCGAGGGCCTCGCCCACGTCAAGGCGCGCCGCTTCCCGCCCGGCTACCGCCTGGTCGTCCCGCTGCCCGGCGACCGCACACACAAGGAGTACGTCCCTATGGTCCTGCTCAGTCCGTGGCTGAGCAGCCGCGTTCGGTGATCATTTGGGCCGTTGTCCGTAGGCCCGCTTACCCTCGAACGCATGACTCTGCGCCTGAGCACCGTGATCCTTCCCTACCGCCGCTGGAGCGAAGGCGGCCGTTCGGCCTGGGTGCGGGCCGAACAGCTCGGCTTCCACACCGCGTACACCTACGACCATCTGTCCTGGCGCAGCTTCCGTGACGGGCCCTGGTTCGGCGCGGTCCCGACCCTGACGGCCGCCGCCGGCGTCACCGAGCGGCTGCGCCTCGGCACGCTGGTGAGCTCGCCGAACTTCCGGCACCCGGTGACCCTCGCCAAGGAGCTGATCTCCCTCGACGACATCTCCGGCGGCCGGATCACCCTCGGCATCGGCGCCGGCGCCACCGGTTTCGACGCCACCGCGCTGGGCCAGGAGCCGTGGAGCCCGCGCGAGCGGGCCGACCGGTTCGCCGAGTTCGTGCCGCTTCTGGACCGGCTGCTCACCGAGGACGCGGTGACACACGAGGGCCGCTTCTACTCGGCGCACGAGGCCCGGAACATCCCGGGCTGTGCGCAGCGGCCCCGGCTGCCGTTCGCGGTGGCGGCCACCGGCCCGCGCGGCCTGAAGCTCGCCGCGCGGCACGGGCAGGCCTGGGTGACCACCGGCGACCCGAAGCTGTACGAGTCCGGCACGCCGGAGCAGTCCGTCGAGGCCCTGCGCGGGCAGATCGCCAAGCTGTCCGAAGCCTGCGCGGACGCCGGACGGGACGTGGCCGACCTGGAGAAGACCCTGCTCACGGGCTTCACCCCGGACCGGGCCCGGCCGCTTCAGTCCCTGGACGCCTTCGTGGACTTCGCCGGCCGCCACCAGGAGCTGGGCTTCACCGAGATCGTGATCCACTGGCCCATCCCGGACTCCGACTTCGCCGCCGACGAGAAGGTTTTCGAGCAGATCGCGATGGAGGCCGTGGCCGAGCTGAGCTGACGGGTGTCCGGGCGGACGGGAGTCCGGGCGGACGGGTGTCCGGGTGTCCGGGCGGACGGGCACCAGAGCTGACGAACGCCGGGCGTGACGGGCGCTGAGCGTCATCTGTGTCTCATCTGTGCGGAGTCCCGCACGGCCGTGCTGGCATATGCGTGAGAATGGCCGGGTGACCTCAGCGACCAGACAGCCCGGGACCCCGTCCGCCGCCGTTCGTCCGCGGCTGATCGCCACCGACCTCGACGGCACACTGCTGCGCGACGACAAGTCGGTCTCACCGCGCACGGTCGCCGCGCTGGCCGCCGCGGAGGAGGCGGGCGTCGAGGTCTTCTTCGTCACCGGCCGTCCGGCCCGCTGGATGGACGTCGTCAGCGACCACGTGCACGGCCACGGCCTGGCCATCTGCGGCAACGGCGCCGCCGTCGTCGACCTGCACGGCGGCCCCGGCGCCCACCGCTTCGTGAAGGTGCGCGAACTGGCACGCGAGAACGCCCTGGACGCCGTGCGCCTGCTGCGCGAGGCGGCACCCGGCACGGTGTTCGCGGTCGAGCAGACGTACGGCTTCCACCAGGAGCCGGACTACCCCAAGCTGCACCTGGAGATACCGGACAACCTCCTGCCCGCCGAGCACCTCCTCGCGCCCCATGGCCCGGACGCCGACCAGCCCGTGCTCAAGATCCTGGCCTACCACCCGGACCTCGACCCGGACGCCTTCCTCACCCTCGCCCGGCTCGCGATCGGCGACCGCGCCAACGTCACCCGCTCCAGCCCCAGCGCCCTGCTCGAACTGAGCGGTCCCGACGTCTCCAAGGCCAGCACACTCGCCCTGTGCTGCGCCGAGCGCGGTATCTCGCACGAGGAGGTCGTCGCCTTCGGCGACATGCCCAACGACGTCGAGATGCTGACCTGGGCCGGCCACTCGTACGCGATGGGCAACGCCCACCCGGACGTCATCGCCGCGGCGTCGGGCCGTACGGTCGCCAACAACGAGGACGGTGTCGCGGTCGTCATCGAACAACTGCTGGCAGAAAGCTTCTGACCTCGCCGGTCACTGGCATGCGTGAGCTTCCGTGAGTCGGTGGCCAGCACACCGGACTGACCGGCTGCACACCGGTGCGGGCACCTGAGTGTCAGTCACGGCACCCGTGCCGGTCACCCGCCCCCGACCAACACCTCCGCCTCCGCCTCTCTCCGCGCCAGCACCCGCAGCGGCCCGTCCGCCGCGAGCAGCCGCGCATACGTGCCCCGCTGCACCACCCGGCCCGCGTCGAGGACGACCACCTCGTCCACCGCCTCCAGGCCGGCCAGCCGGTGGGTGATCAGCAGCGTCGTACGGCCCTCCGTGGCGGCCAGCAGATCGGCGGTCAGGGCGTCGGCCGTGGGCAGGTCCAGGTGCTCGGCGGGCTCGTCGAGGACCAGGACGGGGAAGTCGGCCAGCAACGCACGGGCCAGCGCCAGCCGCTGCCGCTGGCCGCCGGACAGCCGCGCTCCGTGCTCGCCGACGAGCGTGTCCAGGCCGTCGGGCAGCCCGTCCACCCAGTCCAGCAACCGTGCCCGGTCCAGCGCCCGGCGCAACTCGGCCTCGGTGGCGCCCTTCTTGGCCAACAGCAGGTTCTCGCGCACCGAGCTGTCGAAGAGATGCGCGTCCTGCGCACACAGTCCGACAAGTCGCCGTACGTCGTCACCCGCCAGCGCGTAGGCGTCCACACCTGCGAGCGTGTACGAGCCCTCCCCCGGGTCGAGGAAGCGCAGCAGCACCTGGGCGAGAGTCGTCTTGCCGGAACCCGACGCCCCGACCACCGCGATCCGCCGCCCCTCCTCCAGCGTGAGATCGAAGCCGGCCAGCGCTTCCCGCCGCTGTCCCTCATACCGTGCGGCCAGCCCCTTGACCACCAGCGGGAACGGCGAGACGGGCGCCTGACGCGACCACTCGGGCTCACGCACGGGCTCCGGAGCGTCGAGCACCTCATGAACACGCTCGGCGCTTCGCCGCACCCGCTGCCGGTACCGCACAGCGAGCGGCAGCCCCAGTACGGCCTCGAAGGCGGCCAGCGGAGTGAGGACGACCACGGCCATCGCCACGCCGTGGAGCCGGCCCGCGGCCACCGCCTGGGCGCCGAACAGCGCGGTCGCCGTGACGGTCAGGCCCGAGACCAGCGCGGTGAGCCCGTCGCCGAGCGCCGTCACGGCGGCGGCGCGCGAGGCGATCCGGGTGAGGGTGCCGTCGGCTCGCCGGGCCGCGTCCGTACGGGCGGGCAGCGCACCGGCGACGGTCAGCTCGGCGGTGCCGGTGAGCAGGTCGGTGACGCGGGTGGCGAGGGCGCCCCGGGCCGGAGCCAGCCGTCGCTCGGTTCGCCGGGCCACGGTCGCGGTGACGAGCGGGACGCCGACACCGGCCGCCACGAGGCCCGCCGCAAGAGCGGCACCGGCCTCGGGCAGCAGCCAGGCCGTGAAGCCGACGGAGACGGCCGACACGGCGACGGCGACCGACGCCGGCAGCAACCAGCGCAGCCAGTAGTCCTGGAGTGCGTCGACGTCCGCGACCAGCCGGGTCAGCAGATCACCGCGCCGGACGGTCCGCAGTCCGGCGGGCGCCAGCCGCTCCAGGCGCCGGTATACGGCAACCCGGGTGTCGGCCAGCATCCGCAGCACGGCGTCGTGCGACACCAGCCGCTCGGCATACCGGAAGACGGCCCGCCCGATCCCGAAGGCCCGCGTGGCTGTCACGGCCACCATCAGATACAGCACCGGAGGCTGTTGCGAGGCCCGCGAGATGAGCCACCCGGAGGTCGCCATCAGCCCCACGGCACTACCGAGCGCCAGACACCCCAGCACCAGAGCAAGCACCAACCGCCCCCGCCGGGCCCCCCCAAGTCCCCGAACCCACGCAAGCGCACGCCCGGGCCGCCCCGCAACCACATCCGCCGAGCCATTCCCCAACCAACCAGCCGGAGAATCCGAGGGACCGCTTCCCACCGCACGGGGCCGAGAGGCCGGGGGGTCACCTTCCAGCCCAGCGAGTGGGGTGGCGGGTGGGCAGAGGCGGGCCTCCAGGGTCTGTAGCCCCCCGGGGGGCTCACCGTCGCGCCGGTGCGTCACAAGCTCCGCACCCTCCAACCGCACCACCCGGTCAGCAACCCCGAGCAACGCCGGCCGATGCACGACAAGCAGCACCGTCCGCCCGGCGGCCAGCCTCCGCACCGCCGCCACAACCTCCGCCTCGGTCGCCCCGTCCAGCGCAGCCGTCGGCTCGTCCAGCAACAGCACAGGCCGATCCGCGAGAAAGGCCCGAGCCAGAGCCAACCGCTGCCGCTGCCCCGCCGACAGCCCCACCCCGTCCTCCCCGAGCACGGTGTCGACCCCCTCGGGCAGCTCGTCCACGAACTTCAGGGCGCCCGCATCCCGCAGCGCCCCGCGTACGGCACGGTCGTCCGCGTCCGGCCGGGCCAGCCGCACGTTCTCCGCGATGGTTCCGGCATACAGATGCGGCCGCTGCGGCACCCACGCGATCCGCGACCGCCACTCCTCCAGGTCGAGGTCCGCGAGATCCGCTCCCCCGACCCGCACCCGCCCCTCGCTCGGCTGGACGAACCCGAGCAGCACGTTCAACAGCGTCGACTTGCCCGCCCCGCTCGGCCCGACCAGCGCGACCGTCTCGCCGGGCTCGACACTGAACGACATGTCCGTCACGGCGTCCAGGGAACGCCCGGGGTAGCGCACGGTGACCCCGTCGAAGGCCAGCGCGCCCGCTGGTACCGCACCAGTACCCGACGCCTGAACCGGCGTCTCCAGCACACTGAAGATCTCCTCCGCGGCGGCGAGCCCCTCGGCCGCCGCGTGGTACTGCGCGCCTACCTGACGCAACGGCAGATAGGCCTCGGGCGCCAGCACCAGGATCACCAGGCCGATGTACAGGTCCATGTCGCCGTGCACGAGCCGCATGCCGATGGTCACCGCGACCAGGGCGACCGACAGCGTGGCGAGCAACTCCAACGCGAAGGACGAGAGGAAGGCGATCCGTAGGGTCCGCAGGGTGGCCTGGCGGTACTCACCGGTGATCCGGCGGATGGAGTCGGCCTGTGCCTTGGCCCGGCCGAAGACCTTCAGCGTGGGCAGTCCGGCGACCACGTCCAGGAAGTGCCCGGACAGCCGTGACAGCAGCCGCCACTGACGGTCCATCCGGGACTGGGTGGCCCAGCCGATCAGCATCATGAAGAGCGGGATGAGGGGCAGGGTGCCGACGATGATCGCCGCCGACACCCAGTCCTCGGTGACGATCCGCGCCAGCACCGCCACCGGTACCACCACCGCGAGCCCCAGCTGCGGCAGATAGCGCGAGAAGTAGTCGTCGAGGGCGTCGACCCCCCGTGTGGCCAGCGTGACCAGCGAACCGGTGCGCTGCCCGGCAAGCCACCCGGGACCGAGCGCCGCCGCCCGGTCCAGGAGCCGCCCCCGCAGTTCAGACTTCACCGCCGCGCTCGCCCGGTGGGCGGCGAGTTCGGTGAGCCACGCGACAACCGACCGTCCTGCGGCCACGGCCGCCAGCAGAAGCAGGGGGGTGCGCAGTCCAGCGACGGACTCCCCATGCTGGAACGCTCCGACGACAACCTCGGCGATGAGCATCGCCTGAGCGATGACCAGCCCGGCACCGACGGCTCCCAGGCCGACGACCGCCACCAGGAAGAGCCGGGTGGCGCGGGCGTAGCGCAGAAGACGGGGATCGATCGGTTTCACGTGAAACGCGTCCTTCGGTCCAGAGGGTGTGTTTCACGTGAAACACACCCTCGGCGGACTCAGTGTGCGGCGCCGGCTGCAGCGTCGGGGGCGATGTGCTGCGTGCCGATCCGCTTGCGGAACACCCAGTAGGTCCAGCCCTGGTAGAGCAGGACGAACGGCGTGGCGATGGCCGCCAGCCACGTCATGATCTTCAGGGTGTACGGGCTCGACGAGGCGTTGGTGACCGTCAGGCTCCAGTCCCCGTCGAGCGTCGACGGCATGACATTCGGGAAGAGCGACAGGAAGAGCATCGCCACGACGGCCACGACGGTGACGCCGGACAGCGTGAAAGCCCATCCCTCGCGGCCGAGTTGGTTGGCCACCAGAGCTGCCACCAGGGCGGCGACCGCCACAACGAGGGCCACCAGGCTCTTGCCGTCACCGCTGTCCGCCTGCGTCCACAGCAGGAAGCCGAGCGCGACGGCGGCCGTGACGAGACCGACCCACAGAGCCAGCTTCCGTGCCCGCACCCGGATGTCCCCGACCGTCTTGAGCGCGGTGAAGACCGCTCCGTGGAAGGTGAACAGCGTGAGCGTCACCAGGCCGCCGAGCAGGGCGTAGGGGTTGAGCAGGTCCCAGACGCTGCCGACGTACTCGAAGTGCTGATCGATCTTCACGCCCCGCACGATGTTCCCGAAGGCCACGCCCCACAGGAACGCCGGTATCAGCGAGGTCCAGAAGATCGCGGTCTCCCAGTTGCGCTGCCAGTTCTCCTCGGGGCGCTTCGCCCGGTACTCGAAGGCGACGCCCCGGACGATCAGGCAGACGAGGATGACCAGCAACGGCAGGTAGAAGCCGGAGAAGAGGGTGGCGTACCACTCCGGGAACGCGGCGAAGGTCGCGCCGCCGGCCGTGAGCAGCCACACCTCGTTGCCGTCCCAGACGGGTCCGATGGTGTTGATCAGCACCCGGCGCTCCGGCCGGTTGCGAGCTAGCAGCTTGGTGAGGATGCCGACCCCGAAGTCGAACCCTTCCAGGAAGAAGTAGCCGGTCCACAGGACGGCGATCAGGACGAACCAGACGTCGTGAAGTTCCATGACTGTTCCCCCGGCCTAGTACGAGAAGGCCATCGGCTTGTCGGCGTCACGGATGTCGCCGCCGATCTTCGTGGGTGGGTTGAGGTCGGCCTCGGTCAGCTCGGGCGGGCCGGCCTTGACGTACTTCGCGAGCAGCTTGACCTCGACCACGGCGAGGATCGCGTACAGCGAGGTGAAGACGATCATCGAGGTGAGGACCTCGCCCTGGGAGACACCGGGGGAGACCGCATGCCGGGTCTGCAGGACTCCGTAGACGACCCATGGCTGGCGGCCCATCTCCGTGAAGATCCAGCCCCAGGAGTTGGCGATCAGCGGGAAGGCCAGGGTCCAGGTCGCGATACGCCAGTACCAGGGCGTCAGCTTCGCGCTGAGCGCCTCGTTCTTGAAGAGCACCAGATGCGGCACCTCGTCCTCGCCGACCCGCAGATGCTGCGGCAGCATGAACCTCTTGCGGGTCAGCCACAGTCCGGCCAGGCCGATGCCGAAGGAGGCCATGCCGAAGCCGATCATCCAGCGGAAGCCCCAGAAGGCGACGGGGATGTTGGGCCGGTAGTCCCCCGGCCCGAACTTCTGCTGCTCGGCCTTGTTGACGTCGTTGATACCGGGGACGTACGAGGTGAAGTCGTCGTTGGCGAGGAAGGACAGCAGGCCCGGGATCTCGACCGCGACGGTGTTGTGGCTCTTCTCCACATCTCCGTAGGCGAAGATCGAGAACGGCGCCGGCTTCTGCCCGTCCCACAGTGCCTCGGCGGCGGCCATCTTCATGGGCTGCTGCTTGAACATGACCTTGCCGAGGGTGTCGCCGCTGATCGCGGTGAGCAGACCGGCGATGACCACGGTGACCAGACCGAGCCGCAGCGAGGTCTTCATCTCGCGGATGTGCTTCTTGCGGGCCAGGTGGTAGGCGGCGATGCCCACCATGAAGGCCCCACCGGTCAGAAAGGCCGCCGACAGGGTGTGGAAGGCCTGGCTGAGCGCGGTGTTCTGGGTCAGCACGGCCCAGAAGTCGGTCAGCTCGGCGCGCCCCTTAGCCTTGTCGATCTTGTAGCCGACCGGGTGCTGCATCCACGAGTTGGCGGCGAGGATGAAGTACGCCGACAGGATCGTGCCGATCGAGACCATCCATATGCAGGCCAGGTGGATCTTCTTGGGGAGCTTGTCCCAGCCGAAGATCCACAGGCCGATGAAGGTGGACTCGAAGAAGAACGCGATCAGTGCCTCGAAGGCGAGCGGCGCTCCGAAGATGTCGCCGACGAAGCGCGAGTAGTCGGACCAGTTCATGCCGAACTGGAACTCCTGCACGATGCCGGTGACCACGCCCATGGCGATGTTGATCAGGAAGAGCTTGCCCCAGAACTTCGTCGCCCTGAGGTACTTCTCCTTCTCCGTGCGCACCCAGGCCGTCTGCAGCCCGGCCGTGAGGGCGGCCAGGGAGATGGTCAGCGGGACGAACAGGAAGTGGTAGACGGTGGTGATGCCGAACTGCCAGCGCGCCAGTGTCTCCGGCGCCAGAGCCAGGTCCACGTCGTCACTCTCCTTACTACGCCGTGGTACAGCGGCGGTTTGCCCTGTTTACCGCGCACATACAGGACAATCGGGACGCGCTTGTGAACGCGTTCACATTCACAAGCCATTATGACGTACTGATTTTCGGCAACGAACGGGGGGTCCCCCCTACGCCTTCGCGTCAAGGCCTTGGCAGCGACTTCAACATCTTGTTGAATTGCGCGCCATGCAGATACGCATTTCCTGGCCCGCGGGGAACATCACCGCGACCCTCGACGCAGACACACCGACGACGCAGGCCCTCGCCAAGGCGCTGCCACTCACCTCCAGCGCCTGCACATGGGGCGAGGAGGTCTATTTCGACACAGGAGTCTCTGTTTCACGTGAAACGGACGCCCGGCAGGTCGTGGAGCCGGGCACCGTGGCCTTCTGGACGGACGGCGACGCACTCGCCCTCCCCTACGGCCCGACCCCGATCTCGCGAGGCGAGGAATGCCGCCTCGCGAGCCCGTGCAACGTCCTGGGAAGCCTGGACGGGGACGCCCGCGTTCTGGCGACCGTACGAGCCGGCGACCCCATCCGGGTGGAACTGATCGACGAGTAGAGCCCGCGCCGGGCTACAGCTCCTTGCGGAACGCCTCCGCCGCCTTCAGGAAGATGTCGTTCGCCTCGGTCTCTCCGACCGTCACCCGCACACCCTCGCCCGGGAACGGCCGGATGACCACACCGTGCTGCTCACAGGCCTGCGCGAACGCGACCGTACGTTCCCCCAGCCGCAGCCAGACGAAGTTCGCCTGCGTCTCCGGCACCGTCCAGCCCTGGGCGCGCAGCGTGTCGACCACGCGCTTGCGCTCGCACACCAGAGAGCCGACCCGGCCGAGCAACTCGTCCTCGGCCCGCAGCGAGGCGATCGCCGCTTCCTGGGCGAGTTGGCTGACCCCGAAGGGCACGGCCGTCTTGCGCAGCGCCGCCGCGACCGGCTCATGGGCGATCGCGAAGCCGATGCGCAGGCCGGCGAGCCCGTAGGCCTTGGAGAAGGTACGCAGGACGCAGACGTTGGGCCGGTTCCGGTACAGCTCGACACCGTCGGGCACCTCCGGGTCGCGGATGAACTCCCGGTAGGCCTCGTCCAGCACCACCAGGACATCACCGGGCACCCGGTCGAGGAACCGCTCCAGCTCGGCCCGCCGCACCACCGTGCCGGTCGGGTTGTTGGGGTTGCAGACGAAGATCAGACGCGTCCGGTCGGTGATCGCGTCCGCCATCGCGTCCAGGTCGTGCACGTCGCCGGGCGTGAGCGGTACCTGCACCGACCGGGCGCCGCTGATCTGCGTGATGATCGGGTACGCCTCGAAGGACCGCCAGGCGTAGATCACCTCGTCGCCGGGACCGCTGGTGGCCTGGATGAGCTGCTGGGCGACGCCCACCGAGCCGGTGCCGGTGGCCAGGTGGGAGAGCGGGACGCCGAAGCGTTCCGACAGCTCCTCCATCAGCCCCGTGCACGCCATGTCCGGGTAGCGGTTGAAGTCGCAGGCAGCCGCCGTGACGCTCTCCATGACGCCGGGCAGCGGGGGGTACGGGTTCTCGTTGGAGGACAGCTTGTAGGCGACCGGCCCGCCGGCCGCAGCGGGCTTGCCCGGCTTGTAGGTGGGGATACCCTCCAGCTCGGCGCGCAGCTTGGGGCTCGTCTCGCTCACCGCAGTCCTCCTCGCGATCACCGGCGGACCGTCTACGCCGCCGGCTTCCAATACTCCTCACCTTATGAGGATTCGGCCCCCGTGCGTACAGGTGCGGGCAGGCAATACGCAAACCACATCCGAGCCGGCGCCATCACGGGCATCGCCGTACGAAGGCGTACGTGTCAGGGGGGGGCGCCATACATATATCTATGCGCCGGTGGCACGCGCCGTGGCGCGCATCCCCCGTGCAGGTGAGTTGAGACCTCTTCGAGACATCGGACACTTGGCAGGTCCATACGCGCCGACAAGTCACGTCCTACCACCGGATCGTTTAACCACCTTTATTTCCAAGGCAGTTGACCCCTGAAGACCATGCAGAAACGTGCCTGTCAACTCGTGCATATGCGTCCGCACTACCCCACCGTATGAGCCCTACTATCGGCTCGCCATGACAGCAGCAGGGAAGCACCAGGTGAGCCGCGCGGAAACCTCACGTCGAGGCAGTCGGCCGGGCCGGGCGGGCATCAGAGACGTGGCCGCCGCCGCCGGGGTCTCCATCACGACCGTCTCCGACGCTCTCAACGGCAAGGGCAGGCTCCCGGATGCCACCCGCCGCCATGTCCGCGAGGTCGCCGACCGGCTGGGGTACCGCCCCTCGGCCGCCGCCCGCACGCTCCGTACCGGCAAGTCGGGTCTGATCGGCCTGACCGTGACGACGTACGGGGATGAACCTTTCACCTTCACCGAGTTCGCGTACTTCGCCGAGATGGCCCGGGCCGCCACCTCGGCCGCGCTCGCCCGCGGCTACGCCCTCGTCATCCTGCCCGCGACCTCCCGCCACGACGTGTGGTCCAACGTCGCCCTGGACGGCACGGTCGTCATCGACCCGTCCGACCAGGACCCGGTGGTCAGTGAGCTGGTCCGGCAGGGGCTCCCGGTCGTCTCCGACGGCCGCCCGGCCGGCTCGCTGCCGGTCACCGCCTGGGTCGACAACGACCACGAGGCCGCCGTCCTCGGCATCCTCGACCACCTCGCCGCCGCCGGCGCCCGCCGTATCGGCCTGCTCACCGGCACGACGACGGACACGTACACCCACCTGTCGACCACCGCCTACCTGCGCTGGTGCGAGCGCGTCGGCCAGGACCCGGTCTACGAGGCCTACCCGGCGCACGACCCGTGCGCCGGCGCCGTCGCCGCCGACCGGCTGCTCGCCCGCCCCGACCGGCCCGACGCGGTCTACGGACTGTTCGACCCCAACGGCACGGACCTGCTGGCCGCCGCCCGCCGCTACGGGCTCCGCGTCCCCGAGGACCTGCTGCTCGTGTGCTGCAGCGAGTCCATGGTGTACGCCAGCACCGAGCCGCCCATCACCACGCTCTCCCTGAAACCCCGCCGCATCGGCACCGCGGTGGTCCAGCTCCTCATCGACGCCATCGAGGGCGTGGAGTCGGACCAGCCGGTCGAGCAGGTGATACCGACCGAGCTGATCGTGCGCACCTCCTCCCAGCGGCGCCCGCCACGCACGACGGTCAGCCCGCCTCGGTCGCCGGACGGGAAGTAGCGCCGGAAAGCGGGGCGCCCACCCCGCACAGCCCTCAGCCGGTGGCGGGGGCAGGGGGGCCGGCGACCGGCGAGCCGGGGGTTCGGTCGGCGCAGAGTCGACCGAACACCTGCCCAAACGGGGCGAAAGCCGCAGTGCACCGGAGTCTTGTTCCGATTCACCACCCCTGGGTCATCACACGGCGCGACGCGCATTCCTATGATGGGCCCACGACACCGCGGACCGCTGCGACCAGGCAGTCCGAAGCGGTGCAGCTGCGGCGCGATGGTGGAGGGGTCTGATGACTCAGGGGGCCGGTCAGGGACCCGAAGTGGAGCGGACGGCGACGCTGCGCGACTTCCGGGTACCGGCGTACGTCCACGAGACCGGTCCCTACGTCCGCACCGCCCCTTTGGGCGACACCGTGCCGCCTGCCGACGAGGCGTACCCCGACGGCTACACGCCCACCCAGCGCGACCTCCCCGTCATCAACCGGCCGAAGACGCTCCAGGTCCCCGTCGAACCGGCATCCGCAGCTCCCGCCCCGCAGCCCGCGACCGGGCCCGGACCGCTGTTCGTCGTCGGAGACGTCCACGGATACCTCGACGAACTGGTGACCGCCCTGCAGGAACAGGGTCTGATCGACGCCTCGGGCCAGTGGTGCGCCGGCACCGCCCGGCTGTGGTTCCTCGGCGACTTCACCGACCGCGGGCCCGACGGCATCGGCGTCATCGACCTCGTGATGCGGCTGTCCGCCGAGGCCGCTGCGGCCGGCGGCTACTGCAAGGCCCTCTTGGGCAACCACGAACTGCTGCTGCTAGGCGCCAAGCGGTTCGGCGACACGCCCGTCAACTCCGGTGCTGGCACCGCCACCTTCCAGGCGGCCTGGCTGCTCAACGGCGGCCAGAAGACCGACATGGACCGACTCCAGGACCACCATCTGCAGTGGATGGCCCGCCTCGACGCCGTGGAGGAGGTCGACGGCTACCTGCTCGTGCACTCGGACACCACCGCCTACCTGGACTACGGCGACTCCATCGAGGCGGTCAACGACACCGTGCGCGAGACCCTCACCCGTAATGACGCGGACGAGTGCTGGGACCTGTTCCGCAAGTTCACCAAGCGCTTCTCCTTCCGCGACGAGGGCGGCGCCGACGCCGTGCGCTCTCTCCTCGATACGTACGGCGGCACGCGCATCGTTCACGGCCACAGCCCGATTCCCTACCTCCTCGGCGAGGTCGGCTCCGAGGACGGCGAGGAGGGCACCGGCCCGGTCGTGGAGGGCCCGCACGTCTACGCCGACGGGCTCGCCATCGCGATGGACGGCGGAGTGACCATGGCCGGAAAGCTACTGGTCCGGCAACTCCCCCTGACTACCTGACCGTCCCGCGGGCAGGCGTCTCCCGGAGGAGCACACGCACGCCGGGGGCAATTTCCGGCAACCCCCTGTCACCGTGTGCCGTCACGGCTCTACCATCGGCTTATCCGTAGCAGGCTCCCCTCCGTTTCTGCCCGACGGCTCGCTGGCGTGCGAGCCCCAAGCCCTACGGAGCATCGGGGGATGCACATGAACAGCGTTCCGCAGCACCTGCAGAGCGAGGACCGCCAGGAATTCGAGCGGCTCCTCAACGAGGCGCTGCGCTCCGCACCACACCGGCCGGAACTGGCCGCTGTCGGACAGCGGCTCAATCCCGAACAACTGCGCACCATGGCACTCAACGCCAGCGCCCTGATCACGGCCGCCGCAGCGGCCGAATACCAGCACTATGTGAAGATCCGCCAGGAAATGCGCCATCCGGCGATGGCCCCGTCGGCCGTCGGCGACCCGGCCGCCGTGGACCCGAGTTCGGCCACGACGGGGCTCGACACCACCCTCGGCGAGGCCGCCGAGAGCACCGGTGCGGGCGCCATCGCGGTCATCGCCGTCCTGGCTCCCGTCCTCTCCGGAACCGCCGCGGCGATCTTCCTCCTCGTCGGCTACATCCTGAAGACGCTCAGCCCCGGACAGGCCTTCGCCCAGACCATGCTCACCGCCGGCTGGGTGTTCGGCGCGGTGACCGCGGCCGCGATCCTCGTCGCCGCCGTCGGACTGCTCCTCACCGCGCTGCGCAACAGCAGCTCGGCCCAGGCCCAGGCACTGGACGCGGCGCACCGGGAGCTGGACAGGGCCAGAGAGGCCTGGCGGGACGCCCTGCTGGAGCGGGGCATCCTGCCATTCCTGTGCGAGGCGCTCGCCGAGCCCGGAGCGGCCGTCCTGCACCGCTCGACGCCACCCGCCCCGCCCGGCCGCATGCCCCGCCTCGGGTACGACCGCCCCGGCTTCAGCAGCCCCGACGACGGCACCGAGTCCGGCCGCCCGAGCTTCACCAGCCCGGACTACACGAGCCCGGACTTCGGCGGCCCGGAGCACCAGCCCGACTGACCCGCACCAGCACCCGAACAACCCGGCACGCGCTCCCGGACCGCGGGGACCCGACCGCACCGGCCGCCTCAAGTGGGCGACCCGGCGCGGCGAGTCGGTCCGACCTGTCTCAGTCGGCGATCGGCAGGTACACCCTGTTGCCGCTCGCGGCGAACTCCTTCGACTTCTGGGCCATGCCCTCCTCGATCTCGCCCCGGCTGCCGCCGTGTTCGCGGCGAATGTCCTGCGAGATCTTCATGCTGCAGAACTTCGGCCCGCACATGGAGCAGAAGTGGGCCGTCTTGGCGGGCTCGGCCGGCAGGGTCTCGTCGTGGAACTCCCGTGCCGTGTCCGGGTCCAGGGCGAGGTTGAACTGGTCCTCCCACCGGAACTCGAAGCGGGCGTCGGACAGCGCGTCGTCCCACTCCTGGGCACCAGGGTGCCCCTTGGCGAGATCGGCCGCGTGCGCGGCGATCTTGTAGGTGATGACGCCGGTCTTGACGTCGTCCCGGTTGGGCAGGCCGAGGTGCTCCTTGGGCGTGACGTAGCAGAGCATCGCCGTACCCCACCAGGCGATCATCGCGGCGCCGATGCCTGAGGTGATGTGGTCGTACGCCGGCGCGATGTCGGTCGTCAGCGGGCCGAGCGTATAGAACGGAGCTTCATCGCAGATCTCCTGCTGAAGGTCGATGTTCTCCTTGATCTTGTGCATCGGGACATGCCCCGGGCCCTCGATCATGGTCTGTACGTTGAAACGCTTGGCGATCCGGTTGAGTTCCCCAAGAGTGCGCAACTCAGCGAACTGTGCCTCGTCGTTGGCGTCCGCGATCGAGCCCGGCCGCAGGCCGTCGCCCAGCGAGTACGTGACGTCGTAGGCGGCGAGGATCTCGCACAGCTCCTCGAAGTTCTCGTACAGGAACGACTCCTTGTGGTGCGCCAGGCACCACGCCGCCATGATCGAGCCGCCGCGCGAGACGATGCCGGTCTTGCGGTTGGCGGTGAGCGGGACGTACGGCAGCCGCACGCCCGCGTGGACGGTCATGTAGTCCACGCCCTGCTCGGCCTGCTCGATGACGGTGTCCTTGTAGATCTCCCAGGTCAGTTCCTCGGCCCTGCCGTCGACCTTCTCCAGTGCCTGGTAGAGCGGCACCGTTCCGATGGGGACGGGGGAGTTGCGCAGCACCCACTCGCGCGTCGTGTGGATGTTGCGGCCGGTGGAGAGGTCCATGACCGTGTCGGCGCCCCAGCGGGTCGCCCAGGTCATCTTCTCCACCTCCTCCTCGATGGAGGAGGTCACCGCGGAGTTGCCGATGTTGGCGTTGACCTTCACCAGGAACCGCTTGCCGATGATCATCGGCTCGATCTCCGGGTGGTTGACGTTGGCCGGCAGCACCGCCCGGCCCGCCGCGATCTCCTCGCGGACCACCTCGGGAGAAACGTTCTCCCGGACGGCCACGTACTCCATTTCGGGGGTGATCTCTCCCCGGCGCGCATACGCGAGCTGCGTCACCGCCTGACCGCTGCGACCCCGGCGCGGCTGGCGGGGGCGTCCGGGGAAGACCGCGTCCAGGTTGCGCAGCCCGCCACGCGGGGAGGTGTGCTTGATCCCGTCGTCCTCGGGACGGACGGGACGGCCCGCGTACTCCTCGGTGTCGCCGCGGGCGATGATCCAGTTCTCCCGCACCGGCGGCAGGCCCCTGCGGACATCGGTATCGACGAGTGGATCGGTGTACGGGCCCGACGTGTCGTACAGCGTGACCGACTGCCCGTTGGTGAGGTGCACCTGGCGGACCGGCACGCGCAGGTCGGGGCGCGAACCCTCGACGTACGCCTTGTGCCAGCCGATGGACTTCCCGGCCTCCTGGGACTTCTCGTCCTGGACGGAGGCAGGCGTGCGTGCGTCCTTGTTGGTCATGAGACCTACTCCCTACGCCGGCATTACCCGGTAACAGGTTCGGCGGTCGACGCAGCGGATTCCGTCTGCCGACGTTTCCTGCGGAACATCGCCTGTTCCACGTGAAACATCACGTGTACGGAGGTCAGCGCCCTCTCAGCCCGGTGCTCCGAGCTCCCGCGTGTGCAAAGGTGCCTCCACGCTAGCGCCATATGTGGCGCGGTGAACAGTGGGCCCCCGCCGTTCTTGCAATGATCGGGCGGTGACCAGGATGGAGCAGTACCCATATCAGCCCCCCAAGCCACGCCATCGAGAGGACTCGGAGCAGGGGGCCGGCTTCGGCGAGGGTGACGGCCGGGGTCCCGAGCGGGGCTCCGGTGGGGACGACGGCCGCGGTCACGGCCGAGGCCACAGTCACGCGCATGGCCACAGCCACAGCCACGGTCCCGCTGCCCCGGTCTCCCAGCACCTGCGCAAGGTCATCGCCGCGATCCTGGTCCCGTTCACCGCGGCGGTCGTCGTCGGGCTGCTGGTGCTCTGGCCCGGGGGAGCCCCGTCCCACAAGCGCACCGGCGTCGGCTTCGACCGGGACACACAGCAGGCCACGGTCACCAGGGTCGTCGAGGTGAGCTGCCAGTCGGTGAACGCCTCCGGTGACACCCCGACCGGCGACACCTCCACCGCGGAGGGCACCTCGGCGCAACGGGAGGCGAAGGGAACCTGCAAGAAGGCGACCGTCCGGGTCGACACCGGGAAGGACAAAGGCCGTACGTTCACCGAGATCGTGCAGCCGGACCAGACCCGGCAGTTGCACCAGGACGAGAAGGTGGTGGTCGCCTACGAGCCCTCGGCACCGAAGAACCTGCAGTACTCGGTGGCCGACGTGAACCGGAAGTTCCCCATGACGCTGCTCGCGGGGATCTTCGCGCTCGCCGTGGTGGTGGTCGGCAGGCTGCGTGGCGTCATGGCGCTCATCGCACTGGCGGTGAGTTTCCTGGTGCTGACCCTGTTCATCCTGCCCGCGATCCTCCAGGGTTCGAACCCGCTGCTCGTGGCAGTGGTCGGGTCGAGCGCCATCATGCTGATCGCCCTGTACATGTGCCACGGCCTGTCAGCGCGCACGTCGGTGGCGGTGCTCGGCACGCTGATCTCCCTGGCGCTGATCGGTGCGCTCGGCTCCCTCTTCATCGGCTGGGCCGCCCTGACCGGCAACACGGACGACAACACAGGTCTGATCCATGGCCTGTATCCGTCGATCGACATGAGCGGTCTGCTGCTGGCCGGCGTCATCATCGGCTCGCTCGGTGTCCTGGACGATGTGACCGTGACCCAGACGTCAGCCGTCTGGGAGTTGCACGAGGCCAATCCGTCGATGGGCTGGCGCGGGCTGTACCGGGCCGGCATCCGTATCGGCCGCGACCACATCGCCTCGGTCGTCAACACCCTTGTCCTCGCCTATGCCGGTGCCGCGCTGCCGTTGCTGCTGCTGTTCTCGATCGCGCAGAGCAGTGTCGGGACCGTGGCCAACAGCGAACTGGTGGCCGAGGAGATCGTGCGCACGCTGGTGGGGTCGATCGGTCTCGTCGCCTCGGTCCCGGTCACGACCGCGCTCGCCGCCCTGGTGGTCGCGGCCGACCGACCCGGCCCGAACGCCCCCGCCACGGCAGGGACACAGCCGGTCCCGGCACGCGGCGGCCGCGGCCACCGCCGGAAGCGGTGAGCCCGAGCTGAACGGCCCGGAAAACAGTGCCGCGCAGAAGCGTTCCTGCATCCATCCACGCGGCATTGCGGGGAGCGCCCGGCTCCCATGCCGTAACGCTTCAGCCCGCGCTCTGTTCCTCGGCCAGGATGCGGTCAAGGGCCTCGTCCAGATGGGCGTCGAAGTCGGCCAGGGCGCCCTCCTGGCCCAGCGGCACGAGCTTGTCCGTACGGTCCAGGAAGGCCACGAGCGGAGGAGCGGAGGAGCGGAACAGAGCCTGGTCACAACCGACCTGAAGCCTGATCAGCACCTCGCCCAGCACATCGGAACTGACGGGAGCGATGTGCACATCCCCTTCCCCGCACGGCCGGCCGACGCCGTCGATCAGCAGCTCACGCCCGAACGCCCAAGTCACCGGGGCATCACCGGGCAGATGAAAGGTGAGCCGCACGGCATAGGGATCACTGGTCTCGTAGCGCAACTCCACCGGGATGCGGAAGGAGAGTTCCTCCGACACGAGAAAGCTCATCATGACCTCTGCCTGTACGGACTCGCGCATCGTCTACCCCGTCATATGACATCGACTGGCCGGGATTGATCCCTGTAACCGTGGTCAAATCTTGCTGAACGTACACGAGAGATCACAAGGAGTAAGTTTTCAGATACTGATAGAGAGGGAGAGGGTCCCCACATGCCGCCCGATCTCCGTCTGCAGCCGACGGGCCGCGGGCAGCAGCCGGTCGGCCTGGTCGGCCGGCAGCGACATGGCCATCGTGGCCACGGTTGTGCCGACCGTGATCGGCACCGCCGCGCAGACCGTCCCGAGCGCGTACTCCTGACGCTCCACCACCGGCTCCAGGCGCGGCATCCGGGCCAGCCGACGCAACAGGGCATCGTTGTCGCGCACGGTGTACGGCGTGAGGGACTGCACGGGGTAGCGGGCAAGGTGGTCGCGGCGGGCGTCATCGTCCAGTTGGGAGAGCAGACACTGCCCGATGGCGTGGGCGTGGCCGGTCTCGCGGAAGTCGGCCCACTCCTCGACCGCCGGCGCCCCGGGGGAGTCGGCGACGCACATGACCTCGATCTCGCCGTCCCGGTACATCGCGTAGTACACCGGCGCCCCGATGGCATCGCGCCAGTGTGCGAGCGTGTCGGCCACCGCGCTGCGACGTTTCTGCTGGGCTCCGCTGCTGCTCAGCCGCTCAGCCGCCTCGCCGAGGAAGAACAGCCCTTTCTCGCGGCGCAGATAGCCCTCGTGCACCAGGGTGCGCAGCAAGTGGTACGTCGTCGGAAGGGCCAGGCCCGTCTCGCGGGCGAGTTGCTTGGCGGGGGCGCCGTAGCCGTGTGTGGCCACGGTCTCCAGCAGGCGCATGGCGCGCTGGACGGATCCGATGAGCGTCGCGGCGGCCGGTGATCCGGGGGTGTCGGCGGGGTGTGGCGGCCCTGAGGCACCGGTGCGTTGCGGTGGGCTTGAGGCGCCGGTGGGATGCGGTTGTTCGGGGACCGCGACGGCCGGCGGCCGCTGGGCGAGGGGTGCGCAGGTGCGCGGTGGGGTGGGGGGTGCGTGGGGCTCTGCCGGTGTGGTGTCAACCGTGGCCAAGGGGTTACTCCCGGAGCGCGAGGGGCAGCCCGTGCGGAGGAAGGCACGGAGGGGATCTGCGCCGCCCGCGGGGCCGGTCCCCGCGGGAGTTCCGGACTCTAACCGTCCGTCCCCGACCACAGACGGCCTCCCGGGGAAACTTCCCTCCCCCGAGGGAAACCGGTGATCACCTTGCCGGCAACCGGTGATCCCGTGAGCGGTCACCAGTTCCCGCGTCCGTCACCAGTCGCCGCGTGAGGAGGAACTCGCCATGAGCTTGCGCACGAGGTAGATGAGGCCGCCGATCAGGGCCACGAAGACCAGGGCCTTGAACAGCAGGTCGATCACGAACCCGACCACGGTCGCTATCAGGCCGCCGAACACGACCAGGGCGATGACCGGCACCGCGACCCACTTCACCCACCACGGCAGTCCCGCGAAGATCTCTCGCATCGCCCTCGTCCTTTGCGTTCTCGTACGTCTGTGTTCTCGGTACAGCGTTGTTGTTCTGCACTCGATGCTAGGGCTGGCAGGGGGCCCGGCGGGGCCCTCGCGCCCCTTGTCCTCCCCTGACCTGTCCCCTAGGGAACCCCGGGGTCCGGGCTCACGCCTCGGGCGGAGAGAAGACGACGAGAACCCTCAGATCCTCGCTGATGTGGTGGAACTTGTGGGCGACGCCGGCCGGCACGTACACCACGCTGCCCCGCGCCACCTCGGTCGTCTCCAGGCCGACCGTGATCGATGCCCGGCCGCTCACGACGAAGTACACCTCGTCCTGGTTGTGCGGCTTCTGCGGGTCGTGCTCGCCCGCGTTGAGGGCGTACAGGCCGACGGACATGTTCCGCTCCCGCAGGAACTGAAGGTATGCCCCCTCGTTGGCGGCGCGTTCCGCCTCCAGTTCGTCCAGCCGGAATGCCTTCATCGCCGTTGTCCGCCCTTGCCGCTCTGCTCGTCGTCGCTCTGGTCTGCCACGATCAGACACATGAAGAATTTCGTAGTCAAGACGATCGCCAACGCGGGTGCCCTCGCGGTTGCCGTGTGGCTTCTGGACACGATCACTCTTACGGGTGACAGCACGGCCAGGAAGGCCGGCACGCTGATCGTCGTCGCGTTGATCTTCGGCCTGGTGAACTGGCTGGTCAAGCCGATCGTGAAGGTGCTCACCTTCCCGTTGTTCATCCTGACCCTGGGCCTGATCACCCTGGTTGTGAACGCGCTGATGCTGCTGTTGACCTCCTGGGTGTGCGGCAAGCTCGATCTCAGCTTCCACGTGGACGGCTTCTGGACGGCCGTGATCGGCGGTCTGATCATCTCGGTCGTCTCCTGGGCCCTGCACATGATCCTGCCCGACGAGGACTGAGCGAATGACCTACCGCGTCTGCTTCGTGTGCACCGGCAACATCTGCCGCTCCCCGATGGCCGAATCCGTCTTCCGCGCGCGTGTGGCGGAGTCCGGCCTCGGGGGCCGGGTGGAGGTCGACAGCGCCGGCACCGGCGGCTGGCACGAGGGCGAACCCGCGGACCTCAGAACCGTCTCGGTCCTCGAAGAGCACGGTTACGACAGCGATCACGTCGCCCGCCAGTTCCAGCCGTCGTGGTTCTCCCGCCTCGATCTCGTGATCGCGCTCGACACCGGCCATCTCAAGGCCCTGCGCCGCCTCGCGCCCACCGAGGAGGACGCGCACAAGGTCCGCCTCCTGCGCTCGTACGACCCCGCCGCGGGCGACGACCTCGACGTGCCGGATCCGTACTACGGACACCGGAACGGCTTCGAGGAGTGTCTTGAGATGGTGGAGACGGCGAGCGTCGGCCTGCTCGCCGCCGTACGCGAGCAGCTGGAAGGACGGGCCGCATGAGCGACACCCCCAAGGACCAGGGTCGTACCGGCGAGGGCACGCGCGCGGTGCGCGCGGGACTGCCCGAGCCGGTCAAGCACGAACCGACCCTGCCCGGACCGGTGTTCGCGGCACACTTCCACCTGCCCGGCGAGGTGGCGGGCCCCTATGCGTACGGCCGTGACGACAACCCGACCTGGACGCTGCTGGAGCGTGCCATCGGCGAACTGGAGGCACCCGGGCGGGACGACGTCGAGACGCTGGTCTTCGCCTCCGGCATGGCGGCGATCTCCTCCGTGCTGTTCTCACAGCTGCGCGCGGGAGACGCGGTCGTGCTGCCCTCCGACGGTTACCAGGTCCTGCCGTTGGTCCGCGCCCAGCTCGAGGCGTACGGCATCCAGGTGCGCACCGCACCCACCGGCGGCGACGCCCAGCTGCAGGTCCTCGAAGGAGCCCGGCTGCTGTGGATCGAGTCCCCGTCGAACCCGGGGCTCGACGTGTGCGACATCCGGCGGCTGGTGGCGGCGGCCCGCGCACAGGGCACCCTGGTGGCCGTCGACAACACCCTCGCCACCCCGCTCGGGCAGCGACCGCTGGACCTGGGCGCCGATTTCTCCGTGGCCAGCGGCACCAAGCAGCTCACCGGCCACGGCGACGTACTGCTGGGCTACGTCACCGGCCGCGACGCCGAGGCGATGGCCGCCGTACGGCGCTGGCGCAAGATCGCCGGGGCGATCTCCGGGCCTATGGAAGCCTGGCTCGCGCACCGGTCCATCGCCACGCTCCAGCTGCGCGTCGACCGGCAGAACGCCACCGCCCTCGCGGTCGCCGAGGCTCTGCAGCGGCGGCCGGAGGTGTCGGGCCTGCGCTATCCCGGGCTGCCCGACGACCCCTCGCACAAGATCGCCTCGGAGCAGATGCGCTGCTACGGCTGCGTGGTCTCCTTCACGCTGCCCACGCGCGCGCGTGCCGAGCGTTTTCTCCAGGCCCTGCGCCTGGTCGAGGACGCGACGAGCTTCGGCGGCGTGCGCTCCACGGCCGAGCGCCGCCGCCGCTGGGGCGGGGACGCGGTCCCGGAGAGCTTCATCCGCATGTCCGTGGGCGCCGAGGACCCCGAGGACCTGATCGCCGACCTGTTGCGTGCCCTGGACGAGTCCGCCGAGTGAGCCCGTCCCCTTCCGCCCCGTGATGTCGCGGAACGGTCCGAGCCTCCCCCCTCGTGGCTCGGACCGTCATCGGTTCCGCGTGCGAAGAACCGCGCGAACAAGGCTAGTTGACTCTGTGTCAGTGTCCAATCACGCTAGCGACAGAGACCTATCGACTTATTTATAGTTGGGGCCTGCCTGGGGGCCGAAGGAGGGCAGGGATAGGGGAGGGCACGCCATGGACCTGGCCTTGCTGCGTACCTTCGTCACTGTGCACCGGGCTGGCTCCTTCACCCGCGCGGCCGCTCTGCTCGGCCTCTCCCAGCCCGCCGTCACCTCGCAGATCCGCACGCTGGAACGGCAACTGGGCAGACCTCTCTTCCTTCGTCAGGCACGAGGGGTGACCCCGACGACCATCGGTGACGAACTCGCGCACAAGGCCGCACCCCATCTCGACGCCCTGGTGGAGATAGCCGAGAGAGGTCTGGACGACGAGTCCTCGCTGAGAACCCTGCACCTCGCCGGCCCGCCCGAGTTCACGGCCGAACGTGCCCTGCCTGCCCTGACGGAGCTGACCGGCGACGACGGCCAGGGTTTCGCACTCCGTGCCTCCTTCGGCACGGCGGAGGAAACGCTGGAGGGCCTGGCCTCCGGTCACCATGATCTGGCCATCAGCACGGCCCGGCCCCGGGGCGCTCTGCTCACCGCGACTCCGCTGTGCGACGAGGAGCACATCCTGGTCGCCGCCCCTCGCTGGGTCGAGCGGATCGATACGGAGGCGCTGCGTCTGAAGGGGGCGCCCGCGCTGGAGAACCTGCCCGTCGTCGAGGTCCACGAGTCGCTGCCCTTCGTCTCGCGCTACTGGGCCTCCGTGTTCGACTCCCGCCCCGCCGCCTCGGGTACGGTCATCGCCCCTGATCTACGGGCTGTGCTCGCCTGCGCGACCTCAGGTGCCGGACTCGCGGTGCTCCCCCGCTATCTGTGCGCTGCGGCCCTCGGCGACGGCACGGTCTCAGCCCTTCACAACCCGGCGGTGCCGCCGCTGCGCACCTACTTCCTGGCGGTGCGGACCGGAAGCCTCGCCATGCCCCATATAGCGCGGGCTCACGAATGGCTTCTGCGGGCGGCCACAGCCTGGTGTTGAGAGTCCTCCGGCACAGCGTCCACGTGCTGCGGTCGTGCGGTGACGCTTTGCGATGTTTCACGTGGAACCAGCCGGGCCACATTTCTCCCATGACCGTCCGACCCGTGGTCAAGCGCACCGCCCGTGCCGTTCTTCTGGACGGTGACGACCTGATCCTGATCAAGCGCACCAAGCCCGGCGTCGATCCCTACTGGGTCACTCCCGGTGGTGGGGTCGAGCCCGGAGATCCGACCGTCGTGGACGCCTTGCACCGGGAAGTGTCCGAGGAACTCGGAGCCAAGATCACCGATGTGGTCCCGTGCTTCGTGGACACTGTTGAGCACATCGGCGAGGACGGCGGCGCGACCGGCGTGAAAGTGCAGCACTTCTTCGTCTGCCGGCTGGAGTTCATGGACCCGGCCCTGCGACACGGCCCCGAAGTGGACGAGCCGGCCGGTGAGTACGAGATCGTCCGCGTCCCCTTCACCCGCGTCGGCATCGCCTCCGTCCACCTGGTCCCGCTGTCGCTGCGCCACTATCTGGACGGCAACATCGAGGGCGTACGCGCCATGCACGCTCCCGACCTCGGTTGACGCTCCCAGCTCCCGACCACAGAAAGCCCCTCACCTCTCGGGCAGCGCGACCAGTTCATAGGCGTCCCACAGATCGCGTCCGGCGTAGGAATGGGTCGCAAGCCCAGCCAGGTGGGCATCCGCATTGACCGCCACGGAAACCGGTACGGCAGCAAACAGATCCTTGTCGGACATGGAGTCGCCATACGCCACGCAGTCCGCCCGTGCGACTCCGAACTCCGTGCAGAGCCGGTCCGCGATGGCCACCTTGGCTGCGGCGCTGAGCACCCCGGACGGATCGACGGGTTCGGTGAACGGCACGGCCGGGAAGCGGGAGCCATACGCCGCGTGAGCACCCCAGTCGAGAAGGCGCTCCACGAAGAAGGACGGCGAGAGTGACACCACCGCGCAGTATTCGCCCGCGTTTCTGATCTCCACCCAGACCTCACGGATGCGGGCGAGCCATGGAGCCCCCTCGAATGCGGCGCCGACATGCGCCTCGGTCAGATCGGCCCATAGGTCGTACACCTGCGCCGCGTACTCCGGCGGACCGATCCGTCCCTCCGCGATCGCCCGGTCCAGTGCCACAGTCTCCGCTTCCAGCCCCAACTGACGGGAAATCTCCACCGGTGCGGTGCTGCCGTGCAGCAACGTGCCGTCAAGATCGAAGAGATGAAGTCTCGCCATGGCCTGGAGGCTAACCGGCTGCCGGTGTTTCACGTGAAACACCGACCGTTGTCCACAGGCTGTGCATATGGCCACGGCATGGCCAAAAGCACATGTGTCTGCGTCGAAACAGCTGGACGCCGAGGGCGCCGGTCGGCCAGCCTGATCTGCGTGTCGACTCCTTCACTCGCCGCTCTGCCCATCCGTCGTCTGACGCTTCGCGATCTCGCCGCCTGCGCCGACTTGTCCGAAGACCGGGGGTGGCCCCGCGAGGAACACAAGTGGGGGTTCCTTCTCGCGGCCGGAAAGGGCTTCGGCATCGACGATCCCCAGGGTGGCCTTGTCGCCGCGTGCGTCGTCACGGAGTACGGCTCGTGGGACTGTCGGGATCTCGGCGCCATCGGCATGGTTCTGGTGGCCGAACGCCATGCCCGTCAGGGCGTCGGGCGCCGTTTGATGCGGCATGTCGTGTCGACCATGGGGACCACCCCGCTCACCCTGCACGCCACGCCCAACGGCCGTCCCCTGTACGAGGAACTGGGGTTCAAGGTGACGGGCCAGGCGGAGATGCTGCTGGGCCGCTTCACTCCCGGCGGGCCGGAATCCGGCGTGCTCACCCGAGCGGCCACCGCCGGGGACCTTCCCGCGATCCTGCGGCTCGACGAGGAGGTCTTCGGCGCCGACCGCACTCACCTGATCACCCGGCTGCCCGCCTTCGCCGACCAGTTTCGGGTAGCCGTGGAGGGCGGCCGGGTCATCGGTTACACCGCCGCGTGGCCCAACATGGACACCCACGTCGTCGGTCCGCTGATCGCCCGGGACACCGAGACCGCCCAGGCTCTCGTCACGTCGCTGGCGGCCGGCACCGACCGTCCGCTGCGCACCGACATCGACGTGCGCCATGAGGAGCTGCTGGCCTGGGCGAAGGCGCGGGGGCTGGCTTCCGTGGCCTTCAACGCCGTGATGACCTACGGCATCACGGAGCTACCGGGCGACTGGACCCGGCGGTTCGCTCCCCTGACCGTGGCCGCGGGCTGATCCTTCGTACGACGGGCCCCGGCCTCGCCGCGTCGTGCGATGGGGCCGGGGTCGTCCGTCCGGGATCGGGTGATCAGGCGAGCGCCCGCACGGCTGCGGCGGCGAAGCCGTGGTCCTGTTCCGGCGCACCGCCGCCGACACCGATCGCACCGATCAGCCGGCCGTCCCAGTGGACGGGCACCCCGCCCGCGATGAACAGCAGGGGCCGGTCGAGGGCCGTGGGCAGCGTGTGGAAGAGGCCGCCGGGCTGCACGGCGTCGACCAGGTCGGCGGTGGGAGCGTTCAGCTGAAGGGCGGTGTAGGCCTTGCGGGTGCTGGTCTCACTGGAGATCAGCACGGCCCGGTCGTCCCGGCGGAAGGCGAGCATATGGCCGCCGGCGTCCAGGACGGTGACGCTGACCGTGACTCCGTCGTCCTCGGCCGCGCGGCGGACCGTGGCGACGAGCAGTTCGGCATCCTCGATGGACAGCGGGGCGACGGCGGTGGTCGTCATGGAGGCTCTCTCCTCGGGTGTTGCTGAGATGGGCGGCTTGCCGTACCGGCGGGAAGCGTCCCCCGACACGGAGACCGGTGGGGTGGGGGTGGTGCGGCGCCCTGGGGTCCCAGGGGCTCAGTGGTGGACCGGCGTCTGCTGCCCAGCGGGCGTCCCGGAGGCGACCACGGTGCTGCGGGCGCCGTCACGCCGCTCCAGCGCCGCCGAGAGGACGGCGAGGACCAAGGCGGCCGCTGCGAGAGCGGCACCGACCCAGTTGGGGGAGGTGTAGCCGAAGCCGGCCGCGATCACGATGCCGCCGAGCCAGGCGGACAGCGCGTTGCCCAGGTTGAAGGCACCGATGTTCACGGCAGACGCGAGCGTCGGGGCTCCGTGCGCCTGGTCGAGCACGCGCTTCTGCAGAGGCGGCACGGTCGCGAAGCCCAGGGCGCCGATCAGAGCGATCGTCACAGCCGCCGCGATCTTGCTGTGAGCGGTGAGCGTGAAGAGGGCCAGGACGAGCGCCAGGGCGCCCAGGGAGACGTACAGCATCGGCATGAGGGCCCGGTCGGCGAACTTGCCGCCGACGAGGTTGCCTCCGACCATGCCGAGGCCGAACAGGACCAGCAGCCAGGTGACCGAGCCGTCGGCGAAGCCGGCGACGTGGGTCATCATCGGCGCGATGTAGGTGATGGCCGCGAAGACACCGCCGAAGCCGAGAACGGTCATCGCCATGGCGAGCAGCACCTGGGCGTTCTTGAAAGCGGCCAGTTCGTGCCGCAGGTGCACCCCCTCGGGCCGCGGCACCTCCGGCACGAGCTTGGCGACGCCGGCGAGACCGATGACCCCGAGAGCGGCGACGATGCCGAAGGTGACGCGCCAGCCGACGTGCTGGCCGATGAGCGTGCCCAGCGGAACGCCTACGACATTGGCGACGGTCAGACCGGTGAACATCATGGCGATGGCGCCGGCCTTCTTGTCGGGCGCCACCAGCTCGGCCGCCACGACCGCGCCGATGCCGAAGAAGGCACCGTGCGCGAGGGAGGCGATCACGCGTCCGAGCAGCATGACCGCGAAGGTGGGTGCCACGGCGGAGAGCAGGTTCCCGGCGATGAAGAGACCCATCAGCAGCATCAGCATCCGCTTGCGCGAAACCTTGGTGCCGAACACGGTCATCACCGGGGCGCCGATGACCACGCCGAGCGCGTAGCCCGTCACCAGCAGGCCCGCCGTGGGGATGGAGACCCCGAAGTCGCCCGCGACCTGGGGCAGCAAGCCCATGATCACAAACTCCGTCGTTCCGATTCCGAAGGCCCCGATCGCGAGGGCCAGAAGCGCGAGAGGCATGGAGGGGTAGACCTTCCCAGACGATTGCAGGAGCGCTTTGCGTGCGTCCACAATAATTGCAGACGCTGGTTACTTGCAAGCGCGCACTATTGCGGGCTTGCTCTACCCTTGATGCAGCCGCTCCGGGACGGAGGAAACGCCCATGACAGCGACGGACCCCGCGCTCACCGCCCTCGCGCAAGGCTGGTGCGCCCTCTCTGCGCTGCACGGAAGGATCGAGGCGCACATCGAGCGCGCCCTGCAGGCACAGCACGACCTGAGCGTGCGCGAGTACTCTCTGCTCGATGTGCTGAGCCGTCAGCACGACGGCGAGGGCGGCCATCTGCAGATGAAGCAGGTCGCCGACGCGGTCGTTCTCAGCCAGAGCGCCACCACGCGCCTGGTGACCCGGCTGGAGGACCGCGGCCTGCTGGAGCGCTACCTCTGCCCCACCGACCGGCGCGGTATCTACACCAACGTCACCGAGGCGGGCCTGAGGCTGCTGGAGGAGGCGCGGCCGACCAATGACGCCGCCCTGCGCGGGGCTCTGGACGAAGCGTCCCGGAACCCCGAACTGGCCCCGCTGGTCCGGGTCGTGGAGTCCCTGAACGTACCGGCATAGGGTGCGCGCATGGGAGATCTTGAAATACGGCGTGCGACGGTCGCCGACCTTCCGGCGATCGTCGCGATGCTCGCCGACGATCCACTGGGTGCCCAGCGCGAGTCCCCCGATGACATGTCCCCCTACCGGACGGCGCTGGAACGACTGGACGCCGACCAGAACCAGCACCTCGTCGTCGCCGTCCGCGAAGACCGTGTGATCGGCACCCTCCAGCTCACGATCATTCCGGGTCTCTCCCACAAGGGAGCGACCCGCGCGCTGATCGAGGCCGTACGCATCCACGCCGACGAACGGGGCAGTGGGCTGGGCAGCCTGCTGATCGAGTGGGCGATCGACACGTCCCGGCGGCACGACTGCCGGATGGTGCAGCTGACGTCCGCCAAGACGCGCACCGACGCCCACCGCTTCTACGAACGGCTCGGCTTCAGCGCCACGCACGAAGGCTTCAAACTGCGGCTCTGACGGCCGAAGGCCCACAGTGCGGTGGGGGGGGGGGGGGGGGGGGGGGGCCCCCCCCCCCCCCCCCCCGCCTCCCCCCCCCCCCCCCCCCCCCCCCCCCCCCCCCCCCCCCCCCCCCCCCCCCC
>NZ_JBVJVY010000006.1:60448-213742 GCF_055603265.1 Streptomyces sp. NPDC037288
GGGAGGAGTTGGGGGGTGGAAAAACAGAGAGGGAGGGGCAAAGGGGGGGCGGGGAGCGGAAGGGGCCCGGGGGGGGGGGGGGGTTTCTCCCCCACCACCCCCCCCCCACCGCTCAGGCTCTAGCGGATACCCCGCCACCCCTCCGGGTCCACTCCGCCGGGGATCGGCGCCTCGGGGTCGTACGGCTGCCGCGTGAACATGAACGAACCGAGGTCGAGGTGGCTCACAGCCCCGGCCGGACGTCGTACGGGCCGCAGCAACTCTCCGGCGAAGTAACCCTCCAGGCCCGTCCAGGTGCCGTCACCGTTCGAGCGGAAGCGTGCGCGCCGGCCACTGCCGGTCAACGGGCCGAGCGCGAGCAGACCGTCAGCAGTCACCCGCAGGCCGAAGGCATGGGTCCCCCAGTACCACTGCCCGGCCAGCTCAAGGACCGCCGGGTCGACCGCGCGCAACGGACGCCAGGGTTCCGGGATCCGCGGCTCCGCCTCGGCGACGATCCGGACGAGGTCCGCACCGACCGCTCCGAGCAGCGGTCCACTCGTGCAGTTGGCGAGCACCACTGCCGCCACGTCGTCCTCCACACTGATGGTGAGGTTGGCCAGGAAACCCGGCAGCGAACCGGAGTGCCCGACGAGCAGTCGGCCGTCGCGGCGCTGGATCTGCAGACCGAGGCCGTAGGTGGCTCCGTCCAGCACGTCCGCCGTCTCTGCGGGCGCCGCAGGCGTGCGCATCTCCCGCACCGACTCCGTACTCAGTACCCGGTCGTCACCCGCGGCCAGGAACGCGGCGAACCGTGCCAGGTCCCCCGTGGTCGACCACAGCTGACCGGCCGGAGCCATCCTGCCCAGATCCTCCAGCGGCTCCGGCAACATCGCGTCCGCCCACGGATGCACGGCCCATCCGCCGGCATGCGGGGCCTCGGGCTGCGCACTCGTGCGGTGCAGACCGAGCGGCTCGAGGATCTCACTGCGCAGCACCTCCTCCCAGGGAGCGCCACGCAACTCCTCCACCAGTGCTCCGAGCACCGTGTACCCGGGGTTGGAGTAGTGGTGCCGTCGGCCGACGGGGTGCAGCAGGGGCTGTTCACCGAGCACATCGGCCAGTTCCGGACGGAGGGTGCCCGGGGTCCGCTCCCACCAGGGGCCGGGTGACTCGGCCGCCAGCCCCGCGGTGTGGGCGAGCAGGTCCGCGATCGTCGCCTCGCCCGCGCCGGTACCCGGAAGATGCTTCTCCAGGAGATCACCGAGGTCGAGCAGGCCCTCGTCGCGCAAACGCATCACCAGGACGGCCGTGAAGGTCTTGGTGATGGACCCGATCCGGTACTGCACGTTCTCGTCCGGACCGTGGCCGTCCACCGAGGTGCGCGCCCCGTGCCACACGGCCCGCCCGCCCCGCACGACGGCCGCCACCAACGACGGCGACCGTCCTTCGGCCTGTGCGACGGCGATCCGGTGCAACAGGGCTCGCCGGGTCGTGGGCAGCAGCTCTTCCTGAGGTGTCGTCATGGGCCCAGTGTCCCCCGGGTGGATCACCTGGATGGGCGATCAGGTCTGGGCCATGTCCACGAAGCGGGAGTAGTGGCCCTGGAAGGCGACCGTGATCGTGGCGGTGGGGCCGTTTCGGTGCTTGGCCACGATCAGGTCGGCCTCGCCCGCGCGCGGGGACTCCTTCTCGTAAGCGTCCTCGCGGTGCAGAAGGATCACCATGTCGGCGTCCTGCTCGATGGAGCCCGACTCACGCAGGTCGGAGACCATCGGCTTCTTGTCGGTGCGCTGCTCGGGACCACGGTTGAGCTGCGAGAGCGCGATGACCGGGATCTCCAGCTCCTTGGCGAGCAGCTTGAGGTTACGGGACATGTCCGAGACCTCCTGCTGGCGGCTCTCGGCGCGCTTGGAGCCGCCGGACTGCATCAGCTGGAGGTAGTCGATGACGACCAGCTTCAGGTCGTTGCGCTGCTTCAGGCGCCTGCACTTGGCGCGGATCTCCATCATCGACAGGTTGGGCGAATCATCGATGTAGAGCGGTGCGGCCGAGACGTCCGGCATGCGGCGGGCGAGCCTGGTCCAGTCCTCGTCGGTCATCGTGCCGGACCGCATGTGGTGCAGGGCCACCCGGGCCTCGGCGGACAGCAGACGCATCGCGATCTCGTTGCGGCCCATTTCGAGCGAGAAGATTACACTCGGCAGGTTGTGCTTGATCGAGGCGGCTCGCGCGAAGTCCAGTGCGAGCGTCGACTTACCCATGGCGGGACGGGCCGCGATGACGATCATCTGGCCCGGGTGCAGACCATTCGTCAGCGAATCGAAGTCGGTGAAACCCGTCGGCACACCGGTCATCTCGCCACTGCGCGAGCCGATCGCCTCGATCTCGTCGAGGGCGCCTTCCATGATGTCGCCGAGCGGCAGATAGTCCTCGCTGGTGCGCTGCTCGGTGACGGCATAGATCTCGGCCTGGGCGCTGTTGACGATCTCGTCCACGTCGCCGTCGGCCGCATATCCCATCTGCGTGATGCGCGTACCGGCTTCGACCAGGCGGCGCAGCACGGCCCGCTCATGGACGATCTCCGCGTAGTACTCGGCGTTGGCCGCCGTCGGCACGGTCTGGACGAGGCTGTGCAGATACGCGGCCCCGCCGACCTTGTTGATCTCGCCGCGCTTCGTGAGTTCGGCAGCGATGGTGATCGGGTCGGCCGGCTCGCCCTTGGCGTAGACGTCCAGGATCGCCTGGTAGATCGTCTCGTGCGCGGGCTTGTAGAAGTCGTGACCCTTGAGGATCTCGACGACGTCGGCGATGGCGTCCTTCGACAGCAGCATGCCGCCCAGAACCGACTGCTCGGCGTCCAGGTCCTGTGGCGGCACCCGCTCGAAGGAGGAGCCCCCGCGGTCCCAGGAGTCGTTCTCCCGGCCCCGGTCGTGCTGCTCCTCACGGCTCCGGCCGCCGTCACCGCGTCGCCGGGAGGCCGGCAGACGATCACTGGGCCCGGTATCGGCCCACGGATCGTCCAAGGGCTCGGAAATGCTCACCGAGCCACCTCCTCCCCGTCCGCACGGCGGACCTCGCCGTGTCCTCTTTTGTACGGCACGGCACTGACAAATGAGAGGCCCAACTCCGGTTCCGGCGCGTCGGGTTTGTGACGATTCCAGGGCCGAGGGAAGGACGCTTCCCAGGCCTGGGGAAGGAGTGGGCGCCGGACCACGGTAGGCCCGTCGGCACCGTCAGCCAATCTGGTTATCCACAGGCCATGTGGACGACAGCCCGGATGCTGTGGAGAACTCGCCGAAACCTGTGCACGACCCGGTGGACAGCCCTGTGAACAAGCCCTCCCTCCTCCCCACCAGACCGCACTGACCTGCACTTTTATCGTCCACCGGCTGTGCAGAAGAAAAACTTCCCCAGTCGGACCAAGATCGTGTCGAACGGTGCGCCAAAGGACACACCCGGAGAGGAGAGGTAAGGGTCACAAACGCATTGCATCACTTACCTGTGGACGATTAGATTAGTGCACATGACACAGGCTCCCGCGATACCCAAGGCCACCCGCCGGCGGCACGACAGAGAGATCGTCACGCTGGCCGTCCCAGCCTTCGGCGCACTCGTCGCCGAGCCTCTCTTCGTCATGGCGGACAGCGCCATCGTCGGCCATCTCGGGACCGCTCAGCTCGCCGGTCTCGGCGTTGCCTCCGCCCTCCTCACCACCGCGGTGAGCGTCTTCGTCTTCCTCGCTTACGCGACCACCGCCGCCGTGGCCCGGCGCGTCGGCGCCGGCGATCTGCGGGCAGCCATTCGCCAGGGCATGGACGGCATCTGGCTGGCGCTGCTGCTCGGCATCGCCGTCATCGCCGTCGTGCTTCCGCTGGCACCCGGCATCGTGGACCTCTTCGGCGCCTCCACGACCGCGGCCCCTTACGCCACGACGTATCTGCGCATCTCCTCACTGGGCATCCCGGCCATGCTCATCGTCCTCGCCGCTTCGGGAGTGCTCCGCGGACTGCAGGACACCAGGACCCCGCTCTACGTCGCTGGCGCAGGCTTCGTCGCCAACGGCGCACTCAATGCAGGACTCGTCTACGGCGCCGGGCTAGGCATCGCCGGTTCGGCCTGGGGCACGGTCATCGCCCAGTGCGGCATGGCAGCCGTCTATCTGATCGTGGTCGTCCGCGCAGCCCGTCAGCACGAGGCCTCACTTCGCCCGGATGCCGCCGGCATCCGGGCCTCGGCTCAGGCAGGCGTTCCGCTCCTGGTCCGGACACTGTCGCTGCGGGCGATCCTGATGATCGCGACGGTGGTCGCGGCACATCTGGGCGACGCCGACATCGCCGCCCACCAGATCATCCTGTCCCTGTGGAGCCTACTGGCCTTCGCTCTCGACGCGATAGCGATCGCAGGTCAGGCCATCATCGGCCGTTATCTCGGCGCGGACGACGCCCAAGGAGCGCGTGAAGCCTGCCGCCGCATGGTCCAGTGGGGCATCGCGACCGGAGTGATTCTCGGTCTGCTCGTGGTGGCCACCCGGCCGCTCTTCCTGCCACTGTTCACCAACGACTCTGTGGTCAAGGACGCGGCACTGCCCGCACTGCTGATGGTGGCGCTCTCGCAACCCGTCTGCGGGATCGTCTTCGTGCTGGACGGAGTACTGATGGGCGCGGGGGACGGACCGTATCTGGCCGGGGCGATGGTCGTCACCCTAGCGGTGTTCGCTCCCCTCGCCCTGCTCGTCCCGACTCTCGGCGGCGGCCTCACCGCGCTGTGGACTGCGATGACCCTCATGATGGCGATCCGCATGCTGACCCTGTGGCTGCGCACCCGCTCGGGTCGCTGGATCGTCACGGGCGCCACCCGCTGACCGTTTCACTTGGAACAAGCCGGGTGTCGTGTTTCACGTGAAACACCCGCCCTCCTCCACGTTGTGCCCGTGCGAGTCCCACCCAGCCCATACGAAAGGGGCCGTGCCCGTGAAGGCGCGGCCCCTTTCGGAGCTGCTCAAGCAGAGCGCAGCGATCAGGCCGCGACGACCTCGATGTTGACCTTGGCGGCAACCTCGGGGTGCAGACGCACGGACGTCTCGTGGGCGCCCAGGGTCTTGATCGGGGCGGCCAGCTCGATGCGGCGCTTGTCGACCTCGGGGCCACCGGAAGCCTTGATCGCGGACGCGATGTCGGCCGGGGTGACGGAACCGAAGAGACGACCGGCGTCGCCGGAGCGGACGGCCAGGCGGACCTTCACGCCCTCGAGCTGGGCCTTCACCTGGTTGGCCTGCTCGATGGTCTGGATCTCGTGGATCTTGCGAGCGCGACGGATCTGCTCGACGTCCTTCTCGCCACCCTTGGTCCAGCGGATAGCGAACTTCCGCGGGATCAGGTAGTTGCGAGCGTAACCGTCCTTGACGTCGACAACGTCGCCAGCGGCACCGAGGCCGGTGACCTCGTGGGTGAGGATGATCTTCATGAGTGGGTCACCCTTCCCTTAGCGCGCGGTGGACGTGTAGGGCAGCAGCGCCATCTCACGGCTGTTCTTGACGGCCGTGGCGACGTCACGCTGGTGCTGCGTGCAGTTGCCGGTCACGCGGCGGGCACGGATCTTGCCGCGGTCGGAAATGAACTTCCGCAGCATGTTCGTGTCCTTGTAGTCCACGTACGTGACCTTGTCCTTGCAGAAAGCGCAGACCTTCTTCTTCGGCTTGCGCACAGGCGGCTTCGCCATGGTGTTTCTCCTGTGTGATCAAGAAGTTGGGGTACGACCCACCCTTGGTCCGAGGACCTAGAAGGGGGGCTCGTCCGAGTAGCCGCCACCGCCGCCGGAGCCTCCGCCCCAGCCGCCGCCACCCTGCTGCTGGCCACCGGCGGGAGCGCCGGTCGCCCACGGGTCGTCGGCCGGAGCACCGCCGCCCTGCTGGCCGCCACCGGGGCCTGAGCCCCAGCCGCCGCCACCCTGGCCGCCACCGCCGCCGTAACCGCCCTGGCCACCGCGAGCGCCACCGGCGGTCTTGGTGACCTTGGCCGTGGCGTTACGCAGGCTGGGGCCGACTTCCTCGACGTCCAGCTCGTAGACCGTGCGCTTGACGCCCTCACGGTCCTCGTAGGACCGCTGCTTCAGCCGGCCCTGCACGATGACGCGCATGCCTCGCTGGAGCGACTCGGCGACGTTCTCCGCCGCCTGACGCCAGACCGAGCAGGTCAGGAACAGGCTCTCGCCGTCCTTCCACTCGTTCGTCTGGCGGTCGAAGGTGCGGGGAGTGGACGCGACACGGAACTTCGCGACCGCCGCACCGGACGGGGTGAAGCGCAGCTCGGGGTCGTCGACAAGATTGCCGATGACCGTGATGACGGTCTCGCCTGCCATGGGGGAACCTCTCGGCGGGTTTGCTGCTGGCTGCTTGGTGCTGCTACTCGAATCCCGAGATCAGCTGAGCGGGAGAGCTCAGTGCATCTCGGGACGGAGGACCTTGGTCCGGAGGACCGACTCGTTCAGGTTCATCTGGCGGTCGAGCTCCTTGACGACCGCAGGCTCGGCCTGCAGGTCGATGACCGAGTAGATGCCCTCGGGCTTCTTCTTGATCTCGTAGGCGAGACGACGACGGCCCCAGGTGTCGACCTTCTCAACCTTGCCGCCGCCGTCACGGACGACGGACAGGAAGTTCTCGATCAGCGGGGAGACAGCACGCTCCTCGAGATCGGGGTCGAGGATGACCATCACCTCGTAGTGACGCATGTGGAACCCACCTCCTTTGGACTCAGCGGCCACGGTCGCTCCGTGGCAGGAGGGTTGTGATGCGTACGCAACGGTATCGGCCGCCACTGACAATCGGGGGTCCTGAAGGATCCCGCAGTGTTACCTGGGCAGGCGTGGGCAGACACCAGTGCAGACGGTACAGACTACCCGCACACCCGCTTCCGGTTGAAATCCGGGCGTGGAGGCCGTCACCCTGTACACGTCGGGTGTGTACGGCGCTACTATGCGCCGCCTTCCGCAGGAGGTGCCCATGGCACAGACATTGCATCCCAACGTCGCCGGATCCCTCTTCGCCACGGACGGCAAGACCCGTCCGCTTCAGGACACGCTGATGGCGGTGACCTTCGTCCTCGGCGCGCTGTCCCTTGTCACGTCCTTCTTCCCCGGCCTCCACCTGCTCAGCTCGTGGTCGGGTCTGGTGGGCCTCGCCGTCGGCATCTATGGACAGTGGATCTCGGTGACCACTCGGGAACGCTTCGTTCTGATCCTGGGTCTCGGCGCTGCGGGAGTAGGTTTCCTGATCAGCATGTCGCACGGCGGGCTGTTCGGCGGACTCCTCTGAAGCCGACCGCCGGGCGACGCCCGCACCACGCCTTTTCGAACACCGCGAACCGCCCCGGTCGCCCGCCCGGCCGGGGCTAAGGCCCGTACGCCCAGTCGGGGCGTTCGCAAGGCGCAGTAGGCTTCGGCGCGAGAGCCGGAGCCCCTGTACCCATGGGGACACACCAGCCCGAGGAGCGCCCCGACATGAGCCTGACCCTGAGGACCATCAGCCGCGAGCAGCATCTGGCCTACATCCAGAGCCTGCCGTCGGCGAGCCACATGCAGGTCCCGGCCTGGGCCGATGTGAAGGCGGAGTGGCGCTCGGAGAACCTCGGCTGGTTCGACGAGCGCACCGGCGAGATGGTCGGCGCGGGCCTGGTCCTCTACCGCCAGCTGCCCAAGATCAAGCGCTACCTCGCCTACCTCCCCGAGGGCCCGGTCATCAACTGGTTCGCGCCGAACCTGGACGACTGGATCCAGCCGATGCTGGCGCACCTGAAGCAGCAGGGTGCCTTCTCGGTGAAGATGGGCCCGCCTGTGATCATCCGCCGCTGGAACGCGGAAACGATCAAGAAGGGCATTCAGGACCAGGACGTGAAGCGCCTGCGCGACATGGAGGCCGACTTCATCGAGCCGCGCGCGTTCGAGGTGGCCGACAAGCTGCGCCGTATGGGCTGGCAGCAGGGCGAGGACGGCGGCGCCGGTTTCGGCGACGTGCAGCCGCGCTACGTCTTCCAGGTGCCGCTGGCCAACCGGTCCCTGGAAGAGGTCCACAAGAACTTCAACCAGCTGTGGCGCCGCAACATCAAGAAGGCCGAGAAGGCCGGCGTCGAGGTCGTCCAGGGCGGCTACCAGGACCTGGCCGAGTGGCAGAGGCTGTACGAGATCACGGCGGTGCGCGACCACTTCCGGCCCCGCCCGCTGTCGTACTTCCAGCGCATGTGGACGGCCCTCAACACCGAGGACCCGAACCGGATGCGGCTGTACTTCGCCCGCCACAACGGCGTGAACCTGTCCGCGGCGACGATGCTGATCGTCGGTGGACACGTCTGGTACTCCTACGGCGCCTCCGACAACATCGGCCGTGAGGTCCGGCCCTCGAACGCGATGCAGTGGCGGATGCTGCGCGACGCCTACGCGCTCGGCGGCACCGTCTACGACCTGCGCGGCATCTCCGACTCGCTGGACGAGACGGACCACCTCTTCGGTCTGATCCAGTTCAAGGTCGGCACCGGCGGGCAGGCCGCCGAGTACCTCGGCGAGTGGGACTTCCCGCTGAACAAGCTGCTCCACAAGGCCCTCGACATCTACATGTCGCGCCGCTGAGCCGCGGGCGTTTGGTTCCATAGGCTCCACAGCGTTCACACCTCTGATACACCGCAGCCACGAGAAAGGTTCCAGGTCCGGCCATGGCGCTCACGCTCTACGTCGACACCGCGCGCTGGCGGGCGCACCACAAGCACGTGCACGAGCAGTTCCCGGGCCTGGTCCCGGTCTGCAAGGGCAACGGCTACGGCTTCGGGCACGAACGGCTGGCGGAGGAGGCCACGCGACTGGGCGCGGACCTGCTCGCGGTCGGCACGACGTACGAGGCCGCGCGTATCAAGGACTTCTTCAGCGGTGACCTGCTGGTGCTGACGCCGTACCGGCGCGGCGAGGAGCCCGTACCGCTGCCCGACCGGGTGGTGCGCTCGGTGTCGTCGGTCGACGGCGTGTACGGCCTCGTCGGGGCGCGGGTCGTCATCGAGGTGATGTCCTCGATGAAGCGCCACGGCATCAGTGAGCAGGACCTGCCCCAGCTGCACCAGGCCATCGAGAACGTCCGGCTGGAGGGCTTCGCCATTCATCTGCCGCTGGACCGCACCGACGGTTCGGACGCCGTCGAGGAGGTCATCGGCTGGATGGACCGGCTGCGCGCCGCCCGGCTGCCGCTGCACACGATGTTCGTCAGCCATCTCAAGGCCGATGAACTGGCCCGGCTGCAGCAGCAGTTCCCGCAGACCCGGTTCCGTGCCCGCATCGGCACTCGGCTGTGGCTGGGGGATCACGACGCGACCGAGTACCGCGGTGCCGTTCTGGACGTCACACGTGTGGCCAAGGGCGACCGGTTCGGCTACCGGCAGCAGAAGGCGGCCTCCGACGGCTACCTGGTGGTCGTGGCAGGCGGAACGTCGCACGGCGTGGGCCTGGAGGCCCCGAAGGCCCTGCACGGCGTCATGCCGCGCGCCAAGGGCGTCGCACGGGCCGGCCTCGCCACGGTCAACCGGAACCTTTCTCCGTTCGTCTGGGGCAGCAAGCAGCGCTGGTTCGCCGAGCCGCCGCACATGCAGGTGTCGATCCTGTTCGTCCCGTCGGACGCTCCGGAGCCGCAGGTCGGCGACGAGCTGGTGGCCCATCTGCGGCACACCACCACACAGTTCGACCGGCTCGTGGACCGCTGACCCGGCCAGAACGGCAAGAGGCCGTACACGCCGTGTGCGGGTACGGCCTTCTTCATGGCCTTCCGCCGGCGTGTTCGCTCAGAGCGAACGATCCTCGGGGGACGGCGGGACGGGCCTGCCCCAGTCCACCTGAGGACCCCCGAAGTGGGCGGCGTGCCGCGGTGGATGGGCTGCCGCGCCGAACACGAGGACGTCCTGCGCGCCGTCGAGCACCCCGCCCGACGGGTCGTCGTCGCCCGACCGGCGCACCACGTCCCGCTCCGGCATGAGGATGTCCCGCACGACGACGGCGCACAGGTACAGCGTGCCCACCAGATGCAGCACGATCGCCCATTGATAGCCGTGCGTGGGCAGACCCTTGTGGGCGTCCCCGCTGGTCGTGTAGGCGAGATACATCCAGATGCCCAGGAAGTACGCCACCTCGCAGGCCTGCCAGATCAGGAAGTCGCGCCACTTGGGCCGGGCCAGGACCGCCAGCGGCACCAGCCACAGGACGTACTGCGGTGAGTAGACCTTGTTGGTGAGGATGAACGCCGCCACCATCAGGAAGGCCAGCTGCGCGAAGCGGGGCCGGCGCGGAGCGGTGAACGTCAGTGCGGCGATACCGAGGAAGCACAGCACCACCAGCACCAGGGCAGCGGTGTTCACGAAGCCGGTGCCGGGCGGGTTGCTGGAGTTCTGCGCCCAGACCAGCCAGAACGACCCGAAGTCGACGCCCCGTTCCTGGCTGAACGTGTAGAACTTCGACCAGCCCTGGAAGGCGAAGAGCATCACCGGCGCGTTCACCACGAGCCAGGCTATCGCCGCGCCGCCCACGGCCTGGGTGTACTCCCGCCACTTGCCGGCCCGCCAGCACAGCACGAACAGCGGGGCGAGCAGGAACACGGGGTAGAGCTTGGCGGCCGTGGCGAGGCCCAGGAGAACACCGAAGGCGACGGGACGGCTACGGGACCACATGAGCATCGCCGCCGCCGTGAGCGCCACGGCCAGCAGATCCCAGTTGATGGTCGCGGTGAGCACGAAAGCGGGCGCCAGGGCGACCAGCAGGCCGTCCCAGGGGCGCCGGCGGTGGGTGCGGACCACACAGACCGCGATGACGGCCGCGCAGACCATCAGCATCCCGGCGTTGACGAACCAGTACCACTGCTCCTGGCGCTGGATGCTGCCGCTGTGCGGGGTCAACCAGGACGCCACCTCCATGAACACGCCGGTCAGCACCGGGTATTCGAGGTAGTCCATGTCGCCCGAGAGCTTGTCGAAGTACGGCACGAGATGATCGGCGAATCCACGCCCCTGGTAGAGGTGCGGGATATCCGAGTAGCAGGCATGCGTGTACTGACTGCTCGCGCCGAAGAACCAGGCACTGTGATAGCAGGGCGCCTTCTGGACCAGGCCGAGGGCGAACATGCCGATCGCCACGAGCGCGACGACCCGTACGGGGGTCCACCAGGAGGTCGCGAGCAGGGCACGCCGCCCCAGCGGACCGCCGATCAGCTCACTGCCTGCCCGGGCGATCTCGTCCTCACTGGTCGGCCGCACCGGTTCTGCCGTGACGGGCCGCACGGGCTCGGGCTCGTGCATGCTCGCGGGCATCATCTCTGCACTGGGCATGGGCCACATCCTGCCGTATCGAGCTGTGAGCGCCGCGAGGCCTGCACCCCTTTCTTCGCCAGTCCGGCAGGCGCCTCGGGTTCCGTTTCGACCCGTGGCTGGAACTACGGCTCCATACCCAAGGGCTTCCACGAACGACCCGTCCCAGCTTTTCGGCCATCCGAAACGGCGGCCGCAGACAAGCACGGAGGCCGGTGTTCGGCACCTGAAAGGGTGCCGAACACCGGCCTGCGGCCATTCGGTCAGCCTGTCGGCCCGCCGAAGATGCCTCCATTGCCATTGCCACGGGTGTTACCGCCGGGTCCGGTCGTGTCCGTGACGCTGGGCGACGGATCGGTGCCTCCGGTGGTGCCGCCCGTGTCCGTGCCGCCGTTACCGTTGCCGTTGCAGGGGTTGCCCCAGCTCCACTGGCAGGTGTCGCTCGCCGACGGGGACGGAGACGGAGACGTGTCGCTGGGCGACGGGCTCGGCGAGTCGCTCGGCGTCGGGCTCGGCGTGATGCTGACGGTCGGGGTCGGAGTCGGGGACGGTGCTCCGACCTCGTCCTGCGTCTCGCCGATCTCGGTGGCGGCCGGGAAGCCGGGGTCGTTCTGCCCCTTCAGCGCGGCCTTCATGTACTCGGTCCACACCGACGTCGGGATGTCACCACCGTGGATCGACGGGACGCCGGCCGTGCCGTTCATGGACAGCAGCTCGTGGTCCTTCGGGTTCTCACGGAACATCGCCACCGACGTGGACAGCTGCCGGGTGTAGCCGACGAACCAGGCCGACTTGTTGCTGTCGGTGGTACCGGTCTTGCCCGCCGCCGTACGGCCCAGGGCCTTGGCGTTCTGACCCGTACCGTTCTGGATGACGTTCTGCAGGACGTCCGTGACGTTGTTCGCCACGTTGGCCGTCATCGCCGTGGTGACCTTCGGCTGGGTGAAGCCCGGCAGCTCCTGGCCGTCCTTCTTCACCGAGATCACGGAGTACGGGTCCGTGTGCTGGCCGGACGCGGCGAAGGTCGCGTACGCGTCGGCCATGCGGATCGCGCTCGGGGTGGAGGTGCCGATGGCGAACGATGGATTGAGGCTCTTGGGCATGCTCTGATCCAGGATTCCGGATGCTCGGGCAACACCCCTCACCTTCTCCAGCCCCACGTCCACGGCAAGCTGCACGAAGGGAGTGTTGATGGACTGCTCCATCGCCTTGCGCAGGGTGATGTATCCCCAGGCACGCTTGCTCTCGTTGTTCTGGTAAAAGGTCGAGTTGTCCCTGGTGAGATAGACCGACCCGTCCGGCTTGTACACCTTGAGATGGTCGTTGCCGTTGTACTTGCTCAGCGGGGAAATTCCCTGCCCCTCGGACCTGTAGGTCCCGTCCTCCATGGCCGCGGCGAGGACAAACGGCTTCCACGTCGAACCGACCGGGACACCGGAGGTGTCGGCGTTGTTCGTGAAGTGGCCGTTCTCGTAGCCGTCACCGCCGTAGAGAGCGACGATCGCGCCGTTGTTGGGCCTCACCGACGCCGCACCGAACTGGACGTACTTGTCCAGGTCGCGGCGCTTCGGATCGATCCGCTCCTTCTGGATCTTCTTCACGGCCGCGCTCAGCTCGTTGACCTTGGCCTTGTCGAAGGTCGTCTTGATCTGGTAGCCGCCCCTGTCGAAATCCGCCTCCGAGATGTCGGAGTGGGCGAGGACGTACTTCTTCGCCGTGTCGACCAGGTAGCTGATCTGGCCGGTCATCCCCTTGGTCGCCTTGCGGCCGTCGGGCATGGGGTACTTCGCGATGGCTTTCTGGTAGGCGTCGTCGCTGAGGTGGTGATCGTTGTGCATCTGCTCGAGGATCCACTGCCAGCGTTCCTGCGAGCGCTTCTTGTTGGCCGTCGCGTTCGCCGAGGGGTCGAGATCCGCGTTGCCGGCCGGGTCGAAGTACGTCGGGCCCTTGAGCAGCGCTGCGAGGACCGCGCACTGGCTCGGCGTCAGGTCCACCGCGTTCTTGCCGTAGTACGTCTGCGCAGCCGCCTGGATGCCGTACGCGCCCCGGCCGAAGTACGACGTGTTGAGGTACCCCTGCAGGATCTGGCTCTTCTTGAGCTTCGTCCCCACCTTGATGGAGATGAACAGCTCCTTGAACTTACGGGTGACCGTCTGCTGCTGGCTCAGATAGGTGTTCTTGACGTACTGCTGGGTGATCGTCGAACCACCCTGGGTCTGGCCGCCCCGCGCCATGTTGACCACGGCGCGCGCGATGCCCATGGGGTCGACGCCCGAGTCCTGGTAGAAGCTCTTGTTCTCGGCCGAGATCACGGCCCACTGCATGGCGTCGGGAATCTGGTCGATGCTGACGTTCTGCCGGTTGACGCCCGTGCCCGTGGCCACCATCTGCTTGCCGTCGGCCCAGTAGTAGACGTTGTTCTGGGACTTGGCGGCATCGTTCTCGTTGGGGATCGAGACCATCGCGTAGCTGACGCCGACCAGCGCCACCAGGCTTCCGACGAAACCGATGAAGAGCCCGGAGACGAGCTTCCAGGAGGGCACCCAGCGGCGCCAGCCGTACCTTCCGGCACGGGGATAGTCGATCAGCCGCTTCTTGCCGGGTGCGGTCGACGCACGACCCCTGCCGCGCCCGGGACCGGTCGGGCCGCCGGGAGTGCCGCGCCGGCCACCCGGGCCGGCGTTGTCCGCGCCTCTGCGGCGACTGCCTCTCTGCGCCGCCCGGCGGGCCTCGGCACGGCCACTGTAGGGACGCTCGTCACCTCCCGGACCACTGGCACCCGACCCATAGGAACTGGACCCATAGGAGTCGGCTGGGGACCCGGTGGCGCCCCGCGGTGCCGCGCGGCGACCGGAGGCCGAGCCGGACGGGTCGCGTCGGGCCGCGGCACGTCCGCCTCCCTGCGGCTGCGGCGGTTTGCGACGGTGCTCGCTCATCGAACGATTACTCCTCGGGCAGGCGCACCCGTGCGCGCCTGGAACGGCGGCTGGTTTCCGGTCCCCCCGAAGTACGGATGTGGTCGGTTCTGCATTCACCCGTACTGCACCGGGGACGAGGACGCTCCCCGGGCGTCACGCGGTTCCCGGTGGTGTGCATGCCGCACAGACTACGCATCCCCAAAACCTGCCGAGCCCTGAAGTTCACCCCAAATCGTGCAACTTGCATCGTATGAATCGGTGATGTGATCCCGTTCACCACCGTCACCCTTGTCGCCCGCGGAAGGCCGTTCTATCGTCATGATGTATCGAGTCGATACATCAGCGCGAGATAAAGACGCTGAGAGGTACTGCGAGACCCGCGGGAGCGATCAGCGGGACCGAGAGGAGGCGACGATGAGCCGACGTTCCGGCATCCTCGAGTTCGCCGTGCTCGGCCTGCTCCGCGAGTCCCCGATGCACGGCTATGAGCTGCGCAAACGGCTCAACACGTCCCTGGGTGTGTTCCGGGCGTTCAGCTACGGAACCCTGTATCCCTGCCTCAAGACACTGGTCACCAACGGCTGGTTGATCGAGGAACCGGGCAGCACCCACGAGGACGCCCTCGCCGCTCCGCTCGCCGGACGCCGCGCCAAGATCGTCTACCGGCTGACGGCGGAGGGGAAGGAACACTTCGAGGACCTGCTCTCGCAGACCGGCCCCGACGCGTATGAGGACGAGCACTTCGCCGCACGCTTCGCCTTCTTCGGGCAGACGTCGCGCGATGTGCGCATGCGCGTCCTGGAAGGCCGGCGCAGCCGCCTGGAGGAGCGCCTGGAGAAGATGCGCACCTCCCTGGCGCGCACGCGGGAGCGCCTCGACGACTACACACTCGAGCTCCAGCGCCACGGGATGGAGTCCGTGGAGCGCGAAGTGCGCTGGCTGAACGAGCTCATCGAGAGCGAGCGGGCCGGACGGGACCTGCGGGGTTCCGTGTCCGGGGGGTCCGCTCAGCAGGACACCACCACTGGATCGACGGGCGGCCTGCCCCGTCCCGGGGACACCCCCCGGACGGATACGCCCGGCGACACCGCCACGTGAGTCCCAATCAGGGCCTCACTCGTACACACAGGGAGCAACCGGAATGGGTTCGGTTCGCGTAGCCATCGTCGGCGTGGGCAACTGCGCTGCGTCGCTGGTGCAGGGAGTCGAGTACTACAAGGACGCCGACCCGGCGTCGAAGGTCCCCGGCCTGATGCACGTGCAGTTCGGTGACTACCACGTGCGCGACATCGAGTTCGTCGCCGCGTTCGACGTGGACGCCAAGAAGGTCGGCCTCGACCTCGCGGACGCGATCGGCGCCTCCGAGAACAACACCATCAAGATCTGCGACGTGCCCACCTCCGGTGTCACCGTCCAGCGCGGTCACACCCTCGACGGCCTCGGCAAGTACTACCGCGAGACCATCGAGGAGTCCGACGCCGAGCCGGTCGACGTCGTCCAGGTCCTGAAGGACAAGCAGGTCGACGTCCTGGTCTGCTACCTGCCGGTCGGATCCGAGGACGCGGCGAAGTTCTACGCCCAGTGCGCCATCGACGCCAAGGTCGCCTTCGTCAACGCCCTCCCGGTCTTCATCGCCGGCACCAAGGAGTGGGCGGACAAGTTCACCGAGGCCGGTGTGCCGATCGTCGGTGACGACATCAAGTCCCAGGTCGGCGCCACCATCACGCACCGCGTCATGGCGAAGCTGTTCGAGGACCGCGGTGTCATCCTCGACCGTACGATGCAGCTGAACGTCGGCGGCAACATGGACTTCAAGAACATGCTCGAGCGCGAGCGCCTGGAGTCCAAGAAGATCTCCAAGACCCAGGCGGTCACCTCCCAGATCCCCGACCGGGACATGGGCGCGAAGAACGTCCACATCGGCCCGTCCGACTACGTGGCCTGGCTCGACGACCGCAAGTGGGCCTACGTCCGCCTCGAGGGTCGTGCCTTCGGTGACGTCCCGCTGAACCTGGAGTACAAGCTCGAGGTCTGGGACTCCCCGAACTCCGCCGGAGTCATCATCGACGCCGTGCGCGCCGCGAAGATCGCCAAGGACCGCGGCATCGGCGGCCCGATCCTGTCGGCGTCCTCCTACTTCATGAAGTCCCCGCCGGTCCAGTACTTCGACGACGAGGCCCGCGAGAACGTCGAGAAGTTCATCCGCGGTGAGGTCGAGCGCTAAAACCCTGAGGGGAATCGCTCGCACCAGAACGCTCCTGCCAGGGCTGTGAAGGTCCCCGGGTCCACCGACCCGGGGACCTTCCGCATGTGTGAGGCTGTGCCCCATGCCCGTCGTCCGTGACCTGCGCGTCCTGTTGCGCCTGCGGTACTTCCGACGTCTGCTGTACATCCGCCTCCTGTCCCAGGGCGCCGACGGCGTCTACCAGGTCGCGCTCGCCGCGTACGTCGTCTTCTCCCCGGAGAAACAGACCTCGGCCACCGCCATCGCCTCCGCGATGGCAGTCCTGCTGCTCCCCTACTCCCTGGTCGGCCCGTTCGCCGGCGTCCTGCTGGACCGCTGGCGGCGCCGACAGGTCTTCGTATACGGCAATCTGCTGCGCGCCCTGCTGGCCGCGGTCACCGCCGCGCTGATGGCCGGCCACGTTCCGGACTGGCTGTTCTACGTCTCCGCGCTGTGCGTCACGGCCGTCAACCGCTTCGTCCTCGCCGGGCTGTCCGCGTCCCTGCCCCGCGTGGTGGACGCCGAGCGTCTGGTGCTCGCCAACTCGCTGTCGCCGACGGCCGGAACGCTCGCCGCGACCGCGGGCGGCAGTCTGGCCTTCGGCGTACGGCTCGTGGCGTCGGGATCCGACGCGGCGGTGGTCCTCCTCGGGGCCTTCCTCTATCTGTGCGCGGGACTCAGTGCCCTCACCATGGCGCCCACGCTCCTCGGCCCCGACCAGCAGCCCAAACCGCAGATGTCCACCGCCCTCGCGGACACGGCACGCGATCTGCTCGCGGCTGTCCGCCACCTGGCCGCACCCCAGCGGAGAGAAGCCGCCTGGGCTCTGGCCGCGATGACGCTGATGCGCTTCTGCTACGGCGCGCTGCTGGTCCTTCTGCTCATGCTCTGCCGGTACGCCCTCTCCACGACACCCGAGGAGGGGCTCCGACTGCTCGGACTCGCACTGGCGGTGTCCGGTGCGGGGTTCTTCGCGGCGGCTGCGGTGACACCGTGGGCGGCGGGACGCCTCGGTCCCGGGCGGTGGATCGCGGTGTGCTCCGGCGCCGCCGCCGTACTGGAGCCTGCACTCGGGCTCACCTTCGCCGCCGGCCCTCTCCTTGCCGCGGCCTTCATCCTGGGTCTGATCACTCAGGGCGCCAAGATCGCCACGGACACCATCGTCCAGGCCTGCGTCGACGACGCGTTCCGCGGCCGGATCTTCTCCCTGTACGACGTCCTCTTCAACGTGGCCTTCGTCGTCGCGGCCGGAGTGGCAGCTGCGATGCTGCCGCCGGACGGCCGCTCGACACTCCTGGTGATCCTGGTCGCCGTCCTGTACGGCGGGGTCGCCACGGCTTTGGCTCGCTTCGAGCGTCGCTGAGGCAGTGGCCGGGAAACGGAGAGGGCGATGTTTCACGTGAAACATCGCCCCTCGACGTCGGAAGCCCCGGGCGGTGTTTCACGTGAAACATCGCCGAGCCCGGCACGGCAGAGTTCAGCTCTGCTCTGCCCACCAGTCCTTGAGAGCCCTCACGGCCGCGTCATGCTCCATCGGGCCGTTCTCCAGCCGTAGCTCCAGCATGTGCTTGTAGGCCTTGCCGACGACAGGGCCGGGCCCGACACCCAGGATCTCCATGATCTGGTTGCCGTCGAGGTCCGGGCGGATCGCGTCCAGTTCTTCCTGCTCCTGCAGCTGGGCGATGCGCTCCTCCAGGCCGTCGTAGGCCTTCGAGAGCGCGGCCGCCCTCCGCTTATTGCGGGTGGTGCAGTCCGAGCGGGTCAGCTTGTGCAGGCGATCCAGCAGCGGACCCGCGTCACGGACGTAGCGCCGCACCGCCGAGTCCGTCCACTCTCCGGTGCCGTAGCCGTGGAAGCGCAGGTGAAGTTCGACCAGCCGTGAAACGTCCTTCACCAAGTCGTTGGAGTACTTCAGGGCGGTCATGCGCTTCTTGGTCATCTTGGCACCGACCACCTCGTGGTGGTGGAACGAGACCCGGCCGTCCTTCTCGAAGCGGCGCGTCCGCGGCTTGCCGATGTCGTGCAGTAGCGCCGCCAGCCGGAGCGTGAGATCGGGACCGTCCGTCTCCAGGGCGATCGCCTGCTCCAGGACGATCAGCGTGTGCTCGTAGACGTCCTTGTGCCGATGGTGCTCGTCCCGCTCCAGGCGCAGCGCCGGCAGCTCGGGCAGCACGTGACCCGCGAGCCCGGTGTCGGCGAGCAGCCTCAGTCCCTTGCGTGGGTGTGCGGAGAGAATCAGCTTGTTCAGCTCGTCCCTGACCCGCTCGGCCGAGACGATCTCAATGCGTCCGGCCATGTCCGTCATCGCGGTGACGACCTCAGGGGCCACCGTGAAGTCCAGCTGGGCGGCGAACCGCGCGGCCCGCATCATCCGCAGGGGATCGTCCGAGAACGACTCCTCGGGCGTACCCGGTGTCCGCAGAACCCGGGCCGCGAGATCCTCAAGGCCACCGTGCGGGTCGATGAACTCCTTCTCGGGCAGCGCCACGGCCATCGCGTTGACCGTGAAGTCCCGGCGGACCAGATCCTCCTCGATGGAGTCGCCGTACGACACCTCGGGCTTGCGCGAGGTGCGGTCGTAGGCCTCCGACCGGTAGGTGGTGATCTCGATCTGAAAGTGCCCATCAGTGTCTCCGACACGGGCACTCTTGTGCGCGCCCACGGTGCCGAAGGCGATGCCGACCTCCCAGACAGCGTCCGCCCATGGCCGCACGATCTTCAGTACGTCCTCGGGGCGGGCGTCGGTCGTGAAGTCCAGGTCGTTGCCGAGCCGGCCGAGCAACGCGTCGCGCACCGATCCGCCGACCAGGGCGAGCGAGAACCCGGCCTCCTGGAATCGGCGGGCGAGGTCATCGGCGACGGGCGCCACCCGCAGCAGCTCGGCGACCGCGCGCTGCTGCGCCTGGCTCAGGGCAGAGGGAGTGTCTTCGTTGGGGTTCGGCACAACAGAAGAGGGTACGTGCCCCGGCGACCAGGGGCGCCCTCCATTTCCTCCAGCGACGGCCCTGGCAGGGTTGCGGACGGCTCCCGGCATACCCACCGCAAGCATCGCTCTCGCGACGTTCGGAAGCTCTCGGCTCGATACTGGATATAGAGGACGGGCCGTCGAGGATCCTCGATCTTGTGGAGGAGACCGCGGCACTTCCCCTCAGCGCACATCGTTACCATGCGTGGACGCACATTCCGACGACCACTGACGACGACGAGGGACGGGCGAGCGCGTGGCCGAGGCGGCAGACTTCCAGGGGACCAGTGCCTCACCTGCCCGCCGGTGGCTGCGGCGCACCGGCGCGCTGCTCGCGGGGGCGCCTCTGCTGGCCGGGCTGCTGCAGCTGCCGGCCGCAGCGCCCGCCCAGGCCGCCTCCTCGGACACGGTGTCCGTCTCCCTGGACTCGCTCGGCCCCAGCGCCCCCACGGACGGGGACACGCTGACGGTGTCGGGCACGGTGACCAACAACGGCAAGCAGACGGTCACCGGTGCCCACGTGGGTCTGCGGGTGGGGCCCATGCTGAACACCCGCTCGGAGATCGACTCGGTCGCCCGGCACTCCGACGACCTGCAGGGCGGCACCGGCTCCGAGGTCGGCGGCAAGTACGAGGAGAAGTTCGCCAAGCTGACCCCCGGCGTCGCCGAGCACTTCAGCATCTCCGTCCCCGTGGACAAGCTCGACCTCGGCGACGACGGCGTCTACGAGTTCGGTGTCTCCCTCTCCGGTCAGACCGCCACGCAGCCCTGGGACCAGGTGCTCGGCATCCAGCGGACGTTCCTGCCGTGGCAGCCGTCCGAGGCCGACACCAAGACCAGGACGACGTTCCTGTGGCCTCTGCTCTCCACCGTCCACATGACGGCCAAGACGGGCGCCGGCGAACTGCAGACGCCGGTGTTCCTCAACGACGACCTGGCCAAGGAACTGGCGCCGGGCGGGAGGCTGGCCCAGATGGTGGATCTGGGCAAGGACCTCGACGTCACCTGGGTGATCGACCCGGACCTGCTGGCCTCGGTGGACAGGATGGCGACGGGCAACTACCGGCTGCCGGGTGACGGAGACACCACCACGCCCGGCCCGCGGGAGCACCAGGCGGTCGCCAAGCAGTGGCTGGCGAACCTGCAGAAGGCGGTGGCGGGCAAGGAGGTCGTCGCGCTCCCCTTCGGCGACCCTGACCTGGCCTCCCTTGCCCACAACGGCACCAGCGTCACCGGCTCACTCAGCCACCTCAAAGACGCCACCGACGTCGCCGCCATCACGGTCAAGACCGTGCTCCACGTCACGCCGAGCACCGACTTCGCCTGGCCGGTGGAGGGTGCCGTGGACCCGGCGATCATGAAGGTCGCGACCTCGGCCGGGGCCGACCGCGTGATCGCCCGCAGCGACAGCCTCCAGGAGACGGCCGGGCTGTCGTACACGCCTTCCGCCGCCCGCCCGGTCGGCGGTGGCACCACGGCGGTGGTCTCCGACGCCCGGCTGTCCACGGCCTTCGAGGACGATCTGACGAAGGCGGACTCGGCCACGCTCGCCGTGCAGGAGTTCCTGGCCCAGAGCCTCGAGGTGAACGCGCAGACGGACAAGCAGCGCAGCATCGTCGTCGCCCCGCAGCGCATGCCCACAGGGAGCCAGGCGCAGGCGATGGCGGCGGCGCTGAAGGCGCTCCAGGGCGGGAACTGGTCCCAGTCCCAGGATCTCGGCGCGGCGGCCAAGGACAAGCCCGACCCGGAGGCCACCACACGCATCCCGTCCGGGTCCGCCTATCCCTCCTCGCTACGCTCGCGGGAGCTGCCGCGAGCGGCCTTCGAGCAGATCGCGCGCACGCAGGGCAAGCTCGACAGCTTCCAGGTGATCCTCTCCGACCAGTCCCGCGTCGTGACCCCCTTCGGGCGGGCCATAAACCGTGAGATGTCCGCGTCGTGGCGGGGCAGGAGCGCGGAGGCGGGCAGCTACCGGGACGGCGTCGAGGGCTGGCTCGATCACCTGGCCGACCAGGTCAAGCTGATCGACAAGTCGGAGACCAAGCTCTCCGGCCGCAGCGCCACCATCCCGGTGACCGTCCAGAACAACCTCGTCCAGCCCGTCGGCCATCTGGTCCTGCGTCTCACCTCGAGCATGCCGACCCGCCTGAAGATCGGCGGCAAGGCGTACTACGAGCAGCCGGTCGAGATCTCCGGCGGGCACAGCCAGTCCGTGAAGTTCACCACCTCGGCCAACGCCAACGGCCGGGTCACCGTGGTCGCTCAGCTGTACACCGAGGACGGCGTGAGGTACGGCGACCCCGTCAGCTTCGACGTGAAGGTCACCGAGATCACGCCCACCGTGATGCTGGTCATCGGCGGCGGCGTGCTCCTCCTCGTCCTCGCCGGATTCCGGATGTACACCCAGCGCAAGCGCGCCGCGGCCCGCCGCAAGGAGGACGGCACCGGCACGGCGGACGAGAGCACCGACGAGCCGGGGAACCCCGACACCCCCATGGATCGTCTCCCGGAAAAGCCGGAAGAATCCGGCTCGCCCTCCGGGGCAGACGACCCGGAGCACCCGAGTGACCCTGCGCCGGACACCGCACCGGAAAGCACCGACCCGTCCGGGACGGGTGAGAGAGTGGACCGTTGAGCGATGTCGTGGCCGGTGAGCCAGGGACGATGAGGTGGGGTAAGCATGAACGCGCCGTACGACGGTGATCGCGGCCAGGGCGCGGCCGGCTCGGGCTACCCCGAGACGCCGCCGGAGCCTGGTCAGGTACCGCCGCAGCAAGCGGCGGACATGTACCTCCAGGACGCCTACGACCAGGACCCCTACCGGGCGCACGACCTGGCCGCGCAGGACCCGGTCGCCGAGGCGCTCTACGACCGCGCCGCACACCCGCCGCCCCCTGCGGGCAGCTACGAGCAGCAGCAGCCCCTGTACGGCCCGCCCGCCCCGTCGCCCTACGCGCCCGATCCGCAGGTATGGGCGCAGACGCCGGCACCGGAACCGGAGAGTGCGACCCCGTACATGCCGTACGGCGACGACCCCCGCACGACCCAGTTCGTGGGCGTGGACGACCTGGTCACGCACTCGGGCGAGGAGTACCACGAGCCGGACGCCTTCGCGCACCTCTTCAAGGACCAGCAGCAGAGCGGTGGGCAGGCGCCCATGAACCCGTCCGGCTTCCCCGGAGCGGCCGCCGCTCCGTCCACCGGGTACGGTCCCGCCGGCCAGTACCCGGCGGACGGGCAGGGCCCCCAGCAGGGCACCCCGTACGCCGAGGCCCCCTACCCGGCTGCCCCGGCGAACCCGATGCAGCCCCCGGTGCCCGCCCCGGCACCGGCACCGGATCCCGCAGGTCCGAACACGGATACGGCGGCCGTGGCGGCAGCGGCTCCCGCCGCGCCCGCGAAGAAGGGCGGCAAGGCCGCCGGGCTGCTGAAGTCCAGTGCCGTGATGGCGGCGGGCACGATGGTCTCCCGTCTCACCGGCTTCATCCGCTCCGCACTGATCGCCGCAGCGCTCGGCCTCGGTTTCCTCGCCGACTCCTTCCAGGTGGCCTACCAGCTGCCGACGATGATCTACATCCTCACCGTCGGCGGCGGGCTCAACTCCGTCTTCGTGCCGCAGCTGGTGCGGTCCATGAAGGAGGACGAGGACGGCGGCGAGGCGTTCGCCAACCGCCTGCTGACCCTTGTGATGGTGGCCCTGGCCGCGCTGACCGGTCTGGCGATGTTCGCGGCGCCGCTGCTGGTGCGGTTGCTGTCTCCCACCATCGCCAGCAACCCGGCCGCAAACGAGGTGGCGGTCACCTTCACCCGCTACTTCCTGCCCTCGATCTTCTTCATGGGCATCCATGTGGTGATGGGACAGATCCTCAACGCCCGCGGCAAGTTCGGCGCGATGATGTGGACGCCGGTCCTGAACAACATCGTCATCATCGTCTCGCTCGGCTTGTTCATCTGGGTCTACGGCAGCGCCGCCAACTCCCACCTGGACGTCACCAACATTCCGCCTCAGGGGCAGCGGCTGCTCGGTGTGGGTGTGCTGCTCGGACTGGTCGTCCAGGCGCTGGCGATGATCCCTTATCTGCGCGAGACCGGCTTCCGGATCCGGCTGCGGTTCGACTGGAAGGGCCATGGCCTGGGCAAGGCCGCCATGCTCGCCAAGTGGACGGTCCTGTTCGTCCTCGCCAACCAGGCAGGCGCCATGGTCGTCACCCGTCTGTCCACCGCCGCCGGCAAGGACTCCGGCGTCAAGGGCACCGGCTTTGCCGCCTACGCCAACGCCCAGCTCATCTGGGGTCTGCCGCAGGCCATCATCACGGTGTCTCTGATGGCCGCCCTGCTGCCGCGCATCTCGCGCGCGGCCGCCGAGGGGGACGCCGGTGCCGTCCGCGACGACATCTCGCACGGCCTGCGCACCACCGCCGTCGCCATCGTCCCGATCGCGTTCGGTTTCCTCGCGCTCGGAATCCCGATGTGCACCCTGATCTTCGGTTCCGCGGGCACCGGCTCGGCCACCAACATGGGCTACATGCTGATGGCCTTCGCCCTGGGCCTGATCCCGTACTCGGTGCAGTACGTCGTCCTGCGGGCCTTCTACGCCTACGAAGACACCCGCACCCCGTTCTACAACACCGTCATCGTGGCGGCGGTGAACGCGAGCGTCTCCGTGCTGTGCTACTTCCTGCTGCCGGCCCGCTGGGCGGTCGCGGGTATGGCCGCCGCGTACGGTCTGAGCTACGCGATCGGCGTGGGCGTCGCCTGGCGCCGGCTGCGCAAGCGGCTCGGCGGTGATCTGGACGGTACCCGGGTGCTGCGGACGTACGCGCGCCTGTGCATCGCCTCGGTGCCCGCGGCCCTGCTCAGCGGCGCAGCCTGCTACGGCATCGGGCACACCCTCGGCCAGGGCGTCGTCGGGTCCTTCGCCGCGCTGCTCGCCGGTGGTGCCGTTCTGCTCGGCGTCTTCTTCGTCGCCGCCCGCCGGATGCGCATCGAGGAACTGAACTCGCTCGTGGGCATGGTCCGCGGACGTCTGGGCCGCTGAGGCGGGGGTAGGTGCACAACCATCGTCCGCCGCCGTGTGTCGTGCATAGCAGCGGACTGTGGGCACAATTGGTTTCGGCGTCGGACAGCGTGCAACGGATGGGGAGGCAGGGACGACGGTGGCGGAACGGAGCACAGCTGCCGTCGACGTGGCAGACAACAGCGGTGAACAGCCGCTGACCGCCAAGGCGGACCAGTCCACGGCCGACGGGGTGGCCAAGAACCCGGAGCGGGACACGAACAGCGACGAGGCACGGGGGAGCGGCGAGAGCGAGGGGCCCGGGAAGAAGGCCTCGCCTCCCGAACTGCACAGCGGTCACAAGCTCGCCAGACGCTACCGACTGGAGGAGTGCGTCACCCGTCTGGACGGATTCAGCAGTTGGCGTGCCGTCGACGAGAAACTCCGTCGTGCCGTCGGCGTGCATGTCCTTCCCGCGGACCATGCGCGGGCCCGTTCCGTCCTGGCTGCCGCCCGTTCCTCCGCGCTGCTCGGCGATCCGCGCTTCGTACAGGTCCTGGACGCCGTCGAGGAGAACGACCTCGTCTACGTCGTGCACGAGTGGCTGCCCGACGCCACCGAGCTGACCACGCTCCTCGCGACCGGCCCGCTGGAGCCGCATGACGCCTACCAGTTGGTCAGTCAGGTGGCCTCCGCCATGGCCGCCGCGCACCGCGAGGGCCTCGCCCATCTGCGGCTGAACCCGAACGCCGTGCTGCGCGCCTCGACCGGCCAGTGGCGCATCCGGGGCCTCGCCGTGAACGCCGCGCTGCGCGGCATCAGCTCCGACACCCCACAGCGCACCGACACCGAGGCGATCGGCGCCCTGCTGTACGCCGCGCTGACCGAGCGCTGGCCGTACGAGAGCGACGCGTACGGTCTGTCCGGCCTCCCCAAGGGCGTCGGTCTGATCGCACCGGACCAGGTGCGGGCCGGGGTGCACCGGGGCCTGTCCGAACTGGCCATGCGCGCACTCGCCAACGACGGGGCCACCGCCTCCCGTCATGAGGCTCCGTGCACCACGCCGGAGGAGCTGGTGAAGGCGATCGGCGAGATGCCCCGCATCCGCCCGCCGGAGCCGGCGTTCACCGCTCCGCCCGAGTACCAGCGCACGACCTACCAGCAGGGCACGTACGGCCGACCGGCGCCGCACCCCGGCGTGGCCCAGCCGATCGTGACCCCGCCGCCCCCGCTGCAGAGCCGCACCGGCAAGGCCCTGAAGTGGGCGGTGTCCGCCCTCCTCATCGCCGCCCTCGGTCTGGGCAGCTGGCAGCTGGCGGACGCCCTGATGGACCGGAGTGGCAAGCCGGAGAACCCCAACAAGAGCCAGACGACGAACGACGGCGGCAAGGGCGCCGCGAAGCCGAAGCCGCAGCCCATAAAGATCCAGAACAGCCGGGAGTTCGTAGCCGAGGGCGGCGCCCAGAACTCCGGTGCCGAACCCAGGACCTACGACGGCGACCCGTCGACGTACTGGAAGACCAAGAGCTTCGACGCGGGCCCGCAGATCGCGCCGTACAAGCCGGGTGTCGGCATCGTGTACGACTTCGGCTCGGCGAAGAATCTCAGCACCGCCGCCCTCGACCTGCGCTTCGGCAGCGACCACACGACGATCGAGCTGTACGCTGCGGACTCGTTGACGCCGGCGTCGCTGGGCTCCATGACGAAGATCGGCAGCGTCACGACCACAGGCACCAGCGCCACGGTGAAGGTCACCAAGTCGGTCAAGACGCAGTACGTCCTCGTCTGGCTGACGGCCGTGCCGTACTCGGGGTACGACTCCACCCTGTACGCCCGCGCCGGCTGGAAGCAGGCCATCGGCGAAGTCAAGTTCACAGGCTGACGTCGCACCCGGACCGGAGGGGGCAGATGGCGGAGGACGCCGGATACGACGGAGTGAGCGACAAGGATCTGCTCGCCCGCCATGTGGAAGGCGACTCCCATGCCTTCGGTGAGATCGTCCGGCGGCATCGGGATCGGCTCTGGGCGGTCGCGCTGCGGACGCTGGGGGACCGCGAGGAGGCCGCCGACGCGGTCCAGGACGCCCTGGTGTCGGCCTACCGGGCCGCCCACACCTTCCGGGGCCAGTCGGCTGTCACGACGTGGCTGCACCGCATCACGGTGAACGCCTGCCTGGACCGTGCCCGCAAGGCAGCCTCGCGGAAGACCGCTCCGGTTGACGACACCGAGCGGCTGGAGCAGCTGCTGGAGCCGCACGAGTCGGCTTCGGCGCCGGCCGAGCGGAACGATGTGCACCGCCAGCTCCTCGAAGCACTCGGCACGCTCCCGCACGACCAGCGGGCCGCCCTGGTCCTCGTCGATATGCAGGGGTATCCCGTGGCCGAGGCCGCCCGGATCCTCGAGGTACCGACGGGCACGGTGAAGAGCCGGTGCGCCCGGGGAAGAGCCCGGCTGCTGCCTCTGCTGGCTCATCTACGGCCCGAAGGTTCCGGAAGCGGAAAAGAACCCGGCGCGGGACGGAACCGGGTGGAGGGGACATCCGTCCCACCGGCAACGGAGACTCCGAACAGGAGCCCCGAGGACGCGGGACCGAGCGATTCAGCCGTAGTGAAGGGCGGAGGTGGGCGAGCGTGACTTCCACGACAGACACGGCCGGGCACCCGGACGTCGAGGAGATCTCCGACCTCACCGAAGGCCTTCTCCCTCCGGACCGCAGCAGCGCCATACGACAGCACCTCGACTCGTGCGAGCTGTGCGCCGACGTCCATGCCTCACTGGAGGAGATCCGAGGACTGCTGGGGTCCGTATCGGAAACCGTGCGCATGCCGGCCGGCGTGGCCGGTCGTATCGATGCGGCGCTCGCCGCCGAGGCCCTGCTCAGCGCCTCCGAAGACGACATCATCGGTCATGTTTCACGTGAAACACCGGTTACGGCTTCGCGCCCCGCCGGACGCCCACAGGGGGCAACCGGGCCAGGACGGAAGAAGAGCGGACGCAGCCGCCGGAGGACCGTCGTCCTCGGGGGTGTGTTGACCGCGGCCGTGCTGGGTGCCGGGGCTCTGGTAGTCCAGGTGTTCGGCAGTGGGACGTCAACCACGACGGCTCACGACAAGCCGAGTCCGTCCAGCAGCGCCTTCTCCGGTGTCAGTGTCCAGAACCAGGTGCGGGACCTGTTGGCTTCGAACAAGGACATCACACCGCGAGACACCGGTCAGCGACCACGCTCCGGCACCGACTCCGGACGGGACACGCCGGGGGGCACAGAGAGCGCCAACACACTGCTTCAGACCGAGATCCCGGTACCTAGCTGTGTCCGGCGGGCCATCCCCCGGGGTGACCGCGCTCTGGCCTCGAAGGTGGGCAGCTACGCCGGGAGGAGCGCCTACCTCGTCGTCGTACCCGATGCCCATGACAGTGCCCGGGTCACGGCTTATGTCGTCGACGCGGCCTGTATGCGTCAACCTCCCACGGCCTCGGGCACCGTCCTCTTGAAGGAGTCCTACCCTCGCTCCTGAAATCCGCACAGTCCTACAGTCGGAATCCGTTCCCCCACAGGCTGTGCACCTCTGGCCGTGACCGGAACCCTCTCCCCGGCTGCCGCATGCCAGCTTCGCACCAGCGGCCATGGTGCCGACCGCGGAATACTTCGTCCCCGCCACGCACGTTAAGCGTCTCGCCAGACAGATTCGTGAGGTGGCAAAGTCTTGGCGCTGTCCGTGGCCTCGACGCATGCGTGCGCCCCGACACAGCGGGAATGCGCGCCCCGTAGGATCCGTTGGGTGGGGTGGGAGCTCTGAAAGGCGCTCCCACCGGTCGACAGACGCAGACCAGAGACGAGGAAACAAGCCGTGAGCGACGTCCGTAACGTGATCATCATCGGCTCCGGGCCCGCAGGCTACACGGCGGCGCTCTACACCGCGCGCGCGTCGCTGAAGCCCCTGGTGTTCGAGGGCGCCGTCACCGCCGGTGGCGCGCTGATGAACACCACCGAGGTCGAGAACTTCCCGGGCTTCCGCGACGGCATCATGGGCCCCGACCTCATGGACAACATGCGGGCGCAGGCCGAGCGTTTCGGCGCCGAGCTGGTCCCGGACGACGTCGTCTCCGTGGACCTCGCCGGTGAGATCAAGACCGTCACCGACACCGCCGGCACGGTGCACCAGGCGAAGGCCGTCATCGTCACCACCGGCTCCCAGCACCGCAAGCTGGGCCTGCCGAACGAGGACGCGCTCTCCGGCCGCGGTGTCTCCTGGTGTGCCACCTGTGACGGCTTCTTCTTCAAGGACCAGGACATCGCGGTGATCGGCGGCGGCGACACCGCGATGGAGGAGGCGACCTTCCTCTCGCGCTTCGCCAAGTCCGTGACGGTCGTCCACCGCCGGGACACCCTGCGCGCCTCCAAGGCGATGCAGGAGCGCGCCTTCGGAGACCCGAAGATCAAGTTCGTGTGGGACAGCGAGGTAGCCGAGATCCAGGGCGAGCAGAAGCTCTCCGGTCTGAAGCTGCGCAACGTCAAGACCGGCGAGCTGTCGGAGCTGCCCGTGACCGGCCTGTTCATCGCGATCGGCCACGACCCGCGCACCGAGCTGTTCAAGGGCCAGCTGGACCTGGACGAGGAGGGCTACCTGAAGGTCACCTCCCCGTCCACCCGTACCAACCTCACCGGTGTCTTCGCCGCCGGTGACGTGGTCGACCACACCTACCGCCAGGCGATCACCGCCGCCGGCACCGGCTGCTCCGCTGCTCTCGACGCCGAGCGCTTCCTCTCCGCCCTCGCGGACGAGGACAAGGCGGAGCCCGAGAAGACCGCCGTCTGACCTTCCCTCTTCCCCCTCGCCTCACCGCACGATCGAGTTAAGGAGCCCGCCGTGGCCGGCACCCTGAAGAATGTCACTGACGATTCCTTCGAGCAGGACGTCCTCAAGAACGAAAAGCCCGTCCTGGTGGACTTCTGGGCCGCCTGGTGCGGCCCGTGCCGCCAGATCGCCCCGTCCCTCGAGGCAATCGCTGCCGAGTACGGCGACAAGCTCGAGATCGTCAAGCTGAACATCGACGAGAACCCCGGTACGGCCGCCAAGTACGGCGTCATGTCCATCCCGACCCTGAACGTCTATCAGGGTGGCGAGGTCGCCAAGACCATCGTCGGCGCCAAGCCGAAGGCCGCGATCGTTCGCGACCTCGCAGAGTTCATCGCCGAGTGACGTTTCACGTGAAACACGAATGGGCCAACCCGGATGGGTTGGCCCATTCGCTTTAGAGGGGTCGCAGCGCAGGCTCCTTCTGTACCGCTCCCAGAAGCCGGTCGAGCGCCATCTCCACGTCTTCCTTCCACGAGAGCGTCGAGCGCAACTCCAGCCGCAGCCGAGGATGTGTGGGGTGCTGCCGGACCGTCTTGAACCCCACGGCCAGAAGATGATCCGCCGGCAACAGGCAGGCGGGTTCCTTCCAGCGGGCGTCGCCGAAGGCCTCGATCGCCCTGAAGCCTCGGCGCAGCAGATCCTTGGCGACCGTCTGCACGAGCACCCGGCCCAGCCCCTGGCCCTGATAGCCGGGCATGATGAACGCCGTCATCAGCTGCACGGCGTCCGGCGAGACGGGGCTTGTGGGAAAGGCCGTCGAGCGTGGGACATAGGCCGGAGGGGCATAGAGCGCGAAACCCACCGGCACGTCGTCGACGTACACCACCCGGCCGCACGACCCCCAGTCCAGGAGGACGGCGGAGATCCAGGCCTCCTTCTCCGCGGCGGAAGTGCCCGCCTTTACCGCCGCTTCACCGCTGACGGGGTCCAGCTCCCAGAAGACACACGAGCGACAGCGTGAGGGAAGGTCCTGAAGGTTGTCCAGCGTGAGCGGCACGAGCCGACGCCCCATGAAGGCTGTTCCTCGCTTCCTTCGCCCGCCGCATCGCAAGCGGCTGTCAGAGCGCTCCGCTCCCTGAGAAGGCTGCCGACGAATCCGCCGACCGCTCCAAGGCCCAGGCCCGCGCTCACCAGTCCGGTGCGGCTCATCGATCGCATGGCCCCCGACTCCCCACTCAGAGATGCAGACGCTGTCCGGTGGATGTGCCATACCCGATCGCATCGTATCCACGATGCGATTCCCTCGATACCGACTCAAAGCAAAGAGTGGGCCGTGTTCCGGTACACACCGGACACGGCCCACTCTCTGTACGACCGAGTCGGTTGAGCGAGGGTCAGTCGTCCTGGTCCTCCGCCGCGTTCTCCTGCAGCTCGCCCTGCAGCACTGGCCCCTCGTCCGGCGCGAGGGTGCTCAGGATCCGCTGCAGATCGTCCACGGAGGCGAACTCGACGGTGATCTTGCCCTTCTTCTGGCCGAGGTCGACCTTCACCCGGGTCTCGAAGCGGTCCGACAGGCGGGTCGCCAGTTCGTTCAGTGCCGGCGAGAGTCGGGAGCCGGCGCGCGGGCCCTTGGAGCGCTGAGGCTTCTGGGGCCGCGAGCCCATGAGGGTCACGATCTCCTCGACGGCTCGCACGGACAGCCCCTCGGCCACGATGCGGTGAGCCAGCCGGTCCTGCTCCTCGGGGTCTGTCACGGAGAGCAGGGCTCGGGCGTGACCGGCGGAGAGAACCCCGGCGGCAACCCGCTTCTGAACCGTCGGCGAGAGCTTCAGCAGACGCAGGGTGTTGGAGACCTGGGGCCGGGAGCGCCCGATCCGGTCGGCCAGCTGGTCGTGCGTGCAGTTGAAGTCCTTCAGCAGCTGGTCGTAGGCGGCGGCCTCTTCCAGCGGGTTCAGCTGCGCGCGGTGCAGGTTCTCCAGCAGCGCGTCCAGAAGGAGCTTGTCGTCCTCCGTGGCACGGACGATCGCCGGGATGGCCTCCAGGCCGGCCTCACGGCAAGCCCGCCAGCGGCGCTCACCCATGATCAGCTCATAGCGGCCGGGCCCCAGCTGCCGTACCACGACGGGCTGCAGCAGACCGACCTCCTTGATGGAGGTCACCAGCTCGTGCAGCGCGTCCTCGTCGAAGACATCACGCGGCTGGCGGGGGTTGGGCGAGATCACATCCAGAGGGATCTCGGCGAAGTGCGCGCCCATCGGAGGAGCTGGCGTCTCGGTGACCGGGGTTGCCGGGGGCTCCTCGGTTTCATGTGAAACAGGCGGCAGCGTGGCCACCTTCGCCGCGGCGACTCCACGGTCAGTCGTCAGCACCGGGACCGCTGCCGGGGAGGTGGAAGCTCCGCCTCCCAGCGCGGCCGGAGCCGGGGTCTTCTCGGTTGGGGCAGCGGGGATCAGTGCGCCGAGCCCACGGCCCAGCCCCCTCCGTCGCTCACTCACTGGATCCCCTCCACCATGCTCGGGTCGTTCTGGGCGCCGATGTGGGCCTGGCTCGCGTCGTAGCTGATGCCAATGCCTCTCAGCGCGATTTCTCGGGCCGCCTCAAGATACGAGAGGGCACCGCTCGATCCAGGATCGTAAGTCAGCACCGTCTGCCCGTAGCTCGGCGCCTCGGAGATACGGACCGAACGGGGAATGCTCGTCCGCAGCACCTCGTCGCCGAAGTGGGTGCGCACCTCTTCCGCGACCTGGGAGGCGAGACGCGTCCGGCCGTCGTACATGGTGAGCAGGATGGTCGACACATGCAGCGTGGGGTTGAGGTGCCCCCGCACCAGGTCGACGTTGCGCAGCAGCTGGCCCAGACCCTCGAGCGCGTAGTACTCGCACTGGATCGGGATCAGGACCTCCTGGCCCGCGACCAGCGCGTTGACCGTCAGCAGGCCGAGCGAGGGCGGACAGTCGATGAGGATGTAGTCCAAGGGCTGTTCGTACGCCTGGATCGCCCGCTGCAGCCGGCTCTCCCGGGCCACCAGCGACACCAACTCGATCTCGGCACCGGCGAGATCGATGGTGGCGGGAGCGCAGAAGAGACCTTCCACATCGAGGACCGGTTGGACGACCCCGGCCAGAGGCTTGCTCTCCACCAACACGTCGTAGATGGAAGGGACTTCGGCGTGGTGGTCGATCCCGAGGGCGGTGGATGCGTTGCCCTGTGGGTCGAGGTCGATCACCAGGACACGGCTGCCGTGCAGAGCCAGCGAAGCGGCAAGGTTGACGGTCGTCGTCGTCTTGCCCACGCCCCCCTTCTGGTTGGCGACCACGATGACTCGGGTCTGCTCCGGTCGCGGCAGACCTTCGCCGGCGCGGCCCAGAGCCTCTACCGCCAGTTGGGCCGCACGACCGATGGGAGTGTCGTCCATCGGAGGCGGTGTTTCACGTGAAACATCCGCCCCCATCGACTCGGTACGGGGACCGGGGACCGGATCGGTCATCGGTCCCGCGATGTTGGCGTCGGACCGCAAGGATTCACTCTCCTCGACTTCAGGCTCGCAATGAACAGAGCCTCCCATGCCTTCGGGGTCGTGAACCAGTGAGGCCTGGTCTTCTGTGGAGAAATCCACCTCTGTGGACAGCTCCGTGCCTCTGGAGAGGGACGAAGTGCCGGGAGAGACGGGCTCCTCCCTCAGGGAACCGAGGGGCTTGCGGTCGCGTGGTTCGGCCGCAGCGCGGCCGCGACTGATGATGCCGTGAAGCAGTGAGCGACGTTTCACGTGAAACACGATGCACAGCGGCGGCGACCGGACCTTCGCGACACTCCGACCTGCGTAGGTTTGGCAGCTTGTGTGGAGTACGTCTCGTCGTCAGGACGGATCAGAGGCGCCCACGCCTCCCGGCATGGACGCCTCCCTCAAATCAGCGGCGTCGACGGACCCGGCCGGTCCGGGCCGCCTTCGCCCGCTTCGCCGCGAACCGCACACCGCCGGGGCTCTCGCCGACCTCGACCCGCACGACGGTGGACAGGGGGTCCACCACTCCCTCGCCCACGTGCAGGATGGACGTTTCCACCGCTCCGAGCTTGCTGAGTGCCGTGGCCGCGGCCTTCAGCTCCTCCTCCGCGGTGTCTCCCTTGAGCGCGAGCATCTCGCCGTAGGGACGCAGCAGCGGGATACCCCACGTGGCCAGACGGTCCAGCGGGGCCACGGCCCGGGCGGTCACCACATGGACCGGCGGCAGCTTCCCCAGAACCTCCTCGGCGCGGCCCCGCACGACCGTGACGTGATCCAGACCGAGCAGCTCGACGACCTCGGTGAGGAAGTTGGTGCGCCGCAGCAGCGGCTCCAACAGCGTGATGTTCAAGTCCTCCCGCACCAGAGCGAGCGGAATGCCGGGCAGTCCGGCGCCGGAGCCGACGTCGCAGACCGTCACTCCCTCGGGGACCGCCTCGGAGAGCACCGCACAGTTCAGCAGATGCCGCTCCCACAGGCGGGGCACTTCCCGCGGGCCGATCAGGCCACGCTGCACGCCCGCCTCGGCGAGCAGCTCCGCGTAGCGGACCGCATCGGCGAAGCGATCACCAAAAACTTCCCGCGCCTGTTCGGGCGCGGGGGGAAGCTCCGCTGCCTCCGTCACGGGGACCGTCCTTCCGTACAGCGCCGGCGCATCGCGCACCGGCCACCAGAACTACCAGGCTGACAAAGTTCGGCCCCGTCTGCTCAACAGACGGGGCCGGTGGAACGTGGGTGCCGATCAGGCGGGCAGTACGACGACGAACCGCTGCGGCTCCTCGCCCTCCGACTCGCTGCGCAGCCCCGCGGACTTGACCGCGTCGTGCACGACCTTGCGCTCGAACGGGGTCATCGGCTTGAGCTTGACGGGCTCACCGGTGCTCTTCACCTCGGCGGCGGCCTTGGCTCCGATCTCGGACAGCTCGGCCCGCTTCTTGGCCCGGTAACCCGCGACGTCGAGCATCAGCCGGCTGCGTTCGCCGGTCTCCCGGTGCACGGCCAGGCGCGTCAGCTCCTGCAGTGCCTCCAGCACCTCGCCGTCCCGGCCGACCAGCTTCTGCAGGTCGCGGCTGCCGGTGTCACTGATGATCGACACGGAGGCGCGGTCGGCCTCGACATCCATGTCGATGTCGCCGTCGAGGTCGGCGATGTCCAGCAGACCCTCCAGGTAGTCCGCCGCGATCTCACCCTCCTGCTCCAGGCGGGTGAGGGTGTCTGCACCCTCGGCAGCGGCGGAGGTGGTGCCTTCCGTCACGGGATGGGCTCCTTCTTACTTCTTGGACGGGGACTTGGGCCGCTGCGGGCCACCCTTGCGCTGGCCGGACTGGGCCTTGCTGCGGGTGCCGGAGCCGGGCTTCGGGGGCTGCTGGGCAGCGGCGGGCTTGGCGTCCTGCGGCTCGTCGGACTTCTCCAGCGAGGTGGTCCCGCCGGCCTGCTTGGTCCCACCGGTCTGACGCTGGGACTTGGACTGACGCTTGGGCTGCTGGCGCCGCGCCGCGGTACCGGCCGCCGCCGAGGTGGTCTCCGCACCGTCCGCGGTCTGCGCCTCGGCCTGGGTGACGCTCTTCACCACGGTGCCGTCGGCCTGGGCGGCGAGACCGGCCTTGTTCAGGGCGTTGATGAACTTGCGCTCGAACTCGTTGCGGTCGCGGCCCTTGGCGACGATCGCCTTGACGATGGTCTTCTCGCTGCGGCGGCGGACCTTGCCGACGTGCGTGACGTGCTTGGTCAGGCGCTCCAGGTAGGCGGCCTGGGCCTTGGAACCCGGGGTCGGGTTGTTGCGGATGACGTACATCTGCTGGCCCATGGTCCACACGTTGGTGGTCAGCCAGTAGACGAGGACACCGACCGGGAAGTTGATACCGAAGACGGCGAACATGACCGGGAAGACGTACATCAGCATCTTCTGCTGCTGCATGAACGGCGTCTTGACCGTCGTGTCGACGTTCTTCGTCATCAGCTGGCGCTGCGTGTAGAACTGCGACGCCGACATCAGGACGATCATGATCGCGGTGACGACCCGGACGTCGGTCAGCGTGGCGCCGAGCGCGGCGACCTTGTCCGCGCTGTCCGTGAACTTCGCAGCGAGCGGGGCGCCGAAGATGTGCGCCTGACGGGCGCTGGCGAGCAGCGGCTCGTTGATGACGCCGATGGTCTTGCCCGTCGCGATGCCGTTGAGCACGTGATACAGGGCGAAGAAGAACGGGGACTGCGCCAGGATGGGAAGGCACGAGGAGAGCGGGTTGGTACCCGTCTCCTTGTACAGCTTCATCATCTCTTCGGACTGACGCTGCCGGTCGTTCTTGTAGCGCTCCTGGATCTTCTTCATCTCCGGCTGGAGCGTCTGCATCGCGCGCGTCGACTTGATCTGCTTCACGAAGAGCGGGATCAGGCAGATGCGGATCAGGATCACCAGGGACACGATGGACAGGCCCCAGGCCCATCCGGTGTTAGGGCCGAAGATCGCCCCGTACACCTTGTGGAACTGGACGATGACCCAGGAGACGGGCCAGGTGATGAAACTGAAGAGGCTGGCAATCGTGTCCACTAATCATGCTCCTTGGGCATGGGACGAAGTCTCTGCGGCCGGGCTCGGAGGAAGCTCGGAAGAGAGCTTCTCTTCGGTGGCCGGTTCGGCGGCGGAGGTCCCGCCCCTGCGTGCACGCCAAGCGTCGCGCAGCATTTCGTGCCACCGCGGGCGCTTGCGCGGCGGAACATGGTCCACACCGCCCAGCGACCACGGATTGCACCGGAGGATGCGCCAGGCGGTGAGCGCCGTTCCCTTGATCGCACCGTGCCGGTCGATGGCCGTGTAGCCGTAGTGGGAGCACGACGGGTAGTACTTGCACACCGGCCCCAGCAGTGGACTGATCGTCCACTGGTACAGCTTGATCAGAGCCAGCAGCGGGTACTTCATCGCGCGCCCCCTCCCAGCAGCCGCTGAAGGGCGGCATCCAGGTCTCGGGCCAGCTGTGCGTGGTCTGCGTCGCCCGATCCGGGCAGCGCTCGTACGACTACCAGGCTACCGGGGGGAAACAGGGCGACTCGGTCACGCATCAGATGACGCAGTCTGCGCTTCACTGTGTTGCGCACGACCGCACCACCCACCGCCTTGCTGACGACGAAACCCGCACGCGTCGGGGGAGCGCTCTCCCCAGGCGCGTGCGGGTCCGTGGCACCGCTACGAAGGTGGACGACGAGAGTCGGGCGTCCTGCCCGGCGTCCTCGTCGGACCGCGGTCGCGAAGTCCTCGCGCCGCCTCAGCCGATGCTCGGTAGGCAGCACGACGTCATGACCTGATCAGGATCAGGCGGACAGGCTGGCGCGACCCTTGGCGCGACGGTTCGCGAGAATCGCGCGGCCGGCACGGGTGCGCATCCGCAGGCGGAAGCCGTGGGTCTTCGCGCGACGACGGTTGTTCGGCTGGAAGGTGCGCTTGCTCACTCGGGGGCTCCAGAAAGAATCGGTAGTGGCGGGGTGCCGTCTTGGCTGTCACCGTGCGCCCACGAGTAGCTCGCGTCACGCCCGAGTGCACCGCTTCCCGATCACCTGACGTGACCTGTGCCCATCGGAGGCAGGCGGCAGCAGCCATCGACAACTCGACCTGGTTACGGTACGCGGGGCTACGCCATCCGGTCAAACCGAGGGTCACGGAGAGACACTATCCACAGGCTGGGGACAACAACTTGAACCGCACCCGCCGCGCTGACTACCGTGGCTGAACTCCGATTCGTTCTTTTGTCCCCCGCCCTGGCGGGTTTGACCCACCGACCACCCGATGTACCCCCCGACCCGTCCCGTGATCACACGTTCGTGGGACCTGTGAGAGAGCGTGCCCTGTGGCTGACGTACCTGCCGATCTTGCCGCAGTGTGGCCACGAGTACTGGAGCAGCTCCTCGGAGAGGGCCGCGGACAGGGTGTCGAGGCGAAGGACGAGCACTGGATCCGGCGCTGCCAGCCGCTCGCGCTGGTGGCGGACACCGCGCTGCTCGCCGTACCGAACGAATTCGCGAAGGGCGTACTGGAGGGCCGTCTCGCACCGGTCGTCAGCGAGACGCTGAGCCGCGAGTGCGGCCGTCCCATCCGCATCGCGATCACCGTGGACGACTCCGCCGGCGAGCCGCCGGCTCCCGCGGCGCCGGTGCAGCAGACGCCGAAGCCGCGCTACGAGGAGCCCGAGCTGCCGTCCGGCCCCTCGTACGAGGAACGGCCGTACGAGGAACGACCGTACGAGGGCTACGGCCGCCACCGCGCCCCGGAGCAGCCGCCGGCAGAGCAGCAGCCCCGCGCCGATCAGCTGCCGCCCGGTCGCGCCGACCAGCACCCGGTCGTGCGCCCGGCGTATCCCTCCGAGTACCAGCGCCGCGAGCCCGGCACCTGGCCCCGTCCCGCGCAGGACGAGTACGGCTGGCAGCAGCCGCGGCTCGGCTTCCCCGAGCGCGACCCGTACGCCTCGCCCTCGTCCCAGGACGCCTACGCCTCCGGACCGGACGTCTACGGCCCGCCGTCGCCGGACTACCGCTCGCAGGGCATGGACCGGCCGTCGTACGAGCAGCAGCGCGGCGAGTACGACAGCCCGCGCGCGGACTACGACTCCGGGCGCGCAGACTATGACTCCGCACGGCCCGAGTACGAGCCGTCGCGCACCGAGTACGACCAGCGCGATCCCGTCCGCCGTGAGCTGCCCGAGCAGCCGCCGGGCGGCGGCCCGGCGCACCGCGGCGGTCCGGGCCGCCCGGACCTGCCCCCGCCCGGCGGCCCCGGAGCGCCCGGCCCGCTGGCCGCACAGCCCGCGCCGGCGAGCGGGCCCGGCGAGCCGACGGCACGGCTGAACCCCAAGTACCTCTTCGACACGTTCGTCATCGGCGCCTCCAACCGGTTCGCGCACGCGGCCGCGGTCGCCGTCGCCGAGGCACCGGCGAAGGCCTACAATCCCCTCTTCATCTACGGGGAGTCGGGACTCGGCAAAACGCACCTGCTGCACGCGATCGGGCACTACGCGCGCAGCCTCTACCCGGGCACACGCGTGCGGTACGTCAGCTCGGAGGAGTTCACCAACGAGTTCATCAACTCCATCCGCGACGGCAAGGGCGACAGCTTCCGCAAGCGCTACCGCGAGATGGACATCCTGCTCGTCGACGACATCCAGTTCCTCGCGGACAAGGAGTCGACGCAGGAGGAGTTCTTCCACACCTTCAACACGCTCCACAACGCGAACAAGCAGATCGTGCTGTCCTCCGACCGGCCGCCGAAGCAGCTGGTCACGCTGGAGGACCGGCTGCGGAACCGTTTCGAGTGGGGTCTGATCACCGACGTCCAGCCGCCCGAGCTGGAGACACGCATCGCGATTCTGCGCAAGAAGGCGGTACAGGAGCAGCTGAACGCGCCGCCGGAGGTGCTGGAGTTCATCGCCTCCCGGATCTCGCGGAACATCCGTGAGCTGGAGGGTGCGCTGATCCGGGTGACGGCGTTCGCCTCGCTCAACCGGCAGCCGGTGGACCTGGGCCTGACCGAGATCGTCCTGAAGGACCTGATCCCCGGCGGCGAGGACTCGGCTCCGGAGATCACGGCCACAGCGATCATGGCGGCCACCGCGGACTACTTCGGACTGACGGTGGAGGACCTGTGCGGTACGTCGCGCGGGCGGGCGCTGGTCACCGCGCGGCAGATCGCCATGTATCTGTGCCGTGAGCTGACGGATCTGTCGTTGCCGAAGATCGGGGCGCAGTTCGGTGGGCGGGACCATACGACCGTGATGCACGCCGACCGGAAGATCCGGGCGCTGATGGCTGAGCGGCGGTCCATCTACAACCAGGTCACCGAGCTGACCAACCGCATCAAGAACGGCTGACGTGCGCTGACGCCGGTCGTACGCCGACGCTGAGGGCGCCTTCGGGAACACCTGTCCCGGGGGCGCCCTTCGGCATGCCGGGCTGTCGACAGGGCCGCTGTCCTCGTGGGTGCCCGGTGCGGGTGCCGGGCACAGGTGGGGTCGCATCCCCGCGTCGGCGGGTTCCTCGCTCGCCACCGTGCGTTCGATTTGCTGCAGGGTTACGGCCACCCTCCACAGATTCGGTGACTTTCTTCCGTCCACATCCTGGGGACTGTGAAGTTGTCCCGAACGGCATCCACAGGCAGCTGGTTCATATGCTGTTCGCCCAGCTCAGCACCCTGTGGAATCGTGGACGAACGATCTCCACAGCCTGTGGAAAAAGAAAGGATCCACAGGCTGTGCACGGAGTTGTCCACCGCCGACCCACAGGCCGGCGCCGGTTGTCCCCAGTGATCCCCAGCTTCTCCACATGGCTGTCCACTGTTCGGCAACGCGACGCACCCCCTCACCGCGTCGAGTGAAAGCCGTCACACGAAGGTGCCGGGTTGGGGTGTGGGAAACGTGGGTAAACCTGGGGACGCAGCTGGGGAGAACTGCCCTCAGGCTGTGGGCGGCGTGTGCAGAACTTTCTGTTCTCCACAGATACCCCCGGTTGTCCACCGCCTCCACCCACAGGCCCGGTGGACAAAATTTCTGCCCTGAGCTGGGCAAACGCGGTTATCCACGGTATCCACAGGCCCTACTACTACTCCCGACTAGAGAGAGTTCGGCAATCGTTTTGAAGCGGGGCCTGTGCACAACTCGCCGTCTCGCGCCCGGCTGCCCCTCGGAGCGACTTGACCCCGACAGGCACCTACTGTCAGTGCGGTGCGTCAGACTGGTCCCCGGTGTCCCTCCCTTCGCAGTGGGCGGTGACACCGAGTCGGAGGACTCAGTAGCAACAGCAGGAGGCGGCTTACGGTGAAGATCCGGGTGGAACGCGACGTACTCGCGGAGGCAGTGGCGTGGGCGGCACGCAGCCTCCCGGCCCGTCCACCGGCGCCTGTCCTCGCCGGCCTCCTCCTCAAGGCCGAGGACGGCCAGCTGAGCCTGTCGAGCTTCGACTACGAGGTTTCCGCGCGGGTGTCCGTGGAAGCCGAGGTCGAGGAGGACGGCACCGTCCTCGTCTCCGGCCGGCTGCTCGCCGACATCTCCCGCGCTCTCCCCAACCGGCCGGTGGAGATTTCCACAGACGGTGTACGGGCGACCGTGGTCTGTGGATCCTCCCGGTTCACCCTGCACACCCTGCCGGTGGAGGAGTACCCGGCACTGCCGCAGATGCCGAACGCCACCGGCACCGTCCCCGGCGAGGTCTTCGCGGCCGCCGTCTCCCAGGTGGCCATCGCCGCCGGCCGTGACGACACGCTGCCCGTCCTCACCGGTGTGCGCATCGAGATCGAGGGCGACACGGTCACCCTGGCCTCCACCGACCGCTACCGCTTCGCCGTCCGCGAGTTCCTGTGGAAGCCGGAGAACCCGGACGCCTCCGCGGTCGCCCTGGTTCCGGCCAAGACGCTGCTGGACACCGCCAAGTCGCTCGGTGCCGGTGACAGCGTGACGCTGGCGCTGTCCGGGTCGGGCGCGGGCGAGGGGCTGATCGGTTTCGAGGGCGCGGGGCGTCGTACGACCACGCGACTGCTCGAGGGCGACCTGCCGAAGTACCGCACGCTGTTCCCGACGGAGTTCAACTCCGTCGCCGTGATCGAGACCGCGCCCTTCGTGGAAGCCGTCAAGCGTGTGGCGCTGGTGGCCGAGCGGAACACCCCGGTGCGGCTGAGCTTCGAGCAGGGGGTGCTGATCCTGGAGGCCGGGTCCAGCGACGACGCACAGGCTGTGGAAAGGGTCGACGCCCAGCTGGACGGCGATGACATCTCCATCGCCTTCAACCCGACGTTCCTGCTGGACGGTCTGAGCGCGATCGACTCGCCGGTGGCTCAGCTGTCGTTCACGACGTCCACGAAGCCGGCGCTGCTCAGTGGGAAGGCGGCGTTGGATGCCGAGTCCGACGACGCGTACAAGTACCTGATCATGCCGGTGCGGCTCAGCGGCTGATCGTCCGTCCACAGCTGTGGACAGCGCCGGGTGCCTGTTGTGGGTGCCGGGCGCTGGTGCCGGCCGGGGCGGGTCGCTTGCCGGTGCTGCCCGGGTGCCGCCTGCGCCCACGCCGCTCAGCAGCACGACTGGCCGCGGCTGCGCCGGTGAATCCACAGGTCAGGGGCCTATCGCATGAGCGCGTATGCCCACAGCTGTGCGGGAGTGGTCGGGTTTAGGCTCGGCTCGGCACGAAGGTGCCTCTCCTGCCACACAGCGACCTAAGGAACACAACTGATGGAGCTCGGTCTCGTCGGCCTCGGCAAGATGGGCGGCAACATGCGCGAGCGGATCCGCCGCGCGGGCCACACCGTCATCGGATACGACCGCAACGCGGACCTCGCGGATGTCCACAGCCTGGAAGAGCTTGTGGGCAAGCTCAGCGGTCCGCGTGTGGTCTGGGTGATGGTCCCGGCCGGCGAGCCCACCCAGTCGACCATCGACCAGCTCGCCGAGCTGCTGGAGCCCGGCGACGTGGTCGTGGACGGCGGCAACTCCCGCTGGACGGACGACGAGAGGCACGCCGAGGAGCTGGCGGCCAAGGGCATCGGCTTCGTCGACTGCGGCGTCTCCGGCGGCGTCTGGGGCCTGGAGAACGGGTACGCGCTCATGTACGGCGGCGACGCCGGGAACGTCGCCAAGGTGCAGCCGGTCTTCGACGCGCTGAAGCCGGAGGGCGACTTCGGAGCGGTGCACGCCGGCAAGGCCGGCGCGGGCCACTTCGCGAAGATGGTCCACAACGGCATCGAGTACGCGATGATGCAGGCCTACGCCGAGGGCTGGGAGCTGCTGGAGAAGGTCGACTCCGTCACGGACGTCCGCGAGGTGTTCCGCTCGTGGCAGGAGGGCACCGTCATCCGGTCCTGGCTGCTGGACCTCGCCGTCAACGCCCTCGACGAGGACGAGCACCTGGAGGGCCTGCGCGGTTATGCACAGGACTCCGGTGAGGGACGCTGGACCGTGGAGGCCGCGATCGACAACGCGGTGCCGCTGCCGGCGATCACCGCGTCGCTGTTCGCGCGGTTCGCCTCCCGTCAGGAGGACTCGCCGCAGATGAAGATGATCGCCGCGCTGCGCAACCAGTTCGGCGGGCACGCCGTAGAGAAGAAGTAATCCACAAGGACCCGTGGGGATCCACCGGGCCGCTTTGCGAGCCCCGCGATCCACAGTCCATCAGCACTCCGGGGAAGGCCGGCGGAACACCATGCACGTCACGCATCTTTCGCTGGCCGACTTCCGCTCGTACGCCCGGGCCGAGGTTCCGCTCGACCCGGGTGTCACCGCCTTCGTCGGCCCGAACGGGCAGGGCAAGACCAATCTGGTGGAAGCGGTCGGATACCTCGCCACCCTCGGCAGCCACCGGGTCGCCTCCGACGCCCCCCTCGTCCGCATGGGCGCCGAGCGCGCCGTCATCCGGGCGCAGGTCCGCCAGGGGGAGCGGCAGCAGCTGGTCGAGCTGGAGCTGAACCCCGGCAGGGCCAATCGCGCCCGCATCAACCGGTCCTCGCAGGTCAGACCGAGGGACGTGCTGGGGATCGTACGGACCGTGCTGTTCGCGCCGGAGGATCTCGCGCTGGTCAAGGGCGATCCCGGGGAACGGCGGCGGTTCCTCGACGAGCTGATCACGGCCCGGTCGCCGCGCATGGCCGGTGTGCGGTCCGACTACGAGCGCGTCCTGAAGCAGCGCAACACGCTGCTCAAGACGGCCGCTCTCGCGCGCCGGCACGGCGGGCGGTCCATGGATCTGTCCACGCTCGACGTGTGGGACCAGCACCTCGCGCGCGCGGGCGCCGAACTGCTCGCGCAGCGGCTGGACCTGATCGCCGCGCTGCAGCCGATGGCCGACAAGGCGTATGAGCAGCTGGCCCCCGGCGGTGGGCCGCTGGCGCTGGAGTACAAGCCGTCCGCGCCCGGCGAGGCCCACGCGCGCGAGGATCTCTACGCCCAGCTGATGGCGGCTCTGGCGGAGGCGCGCAAGCAGGAGATCGAGCGCGGGGTCACCCTCGTGGGGCCCCATCGGGACGATCTGGTCCTCAAACTCGGTCAGCTGCCGGCCAAGGGGTACGCCTCGCACGGCGAGTCCTGGTCCTACGCGCTCGCTCTGCGGCTGGCCTCGTACGACCTGCTGCGGGCCGAGGGCAACGAGCCGGTGCTGGTCCTGGACGACGTCTTCGCCGAGCTGGACACGCGCCGCCGCGAGCGGCTGGCCGAGCTGGTCGCGCCCGGTGAGCAGGTGCTCGTCACCGCGGCCGTGGACGACGACGTACCGCATGTGCTGGCCGGGGCGCGGTACGCCGTGGCCGGCGGGACGGTGGAGCGCGTATGAGCACCGACGGACCCGCCCCCGAGAAGGCCTCCGAGAAGGCTCCGGAACCCTCCGGTGTCGACCTCGCGCGCGTGGCGTTGCGCGCGGCGAAGGAACAGGCACGCGCGCGTGGTGACGCGGCACGGCAGAAGAAGCAGGCGCGGCGGGGCGGTGGCCTGCGCTCCGGCGCGCGCGCCGACGGGCGCGATCCCATGGCGCTGGGTGCCGCGATCAACCGGCTGCTGACCGAGCGCGGCTGGGAGACCCCCGCGGCGGTGGGCGGTGTGATGGGCCGCTGGCCGCAGATCGTCGGCGAGGACCTGGCCAAGCACTGTGTGCCGCAGCGCTACGACGAGGACGAGCGGGTGCTGGTCGTGAGTTGCGACTCGACGGCCTGGGCGACCCAGCTGCGCCACCTCGCGCCCGCGCTGGTGGCCCGCCTCAACGAGGACCTGGGGCACGGCACCGTGCGGATGATCAAGGTGCTCAACCCGGGCGGACCGGCCCGCCGCTACGGCCCGCTGCGGGCCCCGGGGAGCTCCGGACCCGGCGATACGTACGGGTGACGTACATCACGTCCAGGAGGGGGACCGTGCCGTCGGCGTGGCGCCGTATCACAGGTGGGGAGAGCCACCGCGGCACGGGCGGATCGCCATCTGACCCCCCAGTAGCCAAGGGTTGACGGCCCGAAGCGCTGAGTGCCGCTGTGAGCCCCTCGGAGCCCCCATCCGCATATCGGGACCCGGTCGAGGTCGGTTCAGGGCGGCACATGGGGACTCAGGTACCGGCAAACCCCCATCGATGTCAGAGCTACCGGTAGACTGGAAGACAATCCCGCCCCATCGTGGGGACCGCCCGGGAAAAGCTGAGCAACGCTGATCAAGGCTTACCAACGCAACATGCCGCAGCCGCTCCGGCAACCTGCCGACGAGCCCGGCTCGTGCTGTGCCAGAAAGGGCGCTTCGTGGCCGATTCCGGCAACCCCAACGAGAACATCCCGTCCACCGACGCAGGCGCGAACGGCGAGCCCGCCGAGGCCGCCGTGAACGCCGAGGCCACCGCCTCGGCTTCGTACGACGCCAGCGCCATCACCGTGCTCGAAGGGCTGGACGCGGTCCGCAAGCGGCCCGGCATGTACATCGGTTCCACGGGCGAGCGCGGTCTGCACCACCTGGTGTACGAGGTCGTCGACAACTCGGTCGACGAGGCGCTGGCCGGGTACGCGGACACGATCGACGTCACGATCCTCGCCGACGGCGGCGTCCGGGTCGTCGACAACGGCCGTGGCATCCCGGTGGGCATCGTGCCCTCCGAGGGCAAGCCGGCCGTCGAGGTCGTGCTGACCGTGCTGCACGCGGGCGGCAAGTTCGGCGGCGGCGGTTACGCCGTCTCCGGCGGTCTGCACGGTGTGGGCGTGTCCGTCGTGAACGCGCTGTCCACGAAGGTCGCCGTCGAGATCAGGACCGACGGCCACCGCTGGACGCAGGACTACAAGCTCGGCGTTCCGACGGCCCCGCTGGTCCAGCACGAGGCGACGGACGAGACCGGCACCTCGGTCACCTTCTGGGCCGACCCCGACATCTTCGAGACCACCGAGTACTCCTTCGAGACGCTGTCGCGGCGCTTCCAGGAGATGGCCTTCCTCAACAAGGGCCTGACGCTCCGGCTCACCGACGAGCGCGAGTCGGCGAAGGCGGTCGCCGGCGCGGACGAGGCGGGCGCGGACGAAAAGGCCGAGGTCAAGACCGTCACGTACCACTACGAGGGCGGCATCGTCGACTTCGTGAAGTACCTCAACTCCCGCAAGGGGGAGGCCGTCCACCCGACGGTGATCGACCTGGAGGCCGAGGACAAGGACAAGAGCCTGTCCCTCGAGGTCGCGATGCAGTGGAACAGCGGCTACAGCGAGGGCGTGTACTCCTTCGCGAACATCATCCACACGCACGAGGGCGGTACGCACGAAGAGGGCTTCCGTGCCGCGCTGACGTCGCTGATCAACAAGTACGCGCGCGACAAGAAACTGCTGCGTGAGAAGGACGACAACCTCACCGGTGACGACATCCGTGAGGGTCTGACCGCGATCATCTCGGTGAAGCTGAGCGAGCCGCAGTTCGAGGGCCAGACGAAGACCAAGCTGGGCAACACGGAGGCCAAGACCTTCGTGCAGAAGGCGGTCTACGAGCACCTCAACGACTGGCTGGACCGCAACCCGGTCGAGGCCGCGGACATCATCCGCAAGGGCATCCAGGCGGCCACCGCGCGCGTGGCGGCCCGCAAGGCGCGCGACCTGACGCGCCGCAAGGGGCTGCTGGAGTCGGCGTCCCTGCCGGGCAAGCTCTCCGACTGCCAGTCGAACGACCCCACCAAGTGCGAGATCTTCATCGTCGAGGGTGACTCCGCCGGCGGCTCGGCCAAGTCCGGCCGCAACCCGCAGTACCAGGCGATCCTCCCGATCCGCGGCAAGATCCTGAACGTGGAGAAGGCCAGGATCGACAAGATCCTGCAGAACCAGGAGATCCAGGCGCTGATCTCGGCCTTCGGCACGGGTGTGCACGAGGACTTCGACATCGAGAAGCTCCGCTACCACAAGATCATTCTGATGGCGGACGCCGACGTCGACGGCCAGCACATCAGCACCCTGCTGCTGACCTTCCTGTTCCGCTTCATGCGGCCGCTGGTCGAGGCCGGGCACGTGTACCTGTCCCGTCCCCCGCTGTACAAGCTCAAGTGGGGCCGGGACGACATCGAGTACGCGTACTCGGACCGTGAGCGCGACGCGCTGATCGAGATGGGCCGGCAGCGTGGCAAGCGCGTCCGCGAGGACTCGATCCAGCGCTTCAAGGGCCTTGGCGAGATGAACGCCGAGGAGCTGCGCGTGACCACGATGGACCAGGAGCACCGGGTCCTCGGCCAGGTCACCCTGGACGACGCCGCACAGGCCGACGACCTGTTCTCGGTCCTCATGGGCGAGGACGTCGAAGCCCGCCGCGCGTTCATCCAGCGCAACGCCAAGGACGTCCGCTTCCTCGACATCTGAGTCGGTCTCAGCTGACCGCACCAGGAAGGATCTTCACCAGCAATGGCCGACGAGAACACTCCAGAGACTCCTGAGACCGAGGGCGGCGAACTCGCGATGCGTGTCGAGCCCGTGGGGCTCGAGACGGAGATGCAGCGCTCGTACCTGGACTACGCGATGTCCGTCATCGTGTCCCGTGCGCTGCCCGACGTCCGGGACGGCCTCAAGCCCGTCCACCGGCGCGTGCTGTACGCGATGTACGACGGCGGCTACCGCCCCGAGCGCGGCTTCTACAAGTGCGCCCGCGTCGTCGGCGACGTCATGGGCAACTACCACCCGCACGGCGACTCCTCGATCTACGACGCGCTGGTGCGCCTCGCGCAGCCGTGGTCGATGCGGATGCCGCTGGTGGACTCCAACGGCAACTTCGGCTCGCCGGGCAACGACCCGGCGGCGGCGATGCGCTACACCGAGTGCAAGATGGCGCCGCTGTCGATGGAGATGGTCCGGGACATCGACGAGGAGACCGTCGACTTCACGGACAACTACGACGGCCGCTCCCAGGAGCCGACCGTTCTGCCGGCCCGCTTCCCGAACCTGCTGATCAACGGCTCGGCCGGTATCGCGGTCGGCATGGCGACCAACATCCCGCCGCACAACCTGCGCGAGGTCGCGTCCGGTGCCCAGTGGTACCTGGAGAACCCCGAGGTCTCGCACGAGGAGCTGCTGGACGCGCTCATGGAGCGCATCAAGGGCCCCGACTTCCCGACCGGCGCGCTCGTCGTCGGCCGCAAGGGCATCGAGGAGGCGTACCGCACCGGTCGTGGCTCCATCACGATGCGCGCGGTGGTCGAGGTCGAGGAGATCCAGGGCCGTCAGTGCCTGGTGGTCACCGAGCTGCCGTACCAGGTGAACCCGGACAACCTGGCGCAGAAGATCGCCGACCTGGTCAAGGACGGCAAGATCGGCGGCATCGCGGACGTCCGCGACGAGACGTCGTCCCGCACCGGCCAGCGCCTGGTGATCGTGCTGAAGCGGGACGCGGTCGCCAAGGTCGTGCTGAACAACCTGTACAAGCACACCGACCTGCAGACGAACTTCGGCGCCAACATGCTGGCGCTGGTCGACGGCGTGCCGCGGACGCTGTCCCTGGACGCGTTCATCCGCCACTGGGTGACGCACCAGATCGAGGTCATCGTCCGCCGTACGCGCTTCAGGCTGCGCAAGGCCGAGGAGCGGGCGCACATCCTGCGCGGTCTGCTGAAGGCCCTGGACGCGATCGACGAGGTCATCGCGCTGATCCGGCGCAGCGACACCGTCGAGATCGCGCGCAGCGGCCTGATGGGCCTGCTGGAGATCGACGAGATCCAGGCCAACGCGATCCTGGAGATGCAGCTGCGGCGTCTGGCGGCCCTGGAGCGGCAGAAGATCGTCCAGGAGCACGACGAACTCCAGGCGAAGATCAGCGAGTACAACGAGATCCTCGCCTCGCCGGTCCGCCAGCGCGGGATCGTCAGCGAGGAACTGGCCGCGATCGTCGAGAAGTACGGCGACGACCGTCAGACCAAGCTGATCCCGTACGAGGGCGACATGTCCATCGAGGACCTGATCGCCGAGGAGGACATCGTCGTCACCGTCACGCGTGGCGGCTACGTCAAGCGGACCAAGACGGACGACTACCGGGCGCAGAAGCGCGGCGGCAAGGGCGTGCGCGGCACGAAGCTGAAGGAAGACGACATCGTCGACCACTTCTTCGTCTCCACGACCCACCACTGGCTGCTGTTCTTCACCAACAAGGGCCGGGTGTACCGGGCGAAGGCGTACGAGCTGCCCGAGGCAGGCCGGGACGCGCGCGGGCAGCACGTGGCGAACCTGCTCGCCTTCCAGCCGGACGAGGCGATCGCCGAGATCCTGGCGATCCGCGACTACGAGGCGACGCCGTACCTGGTGCTGGCCACCAAGTCCGGTCTGGTCAAGAAGACGCCTCTGAAGGATTACGATTCGCCCCGCTCCGGCGGTGTGATCGCGATCAACCTGCGCGAGCGCGAGGACGGAACGGACGACGAACTGATCGGTGCGGAACTCGTCTCGGCCGACGACGATCTGCTTCTGATCAGCAAGAAGGCACAGTCGATCAGGTTCACCGCCTCGGACGACACCCTGCGCCCGATGGGCCGCGCCACGTCCGGCGTCAAGGGGATGAGTTTCCGCGCAGGCGATGAACTTCTGTCGATGAATGTTGTTCGACCCGGTACGTTCGTGTTCACTGCCACCGACGGTGGGTACGCGAAGCGGACCGCCGTCGACGAGTACCGTGTCCAGGGCCGCGGCGGCCTCGGCATCAAGGCCGCCAAGATCGTGGAGGACCGCGGTTCGCTCGTCGGCGCGCTGATCGTCGAGGAGAGTGACGAGATCCTCGCGATCACCCTCTCCGGCGGTGTGATTCGCACGCGAGTCAGCGGGGTCAGGGAGACGGGCCGTGACACCATGGGCGTCCAACTGATCAACCTGGGCAAGCGCGATGCCGTGGTCGGTATCGCACGTAACGCCGAGGCGGGGCGCGAGGCGGAGGAAGTCGACGGCGACGTGGCCGTGGACGAGACCGCCGAAGGCGCCGCGACCACCGGCACGGACGAGGGCGAGGCACCCTCGGCTGAGTAGCACGAGGAGTGAGTCATCGTGAGCGGAGCCACGGGCGCCGGATCGGCCGGTACCTCCACGGGTACGGAAACGGACGGCGGCGGCCGTGGCTCCGCCGCGAACGGGACGGGTGCGGGGAGCGTGACCGATCCGCACACGACCAACCTCAAGCCGGTGCAGGTGTCCGGTACGGACTCCTCCGGCACGTCTGGAACCAAGGGGGGCACTGTGACGGACACCCGAGGCCCGGCCGCGGCCGGCGAGGCCCAGCAGCCGTCGTCCCCGCTCCCCGGTGAGCGGCGCCCGGAGCAGCCCGCCGGGCCGTACCACCCGCCGCAGGCCTATCCGGCGCAGGCCCCGGCCGGCGCCGTACGCCGGCCCCGTACCGGCGCGCGCACGGCCCCGCGCACCCGTAAGGCACGGCTGCGCGTGGCCAAGGCCGACCCGTGGTCGGTGATGAAGGTCAGCTTCCTGCTCTCCATCGCGCTCGGCATCTGCACGATCGTCGCCTCGGCGGTGCTGTGGATGGTCATGGACGCGATGGGCGTGTTCTCGACGGTGGGCGGCACGATCTCCGAGGCGACCGGCTCGAACGAGGCGAACGGCTTCGACCTCCAGGCGTTCCTGTCGCTCCCCCACGTCCTGATGTTCACGACGATCATCGCGGTCATCGACGTGGTCCTGGCCACGGCGCTCGCGACGCTCGGCGCGTTCATCTACAACCTCTCCGCGGGCTTTGTGGGCGGCATCGAGCTGACCCTGGCGGAGGACGAGTGACCCCGCTCCGACGCCCTGCGGGCCCCTGACCTGACGGTCCCCCGACAACCGATTTTGGGACTGACGTGGTCGTGCGCTAATCTTCAGGAGTCAGCGCGCGGGACACACACCGCACAGCGCGGCGGGGCTATAGCTCAGTTGGTTAGAGCGCATCCCTGATAAGGATGAGGCCACAGGTTCAAATCCTGTTAGCCCCACCAGTTCGAAGACCCCCAGCCGGTATCGGCTGGGGGTCTTCGGCGTTCTGGGGCCCCGGCTGCCGGGAACGGAACGTGCACAGGAAAAGGCCCGACCGCTGGCGACGGGGGATGCACCAGCGATCGGGCTGTGGCCAAGGGTAACAAGCCTGAGCGCCTGGCGGGGGAAGTCAGGCAGGAAATAAGTCAGGTTCGTCGATCAGGGACCGCAGGGCGGGTCGTAGGAGAGGCGGGGCAGGTACTCGTGCCACTTCTGCGGGGTCAGTACGCCCCGCGTGACCGTGCAGATGTGCTCGATCGCCGTGTCGGCGTCCAGGCTCAACAGGCGGACCGTGTCGGTACCGCTGGAGAGCCCGAGGACATTGCTCCTGCGGCTGAACGTCAGGAAGGTGCCCGACCTGGCGTTGGGGCTCATCGACTGGCCGATGGGGGTCGCCGAGGCGGGGTCCGTGACGTTCCAGAGCCGGACGGTGTTGTCGTTGCCACCGCTGGCCAGAACATGCCCGTCCCGGCTGAACGTCAGCAGCTTGACCGCCTCGGTGTGGCCGGTGAGCGGCGCGCCCAGCGCGGTCGCCGAGGCGGAGCCGGTGACGTTCCACAGCCGGACCGTGTCGTCGTCGCCGCCGCTGGCCAGCACGTGCCCGTCCGGGCTGAAGGCGATCGCGTTGACCGGTCCCGAGTGGTCCGTGAGCCGGCCGCGCGCGGTCGGCCGGGCCGGGTCGGTGACGTTCCAGAGGCGGACCGTGCTGTCCGCGCTGCCGGAGGCGAGGGTCCGGCCGTCGGGACTGAAGACGATGGCGTTGACGTAGCCCCGGTGGCCCGTCAGCGGCTTGCCGAGCGCGGTGGGGTGCGCGGGGTCGGTGATGTCCCACAGCTGGATGGTGGTGTCGTCGTAGGCGGTGGCCAGGGTGCGGCCGTCCGGGCTGAAGGCGAGCGTGGCCGGCCCCGCGAAGCGTGTCCGCAGGGCGATGGGCGATCCGGCGGCGACCGGGTGGGACGGATCGCTGACGTTCCACAGATACACCGCATGGTCGTAGGTGAGGACGGCGAGAACGCGGCCGTCGGGGGAGAACCGCAGCGCACGATGGCCGGCGTCTCCCCGCATGAACGGCTTGCTCAGCAGCACCGGACGGTCGGGCCGCGTCACGTTCCACAGCCGGAGCCTGCCGTCCCGCGCCGCGGTGCCCAGCACCCGTCCGTCCGGCCGGAAGGCGCCGGTGCGGCCGATGATGTCCGAGGCCGGCAGCGACCACAGACGTACCTTGCTGTCGCCGCTGCCGGTGGCCAGGGTCCGCCCGTCGGGGCTGAACCCCAGGGCGTACATCTCCCCGCTGCTGCCCGCGAGCGGCTCTCCGACCTGCGAGGGGGACAAGGGATCGCTGACGTTCCACAGGCTCGCCGTGCTGTCCGCGCTCGCGGCGGCCAGCCTGCTGCCGTCCGGGCTGAAGGCCACCGACCAGATCGGTGCGGCGTGGCCGGTCAGCGGTGAGCCGAGCGCGGACGGGCGGGCGGGGTCGGCGACGTTCCACAGCCGGATGGTGTCGTCCGCGCTGCCGCTGGCCAGGGTGCGGCCGTCCGGGCTGAACGCCACCGAGTGCACGATGTCCGTATGGCCCTTCAGCGCCGTGCGGTACGGCCGCGGCCGGCGCGGGTCGGCCGTGTTCCACAGCAGGATCGTGTCGTCGTCCCCGCCCGCCGCGAGAGTGCGGCCGTCGGGACTGAACGCCAGACTGCGCGCCGCGGCGGTGTGCCCGCGCAGGACCTGGAGCTGCTGCGCCCGGCGCGGGTCGGCCGTGTTCCACAGCCGTACCGTGTGGTCCTCGCCGGCCGAGGCCAGGGTGTGTCCGTCCGGGCTGAACGCGATCAGGTAGATCGTGCCGCGGTGGCCGGTGAGCGGCTTGCCGATCGGTGCCGGGCGGGCGGGGTCGGTCACGTCCCAGAGCCGGATCGTGCCGTCGTCGCCGGCGCTCGCGAGCGTGTGCCCGTCCGGGCTGAAGACGGCGCTGCTCACCCAGCTGGTGTGGCCGGTCAGCGGCTTGCCGAGCGGCGCGGGCCGACGCGGGTCGGCCACGTTCCACAGCCGGACGGTCCGGTCGTAGCTGGCCGTGGCCAGGGTCTTGCCGTCGGGGCTGAACGAGGTGAGGTAGACGGCACCGGTGTGGCCGGACAGCGGGGTGGCCAGCGGCGCGTTCACGATCGAGATCAGCCTGCTGTACGTCCCCTCGTCGTCCGGGCGCAGCCGGTGGGCGACCAGGTCGAGCTGGGCGGCCAGGGACGGATCCGTGCGTTCGACCCGGTCGGCCTCGGCGACCACCTGCTCGAACACGGCGTCGTCCCGCTGCTTCCAGGCGATCACCGCCGTACCGCCCGCGACCAGGGCCAGCGCCACCAGCGCCGCCACCGCGGCGCGGCTGAGCCACACCGAGCGCCTGCGCAGCCGGACCGCCGCGGCCAGGAACTCCACCGCGCTGCGGGTCAGATACGTGTCCCCGGCCGACCTCGCCCAGCCGCGCGCCTGCTCCAGCCGGGACCCCCGGTAGAGCAGCGAGCTGTCCCGGCCCGAGTCCTCCCAGGCCCGGCCGTCCTCCTCCAGCCGCTGGCGCAGCAGCTGATCGCCCCGGTCGTCGTCGATCCAGTGCCGCAGCCGGGGCCAGGCGTGCAGCAGCGCCTCATGGGTGATCTCCACGGTGTCCGCGTCCAGCGTCACCAGCCGGGCCCGTACGAGGGCCTCGAGGGACTCCTCCGTCTTGCCGGGGTCCGCCGACTCCTGCGCCAGCTGCCGCCGGGTGCCCCGCCGCCGGGTGGCCTGGGTGTCCTCGCCCAGCCTGACCAGCCGCAGCAGGAGCAGCCGGGCGGCCGTACGGGCCGCGGGGTCGAGCCCCGACCAGGCACGCTCGGCGGTCGCCGCGACGGCTCCCTGGATCCCGCCCGCCGCGCGATAGCCGGCCAGTGTGAGCCGTCCGGCCTTGCGGCGCTGCCAGGTGGCGAGCAGGGCGTGCGACAGCAGGGGCAGCACGCCCGCGTCGTGCGCACCGCGCGGTCCGTCCGCGCTCACCTCGCGGATGATCAGCTCGGCGAGCCCCGGTTCCAGCTCCAGCCCCACCGCCTTGGCCGGTCCGGTCACCGCGTCGCGCAGTTCGGCGCTGGTCAGCGGGCCGAGCACCATGTGCCGGTGCTGGAGCGCGTCGGCGAGTTCCGGGTAGCCGAGACACTGCTCGTAGAAGTCGGCACGGATACCGAGGACGACGAGCACCGGGGCGGGCCCGTCCGGGCCGGCGGGCGGGGTGCAGGCGGCGTGCAGGAGCTGGAGGAACGTACGCCGGTCCGCCTCGTCGGGGCAGAGGGTGAACGCCTCCTCGAACTGGTCCACGATCAGGACCGGCCGGCTCTCGCCGCTCCCCTCGCGGCGCGCCCACGCCGCCACGGCCTCTCGCGCCGCCCGCGCCACGCGTGGAGCGTCGGAGCCGGGAACCGCCGGGTTCTCCGTCGCCTCCTGCTCGGCGCGGCGCGCGTCGGCGGCGACGGCGCCGAGGTCGGGGATACGGCGAACCAGCTCACCCAGCGGGTCGGCACCGGGGACGAGGTGCAGCACGCAGTCGGCGGTGCCGTTGCCGGGGGTGGGGGGCGCTACGCCCGTGCCCTGGCCGTCGCGCAGGGCACCCCCGCGGACGGCGGGGACCAGGCCGGCGTTGAGCAGGGACGACTTCCCCGCTCCCGAGGCGCCCACCAGCATCACCAGGCCGCCGGTCCGCTCCGCGGCGCGCAGCTGGGCGACGAGCGCGCTCGTGCTCCGTTCCCGGCCGAAGAACCAGCGGGCGTCCTCCTGCCGGTACGGCGCCAGCCCGCGGTAGGGGCACACGCCGCCGGCGACGGGCGGGGCCGGGGCGGGCGGCGGCCGGTTCTCCTCGGCGGGCGGTGCGGGCCGGTCGCCGACCGGGTCGGCCAGCGCGCGCTCCCACAGCCGCTGCCAGTGCGCGAGGTCGTACAGGCCCGGGGACACCGGCGCGGGCCGCAGCCGCCGTGCCTCCGGGATCAGGATGTGCAGCACCGCCGCGAGGGCGGTGAACTGGGCCGGTACGTTCCTGGCCCGGCGCCAGTCGCTGATCCGCTGCGCGGACACCCGCACCGGCCGCCCGCGCTCGTCGACCCGCTGCAGCCGTACGACCGCCTCGGCGACGCTCTTGAGGGGAGGATTTCCAGCCTCCTTGTACAGCAGCGCGAGCCGCTCGGCGAAAGCTGTGCGTGTCCCTGAGTCGGAACTCAAGGTCCCACCCCTTTACTTTCCCCCCGCGTCTGGACGTCCGGACCGGAAAACCCACCTTATACGTCTGACCTGCGGATAAGCACGGGGCAGGGGTGCTGAGGTCTCCTCGGCGCGGGCAACAGATGGCAGGATCCGGACCCGTCAGCGGACCCCTTGCACACCGTCCGGACAGGCCACGGACCTGTGCGTGGAGAGAGGGCCCGTGGCACCGACTCATCTCGGCCAACTTCCCCCCTTCTTCGATCCGCGCCGAGCCGACGCGGCACGGGTCGACACCTCGCACCGTCCGGCACCGGTCCCCACGAGGGGAGGGACCGGTGCCGGCGGGCGGGGGTGTGGCCTTTCCGGCCTCCTCCGGCTTCTCAGCCGTCCGCCGGGTGGACGTCGAGCCAACCGGCCGCTCGGGCCGCGGCCACGGCGTGCCGCTCGGCCTCCTCGGCGGAGGCGTTCAGGGCCGCGTTCCGCCCCCGTGCACTGCCGCCGGCCGCGACCGCGGCGGCCTGGGACGCCGCGAGCGCCGCGCGCAGGGCCGGGGCGGACGCCGTGGCGCTGCCGGTGCTGTCAGCGCTGTCCCGTGTCGCGGCCACCTGCGCGGCCACCTGCGCGGCCAGCGCCGCCGTCGCGGCGGTGTTGCGGGCGCAGCGGGCGTCGGCCGCCGGGTCCGGGGCGCTCGCGGCCAGCGCGGCGAGCGACTCGGCCGACAGGCGCAGCGCGCTGGCGGCCCGGCCGACGGGGTCCCTCGGTACGGCCTCGGCCGCGTCCTCGCCGACACCGGCGTACCGGCACGCGGCGACCGCACGGTCGTAGGCGCTGTGCGCGCGGGCCGCGTGCAGCCCCCGCAACGCCTCGGCGTCGGTGACCGCTCCGGCCGCCGTCTCTTCCCGTCCGCTCATCCTCGGCCTCCCTCGTCCGGGACGACACCGCACCCCCCGCTCCGGGGTGCGGGCAGGGTGCCACGTCGGACGCGAAGAGGCCAGAAGCACGGGGGGCCGGGCGCCGGCGAGGCGGGCGGGCCCTGGATATCTGACTGACCGTCAGATATGGTCGGTCCGCCTGCGGTTCCCCAAGGGCTGGGTCCGGCTGCTCCCGAAGGGGTGAGTGACATGCACAAGCGTCCCCCGTGCCCGCGACCACCCGGTGCGCCGCGCTGGGTCGCGATGTTCCACCGGCCCGCGCGGGACTCCTGGACGGTGGGCGCCGAGTCGCCCGACCGGGACCCCGTGCTGTACGCCGTCGGAGACATGACCCAGACCGTGCGGGCGCGTGGCGAGGAGGTGACGGTCGCGCTGTGGGGGCCCGAGGACGGTGCCTGGCGCCTGTACGACACCCCGGCCGCGGTCGGCAAACCCGCCCCCGCCGCCACGACCGGCCGGCCCGCGCCCGGCTCCGGTGAACCGGCCAAGCTCGCGGAACGCATGACGGACCGCCGGCACCAGGTGCTCATGGCCGGTCTGAGCAAGGCGGGCCTGTACGACCTGAGCGCCGAGGACGGCGAGGCGGTACGGGCCATGACCGACCTGCTCGACGAACCCACGGTCCGCCGGGTGGCCCACTGGCTCTCGCTCGCGGGTGGGGGGCGGTAGGGAGCGGCCGGCCGCAGGCGGCGTGGCTGCGGCCGCAGGCCGGGAGGCGGTGGTCGGTTCGGGGCGCCTTGCGGCGGGCAGGGACGTCCTGGAGGTCACCGAGTCGACCCGCGGCCGGACCCGTCGGCCGGGGTCGTTGACGACTGGAGGACGTATGAAGGTCTCCGTCGACCGCGCGCTGTGCTACGGCTCCGCCGAGTGCGCGCACCGGGCGCCGGCCGTGTTCGCGTTCGAGGACGGATACGGGGTCGTACGGCCGGGCCGGGCGGAGTCCACCGACGACCCGCAGGTCAGGGAAGCGGCCGAGAAGTGCCCCGCGCAGGCGATCCTGCTCGGTGAGTGACGCGGTGGGCGGCCACCCGGCTCATCGAGCGGCCGGCCGGCCGGCCGGGTAGGCCCAGGTGAGGTCGGCCAGCGCGCGGGCCCGGGCCTCCGCGACCGCCATGCGGGCCTCGCGCTCGACGGGGTCGACATGCGACGCCTGGCCCGTGACCTGCCCCTCCCACTTCCGGTACAGCAGGCCGGCCTCCGCCGAGAACCAGCCGCGGCTCACCGCGTCCAGCGCCAGCAGCAGGCCCGTGTCCTCGGAGGCCGGCAGGGCCATCCAGCCGCCGAGCGCGAGGAGCAGCTCCCGCCGGACGCACAGGCTCGCCGGATGGACCGGCGCACGGAAGCCGTTCTGTTTCCAGTGGCCGAGAACGGCACCGCGTTCGAGAGGGCCGTCCTCCGGGTCGCCGGGGAAGCCCGCCGTCGTGCCGTCGGGCAGCAGGTCGAGGGCCCGGGACGTCGTCCAGCCGACGGTGGGATCCGCCTCCAGCACGGCCAGATCGCGGGTCAGCGCGCCCGGCGTGAGCTGGTCGTCGGCGTCCAGGACCTTCACATACGCGCCCCCTGCGCGCGCCAGCGCGATCGTACGGGCGACTCCCGGCCCGCCGGGCCGTCCCTGGCCGAAGCTCACGCGTGCGTCGTCGGGGACATGGGGGCGGACCTGGTCCGTGCTGCCGTCCTCCTGGATCACCCACTCCCACTCCCAGTCACCGGGGAGCCGCTGCCGGCACAGGGAGGCGTAGGCGTCCGGCAGGAACCGCGCGGAAGGGCCGTGGACAGCGGTGACGACGGTGACGCGCCGGGTCACGGCAGCACTCACCACCTGGTGCTGAGGTGCGGTCGGTGTGTCGCTCATGGTCCCAGGTAACAACAGCCCATGGGCGGGAACAGCGCGAGACCCCCGGCCAACCCGGCCGGGGGTCTTTCCGTTTCGACTGATGCGTACGCAAGTCGCCGTGGTGTCGAGACGTTGCGGTACTGCGAGGGGCGGGAGGGTCAGCAGTCGAGTCTGGCAGCCGAGGCCTGTTCGGGGATGGTCACGGTCTCCGCCTGGCCGTCGGGGAGGGGCCGGTGCCGGCACCTCGGGGACTTTCCGTGGGCCTCGGCCCGGATGCGCTGCTTCATCGTGGGGGGCAGGGCCCTGCCGTGGGACCAGGCCCAGTGATGTGTCGCCGGGATCGTCGGGACCGCCGGGATGGTGCGGTGCGCGGTGCCGGTACGGGGGTTCTCGCTGCGAGGCGCGGCCGCCGCGGTGGCGGCGGACGAGGCGGCGACGAGTCCGAGCGCCGTGCAGAGCGCGAAGAAGGCGGCGACGATGGCGGTCCACAGCTTCATGACCTTGTTCTCGGTCATGGCCCCTCACTTTCGGGTTGGGCGATTTGCGTACTTTCCTCATGATGTGTATGTGGGCCGTGAAGTGGTGGACCGACGCCCGTGGCGCGTTGATGTTCCGATGAACACCACCCGGATGGACGCAGGGGGACCGGAAAACCCCCGAAACCTCGTGAGGACGAGCGAAAAGGGAGCGGGGTAACCGTCCGTGGAGGTGTGATCACCCTCCGATCGGAACGGCGCCGGACCTGGCCTATTGCTCTGCCGGAGGCGGGAGTTGGGGCTCGACGTAGGTCACCGATCGATATCGGTCGGTGTGTATAGTCGGGCGCCAGAGGTCCCCTACGTCAAGGAAAGACGAGGTCGCGCGGTGAAGAAGCTGCTCCTGGTCGCACTGGCCGCCATCGGCGGGCTCCTCGTGTACCGCCAGATCCAGGCGGATCGCGCCGAGCAGGATCTGTGGACGGAGGCGACTGACTCCGTGCCCACGGGTTCGTGAGTGCCGACACCAGAGTCTGAACAGACCCCGACCGCGCCTTCGCGGTCGGGGTTTTGCGTTGCCCCGCGGCTCCACGCGCTGCGGCTTACCCGTGTTGCGGGGGCCCGCCGGGTGCGGTAGGCGTTCGCGGAACGCTGGGCCGTCGCGCGGATCCGCTGCGGGGCGTTGCCGGGCTTTTCGGACGGCCGTACGCGTTGCCCGGATGGGGCAAGGGCGCTCGGGGCAGGATGGGACGCGGTCCGGTACGGCGAGCGCGCCGGCCGCGCGGCGACGACAGGGGAGGGCGGCAGGTGCGGGGGCGAGGGCGACGTACGGCGTGTGGGCGGCGGTACGGTCGCCGGGCGGTCCCCGGCATTCTGCGGACGGCCCTGGTTCCGGGGCTGTGCGCGCTGCTCGTTGTGCCGGCCGGCAGCGCGTCCGCGACCGCCGCTGACTCCCCGCAGCCGTACGCCTTCGCGCCCGGTGCCCGTACCGTCGCGGGCGCGGCAGGCACCGGCACGGCCGAACGGCTGGAACCCGGCCGTACCTACCGCAGCACCCTGCCGAGGAACGGCACGCTCTACTACCGGCTCGACCTCACGGCCGCCGACACGGCGTACGTCCCCGTCACCGCCGTACCCCCGCCGGACACCACCGTTTCCGCCACCGACGGCATCAGGGTGTCCCTCCGGGACGCGCACGGCACGCCCTGCTCCTTCGCCTTCGCCCGCTTCGGCGCCGGGCTGAGCGCGCGCCCGGTCACCGCGCTGGGGCGGCGGGAGGCGGACAAGACGGTGTGCCGGGGCGGAGGGACGTACTACGTGCTCGTCCAGCGCCTGGACGCCGAGGGCCCCGGTACGGCGGTCCCGGCGCAGCGCTGGGACCTGGAGATCGCGCCCGTCACGGAACCGCGCCCGGCCCGGGCCGGGACCACCTCCGCGCCGCCGGCCTGGGACTCCGCCACGCCCGGGCAGCCCACCGGTGAGCCCCGCGACCGTTCCGGCGGCACCGGGTTCGCCTCGGCCCGCCCGCTGGACCAAGGGGTCTGGCGGACCGCGCTGGTGCCCGGCGAGACGCGGTTCTACAAGGTGCCGGTCGACTGGGGCCGCCAACTGCACGCCTCCGTCGAACTGGACGGGGCCCAGGGCCACGGCTACGTCGGCGGCGCCCTGAACCTGTCCGTCTACAACCCCGTCCGCGGCTACGTCGAGGACGCCGCCGTCGGCTACACCGGCACCCGGAAACCCGCCGTGCTCGCCCCACTGCCGCCGGTGGAGTACGCCAACCGCTACGCCGCGCCCGCCGCCGTGACCTCCGTCCGTTTCGCCGGCGACTACTACCTGGTCCTGCACCTCAGCGAGCAGATGACCGGCCTGTTCGGGCAGGGGCCGTTCGGTGTGACGCTGCGGGTCGGGGTGGCCGGGCAGGCGCACGCGGGACCGCGGTACGCCGGGCGGACCGTGCCGGGTGACGTGTTCACGGTCACCCAGCAGGACCGGGAGGCGGCGCTGACCGGGAGCCCCGGGGGCGGGGGCGGCGACCGTGCGATGAAGCTGGTCGCGATCGGCGGGATCGGCCTGGGAACGGTGCTGCTGGCGGTGCTGGCCGGCTGGACGGTGGCGGCCCGGCGGGCTCAGACGCGGGTCAGCGCCCAGAAGCCCACCGCGTAGCAGGCCAGCGCCAGCAGCAGAATCGGGATCGCGGCCTTGGCCGGCGGCCCGGCCCGCCTGCTCCGGCGCGCACGGCGCGCCCTGTGCCCTCGGGGGACCACGGCGGAAGCGGGCGCGCCGTAGACCGGCTGGGCCGGAGAGGGACCCTGCGCGTCGTGAGCGGTGTACGCCGCGGTGGAGGTATCGGCACGGTGTGTCTGCAGCGCGCTCGGGGAGGGGATGTGGGGGGTGAAGTACGGCTGGTGGGCCGGGGGTTGAGGGGGAAGTGAGGGCTGCGGAACGTACGGGGAGTAGGGGAAGGGAACACCGGTGGACTGAGATACCTGCTCCTGGGGCGGCGGCAGACGGAAGCTGCCGGTGTCCGAGGGGGAGCCCGTGGTGTCGGTGGTGTCGGCGGTGTCGGCGGTGTAGGCGGTGCCGGTGTGGCCCGGCAGCGCAGCCGCGGCCCCGGAATCGGCGCCCGTGCCGGGGCCCGCATCCGCATCCGTATTCGCCTGCGCATCAGGGTCTGCGGCCATTCCCGGGGCCACTCCGGACGCCCTCTTGAGCGGTCCTTCGGGGGCGAACCCGGGTGGAAGCGGCGGGAGTTGGTCGAAGATCTCGATGGACTCGTCGTCGGTCTCCGGCTCCGGCAGGAGTTCCGCGGCGGAGGCGAGGGCCTTGCGCGCCCCCGTGGCGGTGCGGAAACGCGCGGCCGGGTCGGGCTGGAGCAGCGTGGCGACGACCTGCCAGAGCGGTTCCGGTATGCCCTTGGGCGGGCCGGGCGTCCCCTGCTCCGCGAAGTACTGCACGAGCGCCTTGGTGTCGGGCTTGGCGCCTTCGAGCAGATACAGCGCCACCAGGCCCACGGCGAACAGGTCCGTGGGAAAGTCGGGTTCCGCGCCGAGCATCTGCTCCGGCGCCAGGTAACCGGGCGTACCCACCACGAGGTTGGTCTCCGTCAGGCGGGGTTCGCCGAGCCGCATGGCGATCCCGAAGTCGGACAGCCGCAGCCGCGGCCTGCCGGTTCCGGTGGCTTCGAGGAGGACGTTGGCGGGCTTGACGTCCCGGTGGATGACGCCTTCGGCGTGGACGGCGGCGAGACCGGACAGGAGCTGGTCGAGCAGGGTGCACACGAACGCCGGCGGCAGCGGGCCGTAGTCGCCCACGAGGTGGACCAGCGAACCGCCGGCGACCAGGTCCATGGTGAAGAGGACCTGGTCGTCGTCGGCGGCCCAGCTGGCCGGGGCGAGGACATGCGGATGATCGATCCGCAGGGCCTGCTCGCGTACGAAGCGGAGCAGCGAGTGGGCGTCGCGCTGCTGGAGCACCTTGGCGGCCACATAGCGCCGTCGGCGGTGGTCCCAGGCTCGCCATACGGCACCCACGCCCCCGCGTCCGATCGGGTCGGCCAGCTCGTAGCGTCCGGCGAACACCTCACCCATGGCAGCCCATCGCTCCTCCCCCTGAACCCGTGGCCCGTCCCCCGGCCCCTGCTTCCCCTACCCCGCGTCTCCCCCCTGTCACGCCGGTCCCCCCGCGTCCACGAACCGGCCCCCGCCCGGGTGACCGGACCCCCTCCGGTCAGCGGGCCGGGTGTCTCAGTTCTGGTGGGACTGGTAGTGCGCGACGGCGTCGGAGGTGCGGCCGGCGCCATAGACCCGGAGGAACTCCGCCAGTTCGGGATGGGCCGGGGCGAGGCTGTCCGCGGCGTCGATGATGTCGCCCGCGGCGGCCACCGAGCGCAGCAGCGACTGGATCTCGCGGACCACGCGCTTGACGGTCGGCGCGCCCGAACCGCTCGTGGTCTGCGTGGTGTTGCTGAGCACGGAACCCCCCTGCGACTTCTTGATCTCGTCCATGCGCTCGGTCGCCTCGGCGGCGCTGACACTGCCGTCCGCGACCTGGGCCGCCAGCTCCTGCAGCAGCTGCACCCGCTGGACCACGGCGGGATTGCCGATCTTCGCGCGCTGGCCGCTCATCAGCTGCGAGAGCATCGGGGCGGACAGCCCCAGGACCGCGGCGAGACGGGCCTGATTGAGCCCGAGATCGTCGATGAGCTTACGGAAGAGCGCCCCCAACGGCTCCCCGTACCAGTTCCGCTGCAGCTCCCGCGCTCTCGCGGTGGCTTCCTGCTGTGCGGCGTCCATTGCGTCTCCCCATCGCTTCCCCTGAAAAACCGCGGTTCGCTGTAGCGAACCACGTCGAGCATCTTACGGAGAGTGGTCATCCGCGGGGACCCCCAATCTTTTTGCGGGATACCCGGGGTGACCCGGTACTCTGGTCTCCGGCGCCCGCCGGAACACGGTTCCTCCGGCAGGCCGCTGCTTTCCGGGGCCTTAGCTCAGTTGGTAGAGCGCCGTCTTTGCATGGCGGATGTCAGGGGTTCGACTCCCCTAGGCTCCACCCGTGAAATGCCCTCTGACCTGGGGAAACTCAGTTCAGGGGGCATTTTTGGCGACGGCGGCGGCGAGGCGGGACTCGTCAAGGCGGGTGCCCAAGGCGCGTACGGTCTGTGTCGAGCCCGCGAAGACGTCCTCATCAGCGTCAGCAGGGTCGGTATCCGCTGGCCGCAGGCGCACCGGCGCCGATGTCCACTGGCGGGCCCCGGCGGGTGACGCGAGCCGCCCAGGGGGCTCCCCCACTGCACCCCGCCCGAGCGACCCGTCCCTCCAGTCAGACGGACCGGCCGGGCGCCGACTGGCCGCGCGCCGGGCGGGTCCTGGCCGGGATCCGCTCCAGCACCCGCGCCGCCTCCGCGTCCCGTACCACGAAGTGCACGTCCCAGCGCGCCCCGCGCGCCAGTTCCGCCCCGACGGCGCTCCACACCGCGGCGGCGCTCACCGGGTACGGAAGCCCGCCGCGCCCCGAGCCGAGCAGCGGGAAGCACACCGAGCGCAGCGGCGGGGCGTGCCGGTCGTGCTCCCCGGCCGGCAGCGCGAGCGCGCGCGAGGTGGCGCGGGTGATGTCGGCGGGCAGCACGTCGTAGTCGTTGGTGCCGGCCCGGGGTACGGCCACCGCCGCGTGGCAGACGCGCCGTACGCCGTACGCGGCCATGGCTCCCGAACCGGTCGCCGCCACCGTGCCAGGCACCAGCGGACGCCCCCAGGTGCCGTGCCGGGCCGCCCAGGTGCGCGGCTCGTCGTGGACCGGGTCGTCCAGCAGGTCGCCGGTCACCCCGCGCACGGAGGCGGCCCGGCGCAGCGAGGCGGAGACCGAGGACTTGTACGGCTCGGGCAGCGCGAAGTAGGTGTTGGCCGGGGAGACCACCACGTCCACCCGGCACACCCGGCCGCGACCCACAGGGCCCCTCCGGTCACCGAGAGGTGACCGGAGGGGCCCCGGACTGCTTCCGAGCACCCCGCAGGAACGGGGCCGGACCGCTACTGGTCGTCCCGGTCCGCGGCATCCTCCTCCGCCTGCTTCGCCTGTACCTCGGGATCCAGCCCCGAGGCACTGCTGCCGTCCACCGAGCTGAGCCGGCCGCCCGACTCGGGCACCTCGGTCGCGGCGGGCGGTTCCACCAGCCAGTCGGGGTTGGCCTGCTTGTCCCACCACTTCCAGGCCGCGAAGGCGCCACCGGCCAGTGCGGTCAGCACCGCCAGCACCTTCACCGCCCGGCCGGCCCTGGACCGGCGCTCGTGCCTGCGGGCCAGCTTGTGGATCTCCTCCGCCGAGACCTGGCCGCGCAGTGCGGCGAGCGTCGCGGCTCCCGCGGCGGCGCCCCGCGCGGCTGCCTCGTCACGGACCGGACCGGTCGCGGCCACGGCCTGCTCGATCTTCGGACGCGAGTAGTCGGCGGCCTGCCGGGCCGCCTTACGGGCGCGCACGGCGGCCTCGTGCGCCGCCAGGTCCACCTTCGGCGGCACATGCGCACGGGCCTGTTCCAGACGTGGGGCGAGCCGGGCGTCGTACTGCTCGCGGGCCTGTTCGGCGGCCTGCGAGACCACGGGCGCCAGCCGTACGCGTGCCTCATGCGCGTAGAGCGCGGCACGCTCCTTGGCCGTGTCGGCGTAAGGCGCCACCACTTCCGCGGCGTGCAGCACGCTGTCCTTTGCCGAGCCGGTCGCGGCGCGCACGCTGTCGATGCGGGTCACGGGTTCCTCCTCCTCGGTGGCGTACGGTATTTCGACTTTCCACCCTTTTACGGATCATGCCTGTCCGCGGTCCGCGCGGCATGCGAGGGCGGGCATACGGGTGCTGATCGCTCCCATCGACTCGATCCGGCTGATAACCGGGCAACCCGAGCCTGCCTCGACCCTGCCACGAAACACCGCCCGGCGCTGCCTTGCGGGCGGAACCCGTGGCCGCAGGACGACGGACGGGCCCGGCCGTGCGAGGATCGGGGAGTCACAGGAAGACAACGGAAGGCAGATCGTGGCCGAGCAGCTTTACGCCACCCTGAAGACCAACCACGGCGACATCGAGGTGCGGCTCTTCCCGAACCACGCGCCCGAGACGGTCAAGAACTTCGTCGAGCTGGCCCAGGGCGAGCGCGAGTGGACGCACCCCGGCACCGGTGAGAAGAGCAAGAAGCCGCTCTACAACGGCACGATCTTCCACCGCGTCATCAGCGGCTTCATGATCCAGGGCGGCGACCCGCTGGGCAGCGGCATCGGCGGCCCCGGCTACAAGTTCGGGGACGAGTTCCACCCGGACCTGTCCTTCAACAAGCCGTACCTGCTCGCCATGGCCAACGCCGGCCCGGGCACCAACGGCTCGCAGTTCTTCATCACCGTCTCCCCGACGACGTGGCTGAACCGCAAGCACACCATCTTCGGCGAGGTCACCGACCCGGCCAGCCAGAAGGTCGTCGACGCCATCGTCAGCGTCCCCACCGGCCGCAACGACCGTCCGGTCAACGACGTCGTCATCGAGTCGGTCGTCGTCGAGAAGCGCGAGGGCTGAGCGCCCCACCGCTGCCCGGCCGGTACATCCCGCAGGGAACCAATCGCCCCGCTCGTCCGTACCAAGGATGAGCGGGGCGGGGCATTGCCGGGGCAGTCCCACGACGAGCAAGGGGAACCGATGGACGAGGCCGCAGCCCGCGCGCAGGGCGCCCACCGCGCGCCCGGGTGCTACCGCCACCCGGACCGCGAGACCGGCGTGCGCTGCACCCGCTGTGAGCGCCCCATCTGCCCCGAGTGCATGATCAGCGCCTCGGTCGGCTTCCAGTGCCCCGAGTGCGTGCGCGGCGGCAGCGGCACCGGACACCCACCGACCGCCGCCCAGCCGCGTACGATCGCCGGCGGCACGCTCACGGCCGACCCGCGACTGGTCACCAAGATCCTGATCGGCGTCAACCTCGCGGTGTTCCTGGGACAGATCGCCCTCGGCGACCGCCTCACCAACCGGTTCGAGCTGATCGGACAGGCCTACACCCCTCTGCTCCCCGGGGTCCAGGGCATCGCCGAGGGCCAGTACTACCGCCTGCTGACCGCGATGTTCCTGCACGGCGGCTACGCCCACATCCTCTTCAACATGCTCAGCCTGTGGTGGATCGGCGGCCCCCTGGAAGCGGCCCTCGGCCGCGTCCGCTATCTCGCCCTCTACCTCGTCTCGGGCCTCGCCGGCAGCGCTCTCACCTATCTGCTCGCCGCACCCAACCAGCCCTCCCTCGGCGCCTCCGGAGCGATCTTCGGCCTCTTCGGCGCGACCGGCGTGTTGATGCGCCGGCTCAACTACGACCTGCGCCCGCTCATCGCCCTGCTGGTGATCAACCTGATCATCACCTTCACGTGGGCGAACATCGCCTGGCAGGCCCATATCGGCGGCCTGGTCGCCGGTGTCGTCACCGGGTACGCCATGGTCCACGCCCCGCGCGAGAGACGGACGCTGGTCCAGTACGGCACCTGTGCCGTCGTACTCGCCGCCGTGGCGGTTCTCGCGCTGGTCAGGACCGTACAGCTCACCTGATACCGAACCGTTGTCCACAGGGCGTGGCGAATCTTGTGCACGGAGTGCGGACACAGCTGCGCCCCCTGCCGCTCGGATGTGTTTCCGCAGGTCAGGCCGGGGGCGAACAGATGTATAGGGAACACTGGGCCAGTCACACCGGCGTCAACGCCAGATGAGTTATCCACAGATGGTCGTTCTTTTTCCCCAGGCGATTCCCCAGGTGGGAAAACCTGTGGATAACTCAGTGGAGAGCTCTGGGTAGAGGTGGCACGACGGCGCTGGTGAGGGCTACTTCCACTGCGTGGAGACGCCGAAGCCGGCGGCGATGAAGCCGAAGCCGACCACGATGTTCCAGTTGTTCCAGGAGTCGATGGGCAGCGTGCCGTCGGTCACGTAGAAAACGACGATCCAGGCCAGGCCGATGACGAACATGGCCAGCATGACAGGGGCGACCCAGGAGTGGCTGTTCAGCTTGATCGCCTGTGCCTGCCTCACCGGCGGCGGCGTGTAGTCGGCCTTCTTGCGGATACGTGACTTCGGCACGAGGGTCTCTCCTGTCGATGCGCTGCGTGGCCGCGCAGGGAACTGGGTCGGGCGCGTCCGTTAGCGTAGTGCTTCCGTGGCGCCGAAAGAGATAAGGGTACGTTGAGCAATTCTGCCGACTCCCCCGGGACGGGATCAACGGGTTCCGGCCCCGGTCCCGGCCGCGGGCTGCGCGTCCGGCCGGTGCGCATCCTCACCGCGGCTGTGTTCGCGCTGGCCGGGCTCATCTTCTTCACCAGCTTCAACACGGCCAAGGGCACGGACATCCGGCAGGACGGCTCCCTGCTGAAGCTGTCGGACCTGATCCAGCAGCGCAGCCGTAAGAACAAGGAACTGGACGAGTCCAACGCGGCCCTGCGCGGGAGCGTGGAATCCCTCGCCGAGAGCGACGACGGCAGCACCAGGGCACAGGACCGCAGGCTCAGCGGGCTGGAGAAGAACACAGGCACCCAGAAGCTCACCGGCCGGGCCGTCACCGTCACCCTCAACGACGCCCCGCCCAACGCCACGGCCAAGCTCCCCGGCTATCCCGAGCCGCAGCCCGACTACCTGGTCATCCACCAGCAGGACCTGCAGGCCGTGGTGAACGCCCTCTGGCAGGGCGGTGCCCAGGGCATCAAGGTCATGGACCAGCGGCTGATCTCCACCAGCGCGGTGCGCTGCGTCGGCAACACGCTGATCCTCCAGGGGCGTGTCTACTCACCGCCGTACAAGATCACGGCGGTCGGGGATCCGGACAGGCTGCAGCAGGCGCTCGCGGCGAGCAAGGCGATCCAGACCTACATGGTGTACGTCAACGTCTACGGCCTCGGCTGGAAAGTCACCGACGACGGGACGGTGACTCTTCCGGGCTACTCCGGCACAGTGGATCTGCACTACGCGAAGCCAGTGGAGTAGCAGGTCCCCTGTCAGGAGCCGCCGGTGCGCGTGATCATCCGGACCGTCAGCGAGCTGTGTGTCACCGTCGGCGCCCTGATCGTGCTCTTCGTCGCCTACGTGCTCTTCTGGACGGGCGTGCGGGCCGAGGGCGCCATGAACGACCAGATCGATCAGCTGCACCGGCAGTGGTCGAAGGGGAACGCGCAGCCGGTCGCCGTGACGAAACCGGAGCGCTACCACTACGGCAAGGCCTTCGCGATCATGTACATCCCACGGCTCGGTTTCACGTGGAACAAGCCGGTCCTGGAGGGCACCGGACGGGACGTGCTGGCGAAGGGCCTCGCCCACTACCAGGGGACCGCCCGGCTCGGCCAGGTGGGCAATTTCGCGGTGGCCGGTCACCGTCGCACGTACGGCGACCCGTTCCTGCACTTCCCGAGGCTGCGGCCAGGGGACGCCGTCGTGCTCACGGACGGGACGACCTGGTTCACGTATCGGATCGACAAAGGCCCCCACAAAACCGTGCCGACGGACGTTGAGGTGATCGATCCTGTGCCACGTACGTCCGGGTACACGCGTCCGGGCCGCTATCTGACGCTGACCACGTGCGATCCGGAATGGGGGCACAGTCACCGGCTGATCGTCTGGGCGCACCTGGACTCCACACAGTCTGTGGAGGCAGGCGAACCGAGGGCTCTGCGCCGTTAGTCTGTTGGCGTACGGCGTGAGTCCGGTGCCGTGGGGAGATGGAAGGAACGGCATGTACGGCTGGATCTGGCGGCATCTGCCGGGGAACGTGTGGGTGAGGGCGCTGATCTCCCTCGTACTGGTCCTGGCCGTGATCTACATCCTCTTCCAGTACGTCTTCCCGTGGGCCGAACCGCTTCTGCCCTTCAACGATGTGACGGTGGACAACCAGTGAGTGCGCGGATTCTCGTCGTCGACAACTACGACAGCTTCGTCTTCAACCTCGTGCAGTACCTGTACCAGCTGGGCGCCGAGTGCGAGGTGCTGCGCAACGACGAGGTGTCGACGGCGCACGCCCAGGACGGCTTCGACGGGGTGCTGCTCTCGCCCGGACCGGGGACGCCGGAGGAGGCGGGGGTGTGCGTGGACATGGTCCGCCACTGCGCCTCGACCGGGGTGCCGGTCTTCGGGGTGTGCCTGGGCATGCAGTCGATGCAGGTGGCCTACGGCGGTGTGGTGGACCGGGCGCCCGAACTGCTGCACGGCAAGACCTCGCAGGTCGAGCACGAGGGCAAGGGCGTCTTCGCGGGCTTGCCCTCCCCCTTCACCGCGACCCGCTACCACTCCCTGGCCGCCGAGCCGGCGACGGTCCCGGCCGAGCTGGAAGTGACCGCCCGCACGCACGACGGCATCATCATGGGCCTGCGGCACCGGGAACTCCCGGTCGAGGGCGTGCAGTTCCACCCCGAGTCGGTGCTGACCGAGCACGGTCACCGGATGCTGGCCAACTGGCTGGTGGAGTGCGGTGACCAGGGTGCCGTGGCGAGGTCGACGGGGCTGGCCCCGGTGGTGGGCAGGGCCACGGCGTGACCGCACTGCGCCCGGAGCGGGAGACCGATGCCTCGTACGGGGATCAGTCGTACGAGGCTTCCGGTGCGCTTGGGGACTGGGACGCGGCGGGCGCGGCGTACCAGGAGCCGTACGGGGAGCGGCAGGGGGCACCGCACGAGCGGCCCTACCGGTCGCCCCTGGACGACGAGACGATGGCGCTGCGGGTCACCGATCCGCCGCCGGGCCCGGAGAGCGGGCCCATACGCGCCTCTGAGGCCTCTGCGGTCCTCTCCGGCCCCTCTGCCACCGGAACCGCGGTCGGTGGGCGGGCGGCCCGCAGAAAGGCCGCCAAGCGGCGCGGTGGGCGCCATGGCGGCGGCCGGGAGGCTGCGCCCGCCGAGACCCCGCAGTCCGGCAGACCGCTGTCCCGGGTGGAGGCGCGGCGGCAGGCGCGGCTGCGCAAGCCGGGCCCGGCCGTCGTCGCGAGCCGGGCGATCGGCGAGATGTTCATCACCACCGGCGTCCTGATGCTGCTGTTCGTCACCTATCAGCTGTGGTGGACCAACGTCCGCGCCCATGCGCAGGCGGGCAGCGAGACGCACCAGCTCCAGGACGACTGGGCCAGCGGCAAGCGCAATCCGGGTGTCTTCGCGCCGGGGCAGGGCTTCGCCATCCTGCACATCCCCAAGCTGGACGTGGTCGCACCGATAGCCGAGGGCGTCAGCAACCGGGAGGTGCTCGACAAGGGCATGGTCGGGCACTACGGCGAGGCCCCGCTGAAGACGGCGATGCCCGGTGACAAGACCGGCAACTTCGGACTCGCCGCCCACCGCAACACGCACGGTGAGCCGTTCCGGTACATCAACAAGCTCCAGACCGGCGACGCGGTCGTGGTCGAGACACAGGACACGTACTTCGTGTACAAGGTGACGTCGACTCTGCCGGTGACGTCGCCGTCCAACACCAGCGTGCTGAACCCCATTCCGAGGGGCTCGGGTTTCACCGAACCGGGCCGCTACATCACCCTCACCACCTGCACGCCGGAGTTCACGAGCAAGTACCGGCTGATCGTCTGGGGCAAGATGGTCGAGGAACGCCCGCGCAGCAAGGGCAAGCCGGACGCGCTCATCGAGTAGGGCATCGTAGGGCCGAAGCGAGTAAGGGCAAGGAACTGTGGCAGCGACCGCCGACGACACCGAAGAACACACGGACGCGTCCGATCCGAATCCCGCCCCGCGCGGCCGGCGTCCCGGCCGCGTCGCCACGGCGGTCAGCGTTCTCGGTGAACTCCTCATCACAGCAGGCCTGTTGCTGGCCCTGTTCGTCGTCTACTCCCTGTGGTGGACGAACGTGATAGCGGATCGCAAGGCGGACAAGCGGGCCGACCAGGTCCGCGAACACTGGGCCCGTGCGGCGGACTCCGGTCCGGGTGCGCTGGACACCAAGGACGGCATCGGGTTCCTGCATGTGCCGTCGATGCGGAACGGCGAGGTCCTGGTCGAGAAGGGCACGGGCGTGGACGTCCTCAACGACGGCGTGGCCGGCTACTACACGGACCCGGTCAGGGCGACCCTCCCCATGACCGGCAAGACCGGCAACTTCGCCCTCGCCGCCCACCGCGACGGTCACGGCGCGAAGTTCCACAACATCGACAAGATCAGGAAGGGCGACCCGATCGTCTTCGAGACGCGGGACGACTGGTACGTCTACAAGGTCTACTCGGTCCTGTCGGAGACCTCGAAGTACAACGTCAAGGTCCTCTCCCCGGTCCCGAAGGAGTCCGGCAAGAAGAAGCCGGGCCACTACATCACCCTGACGACCTGCACGCCCGTCTACACCTCGGAGTACCGCTACGTGGTGTGGGGCGAACTAATCCGGGTGGAGAAGGTGGACGGCAAGCGGACGCCGCCGAAGGAGCTGTCGCGGTGATGTCCCGGAGTCGCCGGCGACCTTGGTGGTAGTTCCTTCACCGGGGTCGCCACGAGTGACGACGGCCCCGGGGTTCCGAAGAACCCCGGGGCCGTCGTGACAGCGAAGTGCGGTGTCCGGTCAGCCGGTGTTGCCGCCGAGGATGCCGCCGTTGTCGTTCCCGCCGCCTCCGAAGTCGAAGGTGTTCAGGACGATCTGGGTGTTACTCGGATCGGCCTGGGTTCCGGCCGGCGGGTTCTGCTGGAGGACCCGGGCCTTGTCGTCGTTCGGTCCGTTGACCTGGATGTTCGTGTAGCCGTTCTGCTGAAGGATCTGCTCGGCCTCCTTCAGGGTCTTCCCGGTGACGTTCGGTACCTGTCCCTGTGTCTGCTGGCCGCCCTGGAACTTGCCGACGTTGAGGGTGACCGCCGAGTTCTTGGGCACCTGCTGGTTCGCCTGCGGGTTGGTCGAAAGGACCTTGCCGTCGTCGTCCTGGTTGGGAGTGGGGGTGTCGGCGCAGGTGGCGGACAGGCCCAAGGTCTGCAGCTCAGCCTTCGCGTCGTCGCAGGACTTGCCGACGAGATCGGCGGGGATGGTGACCTTCTCCACGGGCTTGGCGACCGTGAGGGTGATCGTGGTGCCCTTCTGCCTGCTCGCGCCGCCCTTCGGGTTCTGGTCGATGACCACGTCGGGCGTCCGGTCCGACTCCTGGGTCTGCTTCACGACGTTGAACCCCTTCTCCTTCAGCTGGGACTCAGCGTCGGAGAACGGGGCGCCGCGGACGTCCGGTACGAGGACCTTGGGGGCGCCCGTCGAGATCACCAGGTCGACGCTGCTGTTCTTGTCGACCTTGGTGTTCTTGTCGGGGTTCTGCGAGCAGACGTTGCCCTTGGGCTGATCGTTGCAGGGCTTGGCGGAGGTTCTGACCTTCAGGTCGACGTTCTCTGCCATCTTCCTGGCCGTGCCCTCGGGCTGGCCGACGAAGTTCGGCACCGGCACCTTGCCGTCCCCGGTGTTGCCGCCGCTCGCCACCCACTTCCCGATCAGGATCGCGCCGATCAGGACGAGGATGCCCGCGACCACCAGGAGGATCGTGGAGGTGCTGGACTTCTTCTGCTGCCGGCCGCGGCGGCCGGAGCCGTCGTCGTAGCCGTAGCCGCCGTCGTCCGGGTTCATCGGCGGGAGCATGCTCGTGGCGCCCGCGCCGGCGTCGGGGCGCAGGGCCGTGGTCGGCTGGTCGTCGGGGTAGCCGCCGTAGCCCACCGCACCCATCGCGGCCGTCGCCGCGACCGGCTGGCCGTCCAGGCAGGCCTCGATGTCGGCGCGCATCTCGTCGGCCGACTGATAGCGGTAGTTCGGGTCCTTGACCAGCGCCTTCAGGACGATGGCGTCCATCTCGGGGGTGATCTCCGGGTCGAAGACCGACGGGGGCTGGGGCTCTTCCCGGACGTGCTGGTAGGCCACCGCCACCGGGGAGTCGCCCACGAAGGGGGGCCGTACCGTCAGCAGCTCGTAGAGCAGGCAGCCGGTCGAGTACAGGTCCGACCTCGCGTCGACCTGCTCGCCCTTCGCCTGCTCCGGCGACAGGTACTGGGCCGTGCCGATCACCGCCGCCGTCTGGGTCATGGTCATGCCGGCGTCGCCCATGGCGCGGGCGATGCCGAAGTCCATCACCTTGACCTGGCCGTTGCGGGTCAGCATGACGTTGGCCGGCTTGATGTCACGGTGGACGATGCCGTTGCGGTGGGCGTACTCCAGGCCCTGGAGGATGCCGATGGTCATTTCCATCGCACGCTCGGGCAGGAGTTTGCGGCCGGAGTGGAGCAGCTCGCGGAGCGTGGAGCCGTCTACGTACTCCATGACGATGTACGGGATCGAGACCCCGTCGATGTAGTCCTCGCCCGTGTCGTAGACCGCGACGATCGCGGGATGGTTGAGCGAGGCGGCCGACTGGGCCTCCCGGCGGAACCGGGCCTGGAAGGACGGATCACGCGCGAGGTCCGCGCGCAGCGTCTTCACCGCCACGGTGCGGCCGAGCCGGGTGTCATGCGCGAGGTAGACCTCCGCCATGCCACCACGGCCGAGCACCTGGCCCAGCTCGTACCGGCCGCCGAGGCGACGCGGCTCTTCCATAGTTCCCTACCAGCCCTCTCCGTCGGTCTCGGCCGCCCACGTGTCGTGTGCGGCCGGAGGCTGCCGTCCGGGCCTACCGTACCCGGCTCGCTTTGTGTGACCTGGCCAAGCCCGCAACCCGATACAGGACCGGTATCACAACGTGCGGCGATGTGAAGGAGACGTGACGGGTGTCACTCCCTGAGGCAGGCGCCGTCACTTCTTGGAGTTGATGACCGCCTGCATGACGTTCTTCGCGATCGGCGCCGCCAGACCGCCACCGGAGATGTCGTCGCGGTGGGCGCTCTCGTCCTCGATCACCACGGCCACGGCGACCGGCGAACTGCCGTCGGGCAGCTTGGCGTAGGAGATGAACCACGCGTACGGGTTGGCGCTGTTCGCCACGCCGTGCTGCGCGGTACCGGTCTTGCCGCCCACGGTGACGTTCGGGATCTGCGCCCTCGTACCGGTGCCCTGCTTGACGACCGTCTCCATCATGTCCTGCAGGATCTGCGCGTTGGCCGGCGACAGCGGCCGGCTCATCTCCTTCGGCTCGGTCTTCTCGACCGGGTCGAGGTTGGAGGACTGCAGCGTGTCGACCATGTACGGCTTCATCAGCTTGCCGTCGTTGGCGACCGCCGAGGCGACCATGGCCATCTGCAGCGGCGTCGCGGCGGTGTTGTACTGGCCGATGGAGGACAGCGCGGTCTGCGACTGGTTCATGCCGTCGGAGAACGTCGACGCGTAGGCGCGGACCGGGATGAACTGCTCGGAGGTGAAGCCGAACTTCTTCGCCTCCGCCAGCATCTTGTCGTTGCCGAGGTCGGAGCCGATCTTGCCGAAGACCGAGTTGCAGGACCAGCGCAGCGCCTCCCGCAGGGTGGCGTTCCGGCAGGGGATGTTGCCCTCGTTCTTCAACGGGGTCGTCGTACCCGGCATGATCCACGGCAGCGGCGAGTTCGTCTGCTCGGTGTCCGACTTGTACAGCCCGTTCTCCAGCGCCGCCGCCGCGGTGACCACCTTGAAGGTGGAGCCCGGCGGGTAGGTCTCGCGCAGCGCCCGGTTCAGCATCGGGTCCGCCGGGTTGTTCTTCTTCTGGAGGCTGTTCCAGGCCTTGGCGTCCGTGTCGGTGGAGTTGCCCGCGAAGGACGAGGGGTCGTACGACGGGTAGGAGGCCAGCGCCAGGATCTTGCCGGTGGACGGCTCCAGGGCGACGACCGCGCCCTTGCCGCCCTGCTTGGACAGCCCGTCGTACGCCGCCTTCTGCGCGGCCGCGCTCAGCGTGGTGACGACGTTGCCGCCCTGCTGCTGCTTGCCGGTGACCATGTCCAGCGTCTTGCGGAAGAAGAGCCGGTCGTCGTTGCCGGTGAGGATGCCGTCCTCGACGCCCTCGAGGAAGCTGCTGTTGAAGGCCTGCGAGGAGTAGCCGGTGACCGGGGCCCACATGGGGCCGTTCTTGTAGGTGCGCTTGTACTTGAAGTCGCCGTGCTTGGTCTCGACCGAGCCGGTTATGGGGTCGCCGTCGACGATGATGTCGCCCCGCTGATGCGCGTACCGCTCGATGTTCACGCGGCGGTTGTCCGGGTCGGCGCGCAGTTTGTCGGCCTGGACGTACTGAAGCCAGTTGTCGCGGATCAACAGCGCCAGGACGAGAAGTCCGCAGAAGATCGCGATTCGGCGCAGTGGCTTGTTCACATCCGGCCTTTCCACAAGCTAACAGGTGCGCCTGTTGCTTCAGTCTCTCGGTGCCGATGGTCCTGGCGCTCATCCTTGGCCGCCCACAGTTTAGAGGCAGCGGCTGTGTGGCCCGGGCATGCCGTCCACAGCGACTGATCAGTAGACGCACCGGCGGCATGACGGGTTCCGGAAACGACGGACGGCTTCCGGTTCCGGCAGGTGCCGGTCCCGGAAGCCGTCCGTCAGGAACGCGCCGAGGGGCCGTTCAGCACTTCGGCGGGTTGCCGCTGGCCACGTTGAAGTAGTAGTCGGACGTGTAGCCCCAGACGTTCGCGCTGGAGCTGTTGTCCTTCACGTACCACCAGAGGTTGTCGCCGTAGACGCCCTCACCGCGGACCCAGCACTTCACGAAGGCGCCGTCGCCCTTGTACGCGCGGTCCACGACCGGCATGTCGGTGCTCGGCCCCTTGCGGATCTTGACGTTGTCCGTGTTCCAGCTGCCCCCGTACGCCCCGGCCGCCTGCGCGCTCGTGGCGCTGGTCACCGTGAACAGTGCGGCGCCGAGCGCGGCGGCCGCGCCCACCGCGAGGCGCTTGCCGCGCGTACCCATGCGAAGCATGAGATCCCCCATGTGTGTCGGTCGTCCCATCCCGTGATCACGGGACGGGGATGGTCGTCCGTCACTCTAGTGGGTGACCCGCAGCACAACGATCTTGATATGGGTGATCAGGATCACTCGACGGAACCGGCGCCGCCGGGGCGGACCACCTGGGTCATCTCGGCGTCGGGGTTCGTCGCGGGGGTGGGCGCCGGGCGGCGGGCCGTGTCGCTGATGCGGATCAGGATCCCGATCAGTGCCCAGTTGGCCAGCACGGACGAACCGCCGTACGCGACGAACGGCATCGTCATACCGGTCAGCGGGATGAGCCCCATCACACCGCCGGCCACGACGAACACCTGCAGGGCGAAGGCGCCGGACAGGCCGACGGCGAGCAGCTTGCCGAACGGGTCGCGGGCGGCGAGGGCGGTGCGCAGGCCACGCTCCACGATCAGGCCGTAGATCAGCAGCATCGCCATGATGCCCGCCAGGCCCAGCTCCTCGCCGAAGGTCGCGAAGACGAAGTCGGAGTTGGCGGCGAACTTGATCAGGTCCGAGTGTCCCTGGCCCCAGCCGGTGCCAAGGGTGCCGCCGGAGCCGAACGCCCACAGGGACTGCTGCAGCTGGTCGGAGTGGATGAAACCGTCGTGGGTGATCTGGCGGCTGAGCTGGTACTCGCGCATCGGGTCGAGCCAGGCCTGCACACGCGTCTTGATGTGCGATTCGAAGCTCGCCACGCCGACGGCACCGACCGCGGACATCAGCAGACCGAAGACGATCCAGCTGGTCCGTTCGGTGGCGACGTACAACATGATCACGAACATGCCGAAGAACAGCAGCGACGTGCCGAGGTCGGTCTCGAAGACCAGGATGAGGATCGAGATCGCCCAGACGACCAGGATCGGGCCGAGGTCACGGCCGCGCGGCAGGTACAGGCCCATGAAGCGGCGGCTGGCGAGGGCCAGCGCGTCGCGCTTCACCATCAGGTAACCGGCGAAGAAGACCGCGAGGACGATCTTGGCGAACTCGCCCGGCTGCAGGGAGCCCAGGCCGGGGACCCGGATCCAGATCTTGGCGCCGTAGATGTCGGCCCCGAGGCCCGGCACCAGCGGCAGGATCAGCAGGACCAGGGCGCAGAACATCGAGATGTAGGTGTAGCGCTGCAGGACCCGGTGGTCCTTCAGGAAGATCAGCACCGCGGCGAACAGGGCGATGCCCAGGGCGCTGTACAGCAGCTGACGGGGCGCGGCCGGGGCGTAGCCCTTCAGCGACTGCAGCAGCTTCGACTGGTCCAGCCGCCAGATCACGACGAGCCCGAGCCCGTTGAGCAGGGTCGCCAGCGGCAGCAGCAGCGGGTCGGCGTACGGCGCGAACTTCCGCACGGCGAGGTGGGCGACGCCGGCCAGCAGGCCGAGACCGAGGCCGTACTCCAGCAGCCCGGCGGGCACCTTGCTGCTGATGGCCAGGCCCACGTTGGCGTAGGCGAAGACCGGGATGGCCACGGCGAAGACCAGCAGGGCCAGCTCGGTGTTGCGGCGGCTCGGCGCACCGATGGCGCCGATCGTGGACGTGTGGTGCGTCGGCGAGTTAGTCGTACTGCTCATCGTGTGACGGGGCCTCTCGCGGCTCGGCTACTGCTTGCCGCACTGATCGACGACCTTCTGCTCATCCTCGGAGAGGCTCGGGCCGGGATTCGGAGTGTGGGACGTGGACGGGGGCTTCGACGGCGATGCCGGGGGCGTCTTGGACGCACCCGACGACGGGGTCGGCGTCGGTGATGCCTTGGACGTGAAGGCGGTACGGGTGGTTCCCGTGGTGCCTCCGGCCTCGCCCTGCCCCGTCTTCGCGTTCCGCTCGGACTCGGCGGCCTGGCGCTCCGCGTGCTTCCTGCACGCGGAGGCCTGCACGGACAGTGCCTCGATCTTCGCCTGGGCCTGCTGCAGACCGCCCGCGGCGATCGTGGCCTTCACCTGCTTCTGCTGGTAGGGCGGCAGGTACTTGAGTTCGATCTCCGGATGGTCCTTCTCCACCTTCGACAGCGACACCCAGGCCAGGTCCTGGCTGATCCCCCGGTACAGCGCCACGTGCTCGCCCTTGGCGCCGACGTAGTACTGCGTCTGCGTCCAGCGGTAGCCGCCGTAGAGGCCACCGCCGATGACGGCGAGGGCGAGGACGCCGTAGAGGGATCTCTTCAGCCACTTGCGCCCGCCGCGCGGCTTGGTGAAGTCGCCGTCGGCGTAGTCGCCGAAGCTGCCGTTCGGGATGTACCCGGTGGTGTCGCCGGAGCCCGGCGGGCCGAACTCGCCGCCGCCGTGCCCGTGCTGCTGCCGGCCCAGGTGGGAGGCGCGGCCGGCCGGGGTCTGCATGATGCCGTTGTCGTGCAGGTGGTGCTGGTTCTCGGCGACCGCGCCGACCACGACCGGCTGGTCGGACAGCTGCCCGGCCATGGTGTCGCCGGTGTCCAGGTCGAGGACGTCGGCGACGATGACGGTGATGTTGTCGGGGCCGCCGCCGCGCAGCGCGAGCTGGATCAGCTCCTGCACGGTCTCCTGCGGACCCTGGTAGCTGGCGAGGGTCTCCTCGATCGTCTGGTGGGAGACGACGGTGGACAGCCCGTCGGAGCAGATCAGATAGCGGTCGCCGGCCCGGACCTCGCGGATCGACAGGTCGGGCTCGACGTGGTCGCTGCTGCCGACGGCGCGCATGAGGAGGGACCGCTGCGGATGCGTGGTCGCCTCCTCCTCGGTGATCCGGCCCTCGTCGACGAGCCGCTGCACCCAGGTGTGGTCCTGGGTGATCTGGGTGAGGACGCCGTCCCGCAGCAGATAGGCCCGCGAGTCACCGACGTGCACCAGACCGAGCCGCTGCCCGGTCCACAGCAGTGCCGTCAGGGTCGTCCCCATGCCTTCGAGCTGGGGGTCCTCCGCGACCATGGAGCGCAGCTGGTCGTTGGCGTGCTGCACGGCCGTGCCGAGTGAGGTGAGGAGGTCGGAGCCGGGCACGTCGTCGTCGAGCGTGACCAGGGTGGAGATCACTTCGGAGGAGGCGACCTCGCCGGCGGCCTGGCCGCCCATGCCGTCGGCGATCGCGAGCAGCCGCGGACCGGCGTAACCGGAGTCCTCGTTGTGCCCGCGGATCATGCCTTCGTGCGATCCGGCGGCAAAGCGCAGTGACAGACTCATGCGCACCTCGCCCGTCGGCTCCGAATGCAGCCGGTCGTGTCGAGCCACACTGCCCACCCTCCGGTCGGGAGCGCGCCGGAGACCAGGGTGCGGCCTGCCGCTGCGTGCTCGCTCCGCTCGCTCATTGTCGTACTACTTCCGCAGCTCGATGACGGTCTTGCCGATGCGGATCGGCGCGCCCAGCGGGATCGGCGTGGGAGTCGTCAGCCGGGACCGGTCCAGGTAGGTGCCGTTGGTGGAGCCCAGGTCCTCGACGATCCACTGACCGTCGCGGTCCGGATAGATCCTGGCATGGCGGCTGGAGGCGTAGTCGTCGTCCAGCACGATCGTGGAGTCGTGTGCCCGGCCCAGGGTGATCGTCTGGCCCTGCAGCGCGACCGTGGTGCCGGTCAGTGTGCCTTCCGTCACGACCAGCTTGCTGGGGGCGTTGCGGCCGCGCCGGCCGCCGCCCTGCTGGCCACGCTGCTGCCCTCGCTGCTGCGGGGGCGCGGCGGCCTGCTGCCGGGGCGCCTGCTGCTGGCGGCCGGCCTCCCTACGCGATCCGCGCTGGGTGACGCGCGTACCGAACAGGTCGCTCCGGATGACCTGCACGGCCACGATCACGAACAGCCACAGTACGGCCAGGAAACCCAGCCGCATGACCGTGAGGGTCAGCTCTGACATTGCCCCCGCTTCACCCTTCGGCTTGCCTATAGATAACGGTGGTGCTGCCCACGACGATCCGCGAGCCGTCGCGGAGCGTAGCGCGGGTGGTGTGCTGCCCGTCCACCACGATGCCGTTGGTGGAGCCGAGATCCTGGATCGTCGAGGGCGTTCCGGTCCGGATCTCGCAGTGCCGGCGGGAGACGCCGGGGTCGTCGATCCGCACGTCGGTGTCGGTGCTGCGGCCCATCACCAGGGTCGCGCGGGAGATCTGGTGGCGGGTGCCGTTGATCTCGATCCAGTAGCGGGTGTGCCCGCCGCTCATCGGGGCGGCCGCGGGCCGCTGGGTGGCGGGCTGGGGGTAACCGTAGCCGCCGGGGCGGGCGCCGGGCGGCGGCGCGGACGGCATCGGGGGCGCTCCGGCGGGCGCGTTCGGCGGGTAGCCGTAGCCGCCGCCCGGGCCGCCCTGCGCGGGGCGGCCGGGGGCCGGGGCCGCCGGAGCCTGCTGGCTGCTGGAGGAGGCGAGAGTGCGCGAGCGCACCCGGTACAGGCCGGTGTCCAGGTCGTCGGCCTTCTCCAGGTTGACCTTGATCGGGCCCATGAAGGTGTAACGCTGCTGCTTGGCGTAGTCGCGCACCATGCCGGCCAGCTCGTCACCGAGCTGCCCGGAGTAGGGGCTGAGGCGCTCGTAGTCCGGCGCGCTCAGCTCCACGATGAAGTCGTTCGGTACGACGGTCCGGTCGCGGTTCCAGATCGTGGCGTTGTTGTCGCACTCGCGCTGGAGCGCGCCGGCGATCTCCACGGGCTGCACCTCGGACTTGAAGACCTTGGCGAAGGTGCCGTTCACCAGACCTTCGAGACGCTGCTCGAACTTCTTCAGGACTCCCATGGGGCACCTCCTCCGTCCCTGCCGTTGCCTTGCCCTGCTGTGTGCGCTGCCTTGCCCGGTTGTGCTGGTACTGCTTACTGATCGTATCTACGCGCCCGGCAATCAGCCGGTTCCCCCAGCGACTCCCCTTCGAACTCCCGGCGCGCACTCCTGCTGCCATGGATCGTAGAGGCGGGCGAAGACCAGTGTCCCGCACCCGGCTGTGGACCCGGCCCGCCTCCTGGGGAGATGCCCGGGACCGGTACGAGGTTGATACGTGAAACAGGTCTCCCTGATACGCGGACGGGGGCAGAGGCGGCGGCCGGGGCCGGGGTGACGGCGGGTGCGGAGGCAGGGCCGGGGCCGCGGTGGCGGCGGGTGCGGAGGCAGGGGGCCGGGGGTGTGGCGGCGGTGCGGTGCCGCCGGGCGGCGGGCGGAAAGGGATGTGAACCCACCCCATACGACGTGCTAATGTTCTGGATGTCGGAAGGGGCCGGCCCGAAAGGGACGGGACCGGAAGACACACCCAATGCGCGGGTGGCGGAATAGGCAGACGCGCTGGATTCAGGTTCCAGTGCCCGCAAGGGCGTGGGGGTTCAACTCCCCCCTCGCGCACAGAGAGGCTACGGGCCCATCGTGAAAACGGTGGGCCCGTAGTCGTATATGCGCCCACATGTACGGCCCGTGGTCGTATCCCCAGCTCCTTCCGATGTGAGGAAGCTCTCCCGCCGGCTCGCCGCCGGCGCCGGGTTGTCCACAGCTCGTCGTCCACAGCTCGTTGTCCACAGGGCCTGACGCGTTCCGCACGCCGGTTGTACGGTCTGCACGAGTTGATGTTCGTGCCGAAGGGCGTGGGGGAGGCGGTCGCGGTGACCGGAACCGGTGGGGAAGTGATCGCGGACGGGCAGATGCGCCGGCTGCCGCGGGTGCGCGGATTCGCCCAGTGGCCGCGGCAGGGCTCACCCAAGGAGGAGGGCAAGGCGCTGCGGACCAGCGTGCCGCGCGCCGCGCACCGCATGCTCGACCTGGACACCTCCCGCCCCGACGCGGTGAGCGCGGTCACCGCCTCCAACGCCGGCCGGATCCCGGAGCTGACCCCCATCCGCGTCGGCCGCATGGCGGCCACCCCGTTCGCCTTCCTGCGCGGCTCGGCCGGACTCATGGCCCACGACCTGGCCCGCACGCCCATGACCGGCATCGGCGCCCAGATATGCGGAGACGCCCACGCGGCCAACTTCGGCCTGTACGGCGACGCCCGCGGTGACCTCGTCATCGACCTGAACGACTTCGACGAGACCGTGCACGGCCCCTGGGAGTGGGACCTGAAGCGGCTCGCGGCCTCCCTGGTGCTCGCCGGGCGGGAAGCCGGCGCCGACGAGGACACCTGCCGCGCGGCCGCACGCGACGCGGTCGGCGCCTACCGCCGCACCATGCGGCTGCTGGCCAAGCTGCCCGTCCTCGACGCCTGGAACGCCATCGCCGACGAGGAACTGGTCTCCCACACCGACGCCCACGACCTGCTCGGCACCCTGCAGCGCGTCTCGGAGAAGGCCCGCGCCAACACCAGCGGCCGGTTCGCGGCGAAGTCGACCGAGGCGGCGGCGGACGGCGGACGCCGGTTCGTGGACGCCTCACCGGTCCTGCGCCGCATCCCCGACGCCGAGGCCCACGCCGTCGCCGCGTCCCTGGAGGAGTACCTGACGACCCTGTCCGAGGACCGGCATCCCCTGCTCGCCCGGCACGCGGTGCACGACGTGGCCTTCCGGGTCGTCGGCACCGGCAGCGTCGGCACCCGCTCCTACGTCGTGCTGCTCCTCGACCACCGTGAGCAGCCGCTGGTGCTCCAGGCGAAAGAGGCCCGGCCCTCCGCGCTCGTCCCGCACCTGGCCACGGCCGGGTTCGAGGCGCCCCCGGCGCAGCACGAGGGCCGCCGGGTGGTCCTCGGGCAGAAGCGCATGCAGGTCGTCAGCGACATCCTGCTCGGCTGGACGACCGTCGACGGGCGCCCCTTCCAGGTGCGCCAGTTCCGCAACCGCAAGGGCAGCGTGGACCCCGCCGCCCTCGCCGCCGACCAGATCGACGACTACGGCCGCATGACCGGCGCCCTGCTGGCCCGCGCCCACTCCCACAGCGCCGACCCACGGCTGATCGCCGGGTACTGCGGCAAGAACGAGGAACTGGACGAGGCGACAGCCACCTTCGCCGTCACCTACGCCGACCGCACGGAGGCGGACCACACCGAACTGGTCAAGGGAATCCGGGAGGGGCGGATCGCGGCTGAGCTGGGAGTCTGAGGCCTGACTGAGGGGCTCAGAGGGCGGAACCGCATCTCCCCGAGGGACACGGGGCCGCATCGCCTACCCTGGTCGCGTGACGACCCCGGAAGCCGATCAGGCCCCGCGGCCCGAGGAACGGCTCGAGCGGGCCGTACGGGCCGCCGAGCAGGCGTTGATCGAGTACGAGATCGCCGTCGAGACGTTCCGTGTCGAGGTCGAGAACTTCTCCCGGCTGCACGAACAGAGACTCGGCCCGCTCTACGCCCGCATCGAGGAGCTGGACGCCGAGATCGCCGAGGCGAAGGCCGCCCGCACCGGTGACCCGGAGGACATCCGCCGCGCCGAGGAGGCCCGCGCCCGGGTGATGCCGATCCCCGGCGTGGAGGAACTGCTGCACGGCTGGATGGACGGCCACGGCCTGTTCCCGGAAGCCGCCGCCATGCTGACCGGCCAGGCCGTACGGCCCCCGCAGCGGGTGCGGCCCAGCGAGGAGGCCCGCAAGCTCTACCGCGAGCTGGCCCGCAAGTCCCACCCCGACCTCGCACAGGAGGAAGAGGAACGCCGCCGGCGTGAGGAATTCCTCACCCGCCTCAACGCGGCCTACGCCCGCGGTGACGAGGCACTGCTGAAGGAGCTGGCCGAGGAGTGGGCCGCCGGCCCGGTACCGCCCGAGCGGCGACCGAGCCCCGCCGAGGAGCTGTACGCCCGCCTCGAATGGCTCGCCCAGCGCAAGGAGATGCTCACCCTCGTCGCCCGCGAACTGGAGGAGGGCGCGATCGCCGGCATGCTCCGGCTCGCCCCGGACGACCCCGACGGGCTGCTCGACGAGATCGCCGACAGGCTGCGCGCCGACATCGCCCAGCGGGAGGCGGAACTGGCGGCCCTGCAGGGGCGGGACTGAGCCGCACCGCGGTTCCGGACGCCCGCGGGACCTTCGGGTAGCGTCGGGGACATGAATTTCGCAGCTCGTGTGCCCACGGTCGAGATCACGGACCTCAAGGACGGTGACTTCCTGCTGGACGTCCGCGAGGACGACGAGTGGCAGGCGGGCCACGCCGAGGGAGCACTGCACATCCCCATCAGCGAGTTCGTGGCCCGCTACGGAGAGCTGACCGACGCCGCCCCGCAGGACGGCCGCGTCCACGTCATCTGCCGCTCCGGCGGCCGCTCGGCGCAGGTCACCATGTACCTGGTCCAGCAGGGCATCGACGCGGTGAACGTCGACGGAGGCATGCAGGTCTGGCAGGCCGCGGGCCGCCCGGTGATCACAGACGACGGCGGGCCGGGCCTGGTGCTGTAGCTCGTCCTGGCGGTCGCCGGGCTCGGTGTTGTAGCCCGCCTCGGGTTCCGGCCCGCCTTCGTGTTGTAGCCCGCCCCGGCGCCCCGGCGCCCCGGCGCCCCAGAGCCGCGGGGCCGCGGGGTCAGCCCAGCGGATGGGCGGCCAGCAGGTCCCCGAGGCTCTCCTCGTGCGCCGCAGCCGGGCCGAGCGCCAGCTCCAGGTGCTTGGCCCAGGCGTGATAGCGGTGCAGCGGGTAGTCGGTGTCGGCCCCGAACCCGCCGTGCAGATGCTGCGCCGTCTGCACCACCCGGCGTACCCCCTCCGCCGCCCAGATCTTCGCCACCGCGACATCCCCGGCCACCGGCAGCGCCCCCGGTGCCCCGGAGGCGATCCGCCAGGCGGCCTGCCAGAGCGTGGCCTCCATGGCGCGCAGATCGACGTACCGGTCTGCGGCCTGTACGGCCACCGCCTGGAAGGTCGCGATCGGATACCCGAACTGCTCCCGCTTGCCGGTGTACTCGGCGGTCATGCGCAGCACCCGCTCGCCCAGACCGAGCGCCAGCGCGCAGGTGCCGGTGGCCAGCAGCCCATACAGCCACGCCCAGGCGCCGTCGGCCTCGATGACCTCGCCCGCCTCGATCCGTACCGACGCGAGCCGCACTTCGGCCAGCCGCTCCCCGCTGGTGGACACCTGCTCGGCGAGGACCACCCCGTCCCGCTCGCGCGGTACCAGCGCGAGGACGGTCCGGTCGGCGGCCGTGCCCTCGACGTGGGCCGGTACGACGACGAGGTCCGCGTCGTACGCCCACGGCACCGCCGTCTGCACCCCGTCCAGCACCCAGGCCGAGCCCTCCCGCCCTGCGCCCACGGCCAGTTCGGCCGGGTCGTGGCCACTGCGGCCGTTCGCCGCGACGGTCAGCACCAGTTCGCCCCGTCCGGCCGGAGCCAGGAGGCGTTCCGCCAACTCCGCACCGCCATAGGCCTGTACGGCCGCTGCCGCCGCGCTGTGCTCCAGCAGCGGCACCCGGGCGAGAACCTTGGCGGACTCACGCAGCACCAGGCACAGCGCGATCGCGTCCAGACCGGAACCGCCGTGTGCCTCGTCGAGCAGCAGACTCAGCAGGTCCGCCTCGGCCAGCCGGGACCACAGCCGACGGTCGAAGCCCTCGGCCACGGCTCCGGTGGTGAGCGCCGGGCTGGGCACCGCGTCCGGCACCACGTCGGCGAACACCCCGCGCGCCGCCTCGGCCGCCGCCCGCTGCTCCTCGGTGAAGGTGAAGTCCACGGCCTATCCCTCCGACGGTGCGGTCACCTGACGGGGCGTCAAGATAGAACAGGTTCTAGGAGAAGGGAACGGTGCGGAGCCGCTGTGTTCCTGGGGGCCTCCCTCCCCTCCCCCCTCCCCACCCCAAGCCGAGTCGGCCCCGTGCAGGCCTCAGCGGTCGAAGTCCAGCTCCACCTGCTCCGTCAGCGGATGCGACTGGCAGGCCAGTACATATCCGGCTTCCGTCTCCTCCGTCTCCAGTGCGAAATTGCGGTCCATGCGGACCTCGCCCGAGACCAGGAAGGCGCGGCATGTCCCGCACACCCCGCCCTTACAGGCGTAGGGCGCGTCGGGGCGGTTGCGCAGGACCGTCTCCAGCAGGGACTCGCCCTCCCGCACCGGCCAGGTGCCACCGCGCCCGTCGAGCCGGGCGATGACCGTGCTGTGGGCGGGCGTCCCGGTGGCGGCGGCCGGCGGCGAGCCCGCGTCCACATGGAAGATCTCCTGGTGGATACGGGACCGGTCCACGCCCAGCTCGCGCAGCGCCTTCTCCGCGCCCTGCACCAGTCCGAACGGCCCGCACAGGAACCAGCCCGTGACGTCGCCGACCGGCAGCAGCGCGGGCAGCAGTCCGGTGAGCCGCTCCCGGTCGAGCCGGCCGGACGGCAGGCCCGCCTGCTGCTCCTCGCGGGAGAGCACGGTCACCAGCTGAAGCCGCTCGGGGTAGCGGTCCTTCAGGTCGGCGACCTCCTCCAGGAACATCGTCGAGGCGGCCGTGCGGTCGCTGCGTATCAGGCAGAACCGGGACGCCGGCTCGCGTGCCAGCAGTGTGGCGACGATGGACAGCACCGGGGTGATGCCGCTGCCGCCGACGACCGCCGCGTACAGCCCCGGCGCCGGTTCCAGGGTGAAGCGACCGGCCGGGGTCATCACCTCCAGCTCGTCGCCGACGTTGATCTCCTTCAGCGCGTAGGTGGAGAAAGCCCCTCCGTCCACCAGCCGCACGCCCACTGTCAGGCTGTCCGGGCCCGCGCCGGCCGGGTCGGGCGCGGGGGAGCAGATCGAGTACGTGCGCCGGATCTCGGTGCCGTCGACCCGTCGGCGCAGCGCCAGGTGCTGGCCGGCCGCGTGCCGGTACTCCTCGCGCAGTCCGGGCGGGACGGTGAAGGTCAGGGCGACGGAGTCGTCGGTGATCCGGTCGACCGCGGCCACCGGGAGCGGGTGGAAGCGTGCCATCACAACTCCTTGAAGTGGTCGAACGGTTCACGGCAGGCGAGGCAGCGGCGCAGGGCCTTGCACGCGGTGGAGGAGAACCTGCTCAGCAGCTCGGTGTCGGCGGATCCGCAGTGCGGGCAGCGGACCGGTTCGGCCTGCGTCTGGTGCGTGCGCGTCGGGCCGAGGGTCAGCGGAACCGGGCCGGGGGCGCTGTGCACGCGCGGGGGAGCGATGCCGAACTCCCGGAGTTTGGAGCGGCCTTCGGGGCTGATGTCGTCGGTCGTCCAGGCCGGTGCGAGCACCGTGCGGACTGTGACCTCGCGCATGCCGTGGGCCCGCAGCACCCGTTCGATGTCCACGCTCATCGCCTCGATGGCGGGGCAACCGGTGTAGGTGGGGGTCAGATCGACCTCGACCGTGTCGCTGCCGAGGAGGCGTACCGCGCGTACCACTCCCAGCTCCTGGAGCGTGAGCACCGGCAGTTCGGGGTCGGGGACCGAGCCGGCCAGCTCCAGCAGCTCCGCTTCCAGGGCGGTGGCGGTCACCATGACGCCCCCGGGTGGCTGCGGTGCAGATGCTGCATCTCGGCGAGCATCCGTCCGAACGGCTCGGTGTGCAGGCCCTGCCGGCCGGCACCGGCCGACCAGGCGCCGGTGCGCGGGCCCTCGGGGAGGGGGAGGGTCGCACGGGTGAGGACGTCTGCGACGGATTCCTGCCAGCGTGCGTCCAGGCCGGCCCAGTCGGCGTCGAGGCCCTCCACCGGCTGGAACAGCTCACCGGTGAACCTCCACAGCGCCTCGCAGGCGCGGCGCATCCGCTCGTGGCTGGTCTCCGTGCCGTCACCGAGGCGGAGCGTCCACTGCTCGGCGTGGTCGCGGTGGTAGGCGACCTCCTTGACCGCCTTCGCGGCGAGGGGTGCGAACGGGCCGTCGCCTGCGGTCAGTTCGGCGTAGAGCAGGTGCTGGTAGGTGGAGAAGTACAGCTGGCGGGCGATCGTGTGGGCGAAGTCGCCGTTCGGCTGCTCGACCAGCTGGAGGTTGCGGAAGGCCCGCTCCTCGCGCAGGTAGGCCAGTTCGTCCTCGTCACCGGCCAGGGACAGCAGCACCCGCGCCTGCCCGAGCAGGTCGAGGGCGATGTTGGCGAGGGCGACCTCCTCCTCCAGGACGGGGGCGTGCCCGGCCCACTCCCCCAGCCGGTGGGAGAGCACCAGGGCGTCGTCGCCGAGGGCGAGCGCGGCGGTCACCGGGACGGTGGCGGGGCCGGTGGCGGTCACAGGTGCTTCACCCCTTCCGGGATCTCGTAGAAGGTCGGGTGCCGGTACGGCTTGTCGGCGGCCGGTTCGAAGAACGGGTCCTTCTCGTCCGGCGAGGACGCGGTGATCGCGGCGGCCGGTACGACCCAGATCGACACGCCCTCACCGCGGCGGGTGTACAGGTCGCGGGCGTTGCGCAGGGCCAGTTCCGCGTCGGGGGCGTGCAGGCTGCCGGCGTGGGTGTGGGAGAGGCCGCGCCGGGAGCGCACGAAGACCTCCCACAGGGGCCAGTCGGTGGTGCTCATGCTCGCTGCGCTCCTGTCTCGTGTCCTGCCGCACCGGTGCCGTCCGTGCCGCCGGTGTGTTTGGCCGCGTAGGCGGCGGCCGCTTCCCGCACCCATGCGCCCTCGGTGTGGGCGCGCCGGCGCTGGGTGATCCGCTGTTCGTTGCACGGGCCGTTGCCCTTGAGGACCTCCCAGAACTCCGTCCAGTCGATCGGGCCGAAGTCGTGGTGCCCGCGCTCCTCGTTCCACCGCAGGTCCGGGTCGGGGAGGGTGAGGCCCAGGGACTCGGCCTGGGGGACGCAGATGTCGACGAAGCGCTGGCGCAGCTCGTCGTTGGAGTGGCGCTTGATCTTCCATTCCATCGACTGTGCCGAGTGCTGGGACTCGTCGTCGGGCGGGCCGAACATCATCAGCGAGGGCCACCACCAGCGGTCGACGGCGTCCTGTGCCATCGCGTGCTGTTCCGGGGTGCCCTTGCTGAGGGCCAGCAGCAGCTCGTAGCCCTGGCGCTGGTGGAAGGACTCCTCCTTGCAGATCCGCACCATCGCGCGGGCGTACGGGCCGTAGGAGCAGCGGCACAGCGGCACCTGGTTGGTGATCGCGGCGCCGTCCACCAGCCAGCCGATTGCGCCGACGTCGGCCCAGGTCAGCGTCGGGTAGTTGAAGATCGAGGAGTACTTCTGGCGGCCGCTGTGCAGCTTGTCCAGCAGTTCGTCGCGGCCGGTGCCGAGGGTCTCGGCCGCGCTGTACAGGTACAGGCCGTGGCCGGCTTCGTCCTGGACTTTGGCCATCAGGATCGCCTTGCGCCGCAGGGAGGGCGCGCGAGTGATCCAGTTGGCCTCCGGCTGCATGCCGATGATCTCGGAGTGGGCGTGCTGCGCGATCTGCCGGACCAGCGTCGCGCGGTACGCGTCGGGCATCCAGTCGCGGGGTTCGATGCGTTCGTCTGCGGCCACGGCCGCGTCGAAGGCGTGCTGGTAGGCCGCCGTGTCGACGGTGTCCGGTGCGCCGTCCGCCTCCGTGCGGGCCGTGCGCTGCGCGGCTGCTGTGGCCATGCGGTCCCCCTGACTTCGGGCTCTTCGGTGAACCTTTCCCGACCGATCGTTCGGTCCGTGCGGAATCAATGGTGTGCCGGGCCGGTGTGGGGTGTCAACCGCTGTGGAAAACTCGGTGGGCGGCCTGTGGACAAGGAAGTGGGAGGGCGCGTACGGCGGGGTGCTGGAGCCGTACGGCGTGGCGAGGACCACGGCCGGGTCCCGTACCCGGGGCTGCGCCCGGTGGCCGGGGCTGAGTACCGTTCCGTGGACGCCGGGAGTGGCGTACGTGAATCATGGGGTGGTCGTGGCGGGCGCCGCATCACGGAGCCGGGCCACTGAGCCGAACGAATGAGCCGAAACGGGGACGGGGCGGAATGGACGCGTACGACGAGGACCCGCGGGCCCGACTCGGGCCCAGCGGGTCGGCGGGGGCGCGTCTCCCGGAGGAATCCGCAGCCGACGCCGACCGCCCAGCCGACGCCGACCGCCCAGCCGACGCCGACCGCCCGGCCGACGCGGACACCCCGGAGGACGCGGACGCGGCGGCCCGGGAGGATGCGGCGGCGGCCGACGGCTCCCGCGACGCGGACGGCGCGCAGGCGGCCCCGGTGGCGCGGGGAGGGCGAGAGGTCGCTGCAGCCCTGCCTTCCCAAGCGGCCCGGAGCAACCGCGAGGCTCGGCGGGCCCACACCGCGCGGAAAGACGCCCAGGCCTCGTCGGCCACAGCAGTCACGACGGCTCAGACGGATGAGCCCGGTGTGCCCGCACCCCCGGCCGCAGCGGCCGGGTCCGACGTCACTCCGCCGCCCCCCGCCCCCCGTACCGGGGTAGCCGCCCTCTCCCCCCGCTATCAGGTCGCCGCGGCGCTGGCGCTCGCGGTGGTGGGTGTTGCCGCCTGTGTGCATCTGCTGATGGTGTTTCTCAGCCTCGCCCCTGAGAACACGGTCACCAAGCAGCACGGCAAGGCGGTGGAGCAGTGGGTGTACCCGGAGTTCGAGCAGAACTGGAAGCTGTTCGCCCCGAACCCGCTGCAGCAGAACGTCGCCGTCCAGGTGCGGGCCGAGGTGCAGATGAAGGACGGCAGCCTGCGCACCACCGGCTGGACCGACCTGTCCGCCCGGGACGGCGCCGCCATCGACGGCAACCCGGTGCCCAGCCACACCCAGCAGAACGAGCTGCGCCGCGCCTGGGACTTCTTCGCCGCCACGCACACCGCGGACAACCGTCCCGTCGGCACGCGCGGTTCCCTCTCCGAGCAGTACGTGCGCCGGATCGTCGTGATGCGCCTGTACCGGAGCGATCCGATCAGCCGGGACGGCGTCATCCAGCGGGTGCAGGTCCGTTCCAGCACCACCAACGTGCAGCCGCCCGCCTGGAGCCGTGAGCGGGTGTCCGACAAGCCGGTCTACCGCGTGGTGCCCTGGTGGACGGTGACCCCCGACGAGGCCGCCGGAGGTGTGCGGTGAACCAGTTCTCCCTGAGCCTGTCGCGCGGGATCGCCCGTGTGACCGGGGCGGCCCTGGGGCCGTACCAGAGCGCCGTGATCCGCATCGGCTTCGCCGGGACCTGGCTGCTGTTCCTGCTGCGCGAGTTCCCCCACCGCCAGGAGCTGTACGGCCCGGCCGGACCGTGGGGCTGGAACCTTGCCAAGGAGCTGACCGCCGACAACCACGCCTTCACGACTCTGCTGTGGTCCGACGGGCAACCGTGGTTCGAGTGCTGCTACGCGCTGGCGATACTCGCCAGTGCGGCGCTGCTGCTCGGCTGGCGTACCCGGACGGCGTCCGTGCTGTTCATGGTGGGTGTGCTGTCGCTGCAGAACCGCAGCGTCTTCGTCGGCGACGGTGGCGACAACGTCCTGCACCTGATGTCCCTGTATCTCGTCTTCACCCGGTGCGGACAGGTGTGGTCCCTGGACGCGCGGCGGGCGGCGCGCGCCGGGGCGGCACGCGCGCGTGGGGAGCGGGTTCCCGCCGACCGGTCGGGGCCGGCCCTGTGGGCAGTGCTCGGCCTGGCGCTGCTCCTGGCGACGTTCACCGGCCGCTTCGACAACGGCTGGCTGATTCCGGCGCTGCTGTGGACGGCCTGGGCCGTGCTCGGCCTGTGGTGGGCCGTCGGCCGCTGGGTGAAGTCCCCCGAGCCGCGGATGCTGCTGGACGTCATCGCCAACGTCCTGCACAACGGCGCCCTGTTCGTGATCATGGCGGAGGCCTGTCTGATCTACGCGACGGCCGGCTGGTACAAGATCCAGGGCTCGCGCTGGCAGGACGGCACCGCCGTCTACTACCCCCTCCACCTGGACTACTTCTCGCCCTGGCCCGGACTCGCCGACCTGATGTCCTCCAGCGGAACGGTCATGATGGCCGCCGCCTACGGCACGGTCATGGTGCAGGTCGCCTTCCCGTTCACCCTGTTCAACCGGCGGGTCAAGAACGTCCTGCTGGTGGTGATGATGCTCGAGCACGCGGTGATCGCGGTCGTCCTCGGACTGCCGTTCTTCTCCCTGGCGATGATCACCGCGGACGCGGTCTTCCTGCCTACGCCGTTCCTGCGCCGGCTGGGCGCGCTGGTGGCACGCGCGCGTGCGCGGATCGTCCGGCGTGACGACCGTACGGTGCCCGCACCCCGCTCCTCCCCCGAAGAGGCGCCTGAAGAGGCGCCCGAAGAGACGCCTGAGGAGAGCGCGCAGGGCCGATGGGGGTCGTCCCCCCGTGCGAGCGCGGCCGAGCGTGGGGCAGAGTTCACCGCATGACCGACCCGCTGACCCGCTGGCGCGCGCACGCCGATGCCGCCGTGCTGCTCGACGGTTTCCATGCCCTCAAACACGCGCTGCGTTTCGGGGCCCAGATCCCGGTGGCGGTCACCACCGACCGGCGGGCCGCGCTCGCCCTCGCCGGGGAACTGGCCGACGACGTACGGGACGCGCTGGACACGCTGCTCACGGAGGTGTCCGCGCAGATCTACGCCTCCCTCGTCCCGCGGCCCCACCCGACCGGCGTGGCCGCGCTCGCCGTACGGCCGTCACGCGAGGACAACCTGCGCGCGCTGGCCCGCACGCCGCGCACCGCCCCGGTCGTGGTCCTGGACAACCCCCGCAACCTGGGCAACGCCGGTGCCGTGATCCGGCTGGCCGCCGGCTTCGGGGCGACCGGGGTGGTCACCACGGGCACGCTCGACCCCTGGCATCCCACGGTGGTCCGCGGCGGCGCCGGCCTGCACTTCGCGACCGCCGTGGAACGCCTCGGCGTCGACGAGCTGCCGGCCGGGCCGCTGTTCGCGCTCGACCCGGAGGGCGAGGACATCCGCGGCACCAGGCTGCCCGACGACGCCGTGCTGGCGTTCGGCTCGGAGCGCAGCGGACTGTCGGCCGAGCTGCGCGCGCGTGCCGACCATCTGCTGGCCCTGCCGATGCGCCCCCAGGTCTCCAGCTACAACCTCGCCACCAGCGTGGCGATGACGCTGTACCACTGGAGCGCGACCGGGGGCGCGGTCCCGGCTCCCTAGGCCTCCCGACGCACCTCGACGACCCGGAACCGGTTCGCCACGAACGCGCCGTCGCACAGCGCGGCGTTCGCCGCCGGGTTGCCGCCCGAGCCGTGGAAGTCGGAGAACGCCGCCGTCTGGTTGACGTACACCCCGCCGGTCAGGTTGAGCGACAGCTGGGCCGCCTCCTGCAGGCACACCTCCTCGACGGCCTGCTCGACCCCGGGGTCGGTGGTGTAGGCGCCGACCGTCATCGCGCCCTTCTCGCGGACCGTGCGGCGCAGCAGCTCCACGGCGTCGGTCACCGAGTCGACGGCGACGGCGAAGGAGACCGGGCCGAAGCACTCGCTCATGTAGGCGGCCTCGTCGTCCGGCTTGGCGCCGTCCAGCTTGACGAGAACGGGCGTACGGACCACCGCGTCCGGGAACTCCGGGTTGGTGATCTCTCGGGAGGCGAGGGCGACTTCACCGAGGCCGGCGGCGGCTTCCAGGCGGGCCTTGACGTCGGGGTTGACGATGGCGCCCAGCAGCGCGTTCGCGCGCGTGTCGTCGCCGAGGAGGCCGTCGACCGCGCGGGCGATGTCGGCGCTGACCTCGTCGAAGGTCTTGGCGCCCTGCTCGGTCCGGATGCCGTCCCTGGGGATCAGCAGGTTCTGCGGGGTGGTGCACATCTGGCCGCTGTACAGGGACAGCGAGAACGCCAGGTTGGACAGCATGCCCTTGTAGTCGTCCGTGGAGTGCACGATCACCGTGTTGACGCCGGCCTTCTCGGTGTAGACCTGCGCCTGGCGGGCGTTGGCCTCCAGCCAGTCACCGAAGGACGTCGACCCGGTGTAGTCGATGATCCGGATCTCGGGGCGGGTGGCGAGGGTCTTGGCGATGCCCTCGCCGGGGCGCTCGGCGGCCAGCGCGACCAGGTTCGGGTCGAAGCCGGCCGCGGCGAGCACGTCCCGGGCCACCTGCACGGTCAGCGCGAGCGGCAGCACCGCGCGCGGGTGCGGCTTGACCAGGACCGCGTTGCCCGTCGCCAGGGAGGCGAACAGGCCCGGATAGCCGTTCCAGGTCGGGAAGGTGTTGCAGCCGATGACCAGGCCGATGCCGCGCGGCACCGGCGTGAACCGCTTGCTGAGGACGAGCGGGTCACGCTTGCCCTGGGGCTTGTTCCACTCCGCCGTCCCGGGCGTGCGGACCTGCTCCGCGTACGCGTACGCCACCGCCTCCAGGCCGCGGTCCTGGGCGTGCGGGCCACCCGCCTGGAACGCCATCATGAACGCCTGGCCGCTGGTGTGCATGACCGCGTGCGCGAACTCGTGCGTCCGGTCGCTGATCCGCTTGAGGATCTCCACGCAGACCGCGGCCCGCAGCTCGGCGCCCGCGTCCCGCCAGGCCTGCTGTCCGGCCTTCATCGCGGGCAGCAGGGTGTCGACGTCCGCGTGCGGGTAGGTCACGCCCAGCTCGATGCCGTACGGCGAGACCTCACCGCCCACCCAGTCGTCCGTGCCGGGCTGGCCGAGGTCGAGGCGGGAGTTCAGCAGGGCGTCGAAGGCGGCCTTGCCCGCCGCCGCGTCCAGGCTGCCGTTCTCGCCGTAGGCCTTGGGATGCTCGGGATGCGGGGACCAGTACGCGCGCGTACGGATCGCTTCCAGGGCCTGGTCGAGAGTGGGCCGGTGCTTCGCGATCAGCTCGTCGGTGGTCAGTTCGGCGGCCATACGGGACCAACTCCTCGTCGGGAGAACTCGTCGTCGAGTTCATGACCTGGGCAGAAACATGGACAGGCAATCGAGGGGTGCGGCGCGAAGCGCCTCGATCAGGGTGATGACGGGCGGGACGGTCAGAGCTAGAGTAACCGAACGATCGGTCGGGACAAGGGGGTCCGCCGCATCTGTGGAAAACGTCGTGCGGGAGGATCGCGCACATGACAGCACTCGACCTCAGCAGCCCCGTGGCCGTCGTCGGCACCGGGACCATGGGCCAGGGCATCGCCCAGGTCGCGCTGGTCGCCGGCCACCCGGTGCGGCTGTACGACGCCGTCGCCGGGCGCGCCCGGGACGCGGCCGCAGCGATCGGCGCCCGCCTCGACCGGCTCGTGGCCAAGGGGAAGCTCACCGGTGCCGACCGGGACGCGGCCCGCGCCCGCCTCGAGCCGGCGGAGAGCCTTGCGGAGCTGGCGGACTGCGGGCTGGTCGTCGAGGCCGTCGTGGAGCGGCTGGACGTCAAACAGCAGCTCTTCGGCGAGTTGGAGGAGGTCGTCGCCGAGGACTGCCTGCTCGCCACCAACACCTCCTCGCTGTCGGTGACGGCCATCGGCGGCGCCTTGCGTCATCCCGGCCGCTTCGTGGGACTGCACTTCTTCAATCCGGCGCCGCTGCTGCCGCTGGTCGAGGTCGTCTCCGGGTTCGCCACCGACGTCACGTCGGCCACGCGCGCGTACGAGACCGCCCGCGCCTGGGGCAAGACCCCGGTGGCCTGCGCCGACACCCCGGGGTTCATCGTCAACCGGATCGCCCGGCCGTTCTACGCCGAGGCCTTCGCGGTCTACGAGGCCCAGGCCGCCGACCCGGCCACCATCGACGCCGTCCTGCGCGGGTCCGGCGGCTTCAGGATGGGCGCCTTCGAGCTGACCGACCTGATCGGGCAGGACGTCAACGAGTCCGTGACCCACTCCGTGTGGCAGTCCTTCTTCCAGGACGTGCGCTTCACCCCGTCCCTGGCCCAGCGGCGGCTGGTGGAGTCCGGCCGCCTCGGCCGCAAGACCGGGCACGGCTGGTACGACCACGCCGAAGGCGCCGAGCGCCCCGAGCCGCACACCGCCGACAAGGAGCAGCCGCCCGCGTACGTCGTCGCCGAAGGCGGCCTCGGCCCCGCGGCCGAACTGCTCACGCTGATCCGCGAGGCGGGCATCCAGGTCCGCGAGGAGGACGAGGACAACGGCACCCGCCTGGTGCTGCCGAGCGGTGGCCAGCTGGTCCTCGCCGACGGGCAGACCTGTGTGGAGTTCCGGGACGTCGTCTACTTCGACCTCGCCCTGGACTACCGCGCGGCCACCCGCATCGCGCTGTCCGCGTCTGCCGACACCTCGCCGCAGACCCTCACCGAGGCCACCGGCCTCTTCCAGGCCCTCGGCAAGGACGTCAGCGTCATCGGCGACGTCCCCGGCATGATCGTCGCGCGTACCGTCGCCCGTATCATCGACCTCGCCCATGACGCCGTCGCCAAGGGCGTGGCCACCGAGGAGGACGTCGACACGGCCATGCGCCTCGGTGTGAACTACCCGCTCGGCCCCTTCGAGTGGGACCGCAGGCTCGGCCGCGAGTTCGCGTTCGACGTCCTGGACGAGATGCACGAGCGCGACCCCTCCGGACGTTACGCACCCTCCCTCGCGCTCTACCGCCACGCGTACGCCATCGACGACAAGCGGGAGGGCACCTCATGACCACGGCCAGGCGCGACACGTACACACCCGAGACGCTGCTCTCCGTGGCCGTGCAGGTCTTCAACGAGCGCGGCTACGACGGCACCTCCATGGAGCACCTCTCCAAGGCGGCCGGCATCTCCAAGTCCTCGATCTACCACCACGTCAGCGGCAAGGAAGAGCTGCTGCGCCGGGCGGTCAGCCGCGCCCTGGACGGTCTGTTCGCCATCCTGGCGGAGGAGCACGCGTGCGTGGGGCGCCCCGTCGACCGGCTGGAACACGTCGTGCGGCGCATGGTCGAGGTGCTCATAGGCGAGCTGCCGTACGTGACGCTGCTGCTGCGCGTGCGCGGCAACACCGCGACCGAGCGATGGGCGCTGGAGCGGCGCCGCGACTTCGACCACCGGGTAGCGGAACTGCTGAAGGCCGCGGCGGCCGACGGGGACGTACGCGGCGACGTCGAGGTCCGCCTGGCCACCCGGCTGGTCTTCGGAATGATCAACTCGATCGTGGAGTGGTACCGGCCGGACCCGCGGGGCGCCGGTGACCGGGAGGTGGCCGACGCGGTGGTGCGGCTGGCCTTCGCGGGCCTGAGCCGGGACTGATCCTCACCCGTCGGGTTCCAGGTCCTCCTCCTCGAACACCAGCAGCGTGCGGGTGCTGAGCACTTCGGGGATCGCCTGGAGCCGGGTGAGCACCACCTCGCGCAGCGCCCGGTTGTCGGGCGTGTGCACCAGCAGCAGTACGTCGAAGTCGCCGCCCATGAGGGCGATGTGGGAGGCGCCGGGCAGCTGCCTGAGCTGCTCGCGGACCGTGCGCCAGGTGTTCTGGACGATCTTCAGCGTGATGTACGCCGACGTGCCGTGGCCCGCCCGCTCGTGGTCCACGCGCGCGCTGAACCCCCGGATGACGCCGTCCTCGACGAGCCGGTTGATGCGCGCGTAGGCGTTGGCACGTGAGACGTGGACGCGTTCGGCGACGGACCGTATCGAGGCGCGGCCGTCCGCCTGGAGGATCTTCAGGATGTCCTGGTCGATGGCGTCCAGCGGGCGGGGCGGCAACGGGGCGCCGCCCTGCGGTCCGTCGGCCATTTGTTCAGCTGACATTGCCCCCCGCTCCCTCGCCGTGGACGTCCTGCATTCATTGCAGGCTGTGGAGAACCGTTTGTCCACAGCCTGGAGGCGCCTGTAGCCAAAATGTGCCGACGACCGAACAATCGGTTGGTGAGGCGCCTCACAGTCGACGCGTCTCCCGTAGCCGCTCCCAAGAGGAGGTGCCGTCATGACGGTTCTGGAGCAGCGGGGCGTGTACCGGCCATCGCCGCCGCCCGCCTGGCAGCCCCGTATGGACCCCGCGCCGCTGCTGCCCGACGCCGAGCCGTACCGCGTCCTCGGCACCGAGGCGGCCGCCAAGGCCGACCCGGACCTGCTGCGCCGGCTGTACGCCCAGCTGGTGCGCGGCCGCCGCTACAACACGCAGGCCACCGCGCTCACCAAGCAGGGCCGCCTCGCCGTCTACCCCTCCAGCACCGGCCAGGAGGCCTGCGAGGTCGCCGCCGCCCTGGCGCTCGAAGAGCGCGACTGGCTCTTCCCCAGCTACCGAGACACCCTCGCCGTCGTCGCCCGCGGTGTGGACCCCGTAGAGGCCCTCACCCTGCTGCGCGGCGACTGGCACAACGGCTACGACCCCCACACACACCGCGTGGCCCCCCTCTCCACCCCGCTGGCCACCCAGCTCCCGCACGCCGTCGGCCTCGCGCACGCCGCCCGCCTCAAGGGTGACGACGTGGTCGCGCTCGCCCTGGTCGGCGACGGCGGCACCAGCGAGGGCGACTTCCACGAGGCGCTGAACTTCGCCGCCGTCTGGCAGGCGCCGGTCGTCTTCCTCGTGCAGAACAACGGCTTCGCCATCTCCGTCCCGCTCGCCAAGCAGACCGCCGCGCCCTCCCTGGCCCACAAGGCCGTCGGATACGGCATGCCCGGCCGGCTGGTCGACGGCAACGACGCCGCGGCCGTGCACGAGGTCCTCAGCGACGCGGTGCGGCACGCGCGCACGGGCGGCGGCCCCACCCTGGTGGAGGCGGTGACGTACCGGATCGACGCCCACACCAACGCCGACGACGCCACCCGCTACCGCGGCGACGCCGAGGTCGCGGCCTGGCGCGCCCACGACCCGATCCACCTGCTGGAATCCGAGCTCACCGCGCGCGGGCTGCTCGACCAGACCGGGATAGAGGCCGCCCGGCAGGACGCCGAGGCGATGGCCGCATCCTTGCGTGAACGCATGAACCGCGACCCCGAACTGGACCCCATGGCCCTCTTCGACCACGTCTACGCCGAGACCACCGCGCAGCTGCGCGAACAGCGCGACATGCTCCGGGCCGAGCTGGAAGCCGAGCAGGAGCAGCACGGCGCGCTGGAAGGCGGCGCCCGATGACCACCGTCGCCGTCAAGCCCGCCACCATGGCGCAGGCCCTCACGCGCGCGCTGCGCGACGCGATGGCCGCCGACCCCTCCGTGCACGTCATGGGCGAGGACGTCGGCACCCTCGGCGGTGTCTTCCGGGTCACCGACGGCCTCGCCAAGGAGTTCGGCGAGGACCGCTGCACCGACACCCCGCTCGCCGAGGCCGGCATTCTCGGCACCGCCGTCGGCATGGCCATGTACGGGCTGCGCCCGGTGGTGGAGATGCAGTTCGACGCCTTCGCCTACCCGGCGTTCGAGCAGCTCATCAGCCATGTCTCCCGGATGCGCAACCGCACCCGCGGGAGGATGCCCCTGCCGATCACCGTCCGCGTCCCCTACGGCGGCGGCATCGGCGGCGTCGAGCACCACAGCGACTCCTCCGAGGCCTACTACATGGCCACACCGGGCCTGCACGTGGTCACGCCCGCGACCGTCGCCGACGCCTACGGCCTGCTGCGCCGGGCCATCGCCTCCGACGACCCGGTCGTCTTCCTGGAGCCCAAGCGGCTGTACTGGTCCAAGGACTCCTGGAACCCCGAGCACCCCACCGACGTGGAACCCATCGGCCGCGCGGTGGTGCGCCGCCCCGGCACCAGCGCCACGCTCATCACCTACGGCCCCTCCCTGCCGGTCTGCCTGGAGGCCGCCGAGGCCGCGCAGGCCGAGGGCTGGGACCTGGAAGTGGTCGACCTGCGCTCGCTGGTGCCGTTCGACGACGAGACGGTCTGTGCGGCGGTGCGGCGCACCGGACGTGCGGTCGTCGTCCACGAGGCCACCGGCTTCGGCGGACCGGGCGGCGAGATCGCGGCCCGGATCACCGAGCGCTGCTTCCACCACCTGGAGGCGCCGGTGCTGCGCGTGGCCGGCTTCGACATCCCCTACCCGCCCCCCATGCTGGAGCGGCACCACCTGCCCGGCGTCGACCGCATCCTGGACGCCGTGGCCCGGTTGCAGTGGGAGGCCGAGGGCTGATGGCACAGGTGCTGGAATTCAAGCTCCCCGACCTCGGCGAGGGACTCACCGAGGCGGAGATCGTCCGCTGGCTGGTCCAGGTCGGCGACGTCGTCGCCGTCGACCAGCCGGTCGTCGAGGTCGAGACGGCCAAGGCGATGGTCGAGGTGCCCTGCCCCTACGGCGGTGTCGTCACCGCCCGGTTCGGCGAGGAGGGCACCGAACTGCCGGTCGGCGCACCGCTGTTGACGGTGGCCGTGGGTGAACCGGCCGCGGACACCGAGCCGCAGGGATCCGGCAACGTCCTGGTCGGATACGGCACCTCGGAAACGCCGGCCCGGCGCCGGAGGGTACGGCCGACCCCGGCGGTGACGGGTGCCGCGAACGGCGCCACCGGTGCGGACAGCGCGCGGACCACGAGCGCGCCCTCGGGGACCGGCCCGGACAGGCGGCAGAGCCCGGCTGCGGCCTCCCGGGCGGGGCGACCGGACGCAACAGCGGCCTTCACGGACACGGCGCTCAACGGGACGGCCCACGCGCGCGTGGGCGCACGTCACGACGAGGGTCCGGTGCCCGTGATCTCCCCGCTGGTGCGCCGGCTGGCCCGCGAGGGCGGTGTGGACCTGCGGCAGCTGGCGGGCTCGGGCCCGGACGGGCTGATCCTGCGCGCGGACGTCGAGGACGCCCTGCGGACCAGGGTGACCCCGGGCAGCCGTACGGCCGGGGCGCCCGCCCCGGTGAGGCACAGCCCCGCCGCGGCCCTGCCGGCACCCGCCGCTTCGGGCACGCGCGCCGCGGGCATCCGCATCCCCCTCAAGGGCGTGCGCGGTGCTGTCGCCGACAAGCTCTCCCGCAGCCGCCGGGAGATCCCGGACGCCACCTGCTGGGTCGACGCCGACGCGACCGAACTCATCCGCGCGCGTGCCGCGATGAACGCCGCGGGAGGGCCGAAGATCTCCCTGCTCGCGCTGCTCGCCCGTATCTGCACGGCCGCACTCGCCCGGTTCCCCGAGCTGAACTCGTATGTCGACGCCGAGGCCCGCGAGGTCGTCCAGCTCGACCATGTCCACCTCGGGTTCGCCGCGCAGACCGAGCGCGGACTCGTCGTACCGGTCGTCCGGGACGCCCACGCGCGCGACGCCGAGTCGCTGACCGCCGAGTTCGCCCGGCTCACCGAGGCCGCCCGCGCCGGGAAGCTGACACCGGGGGAACTCACCGGCGGGACCTTCACGTTGAACAACTACGGGGTCTTCGGCGTCGACGGTTCCACGCCGATCATCAACCACCCCGAAGCGGCCATGCTCGGCGTCGGCCGGATCGTCCGCAAACCGTGGGTCCACGAAGACGAGCTGGCGATACGACAGGTCGTCCAGCTTTCGCTCACCTTCGACCACCGGGTGTGCGACGGCGGCACAGCGGGCGGATTCCTGCGGTACGTGGCGGACTGCGTGGAACATCCGGCGGTGCTCCTGCGCACCCTGTGACACACGCGGGGCCCCTCGGGACATACTCGGGGGGTGACCGACAACGCCCCCACCGCCCCCGCGACGCCGGTGCCGTACGACGCCGTCGTGCTGGCCGGCGGCGCCGCCCGGCGGCTCGGCGGGGCCGACAAGCCCGGTCTGCGGGTCGGCGGCCGGGCGCTGCTCGACCGGGTCCTCACGGCCTGCGCGGGCGCCCGTACGACCGTCGTGGTGGCCGACCGACGGCCCACCGCCCGGCCGGTGCGCTGGGCGCGCGAGGAGCCGCCCGGCGGCGGACCGGTCGCCGCGCTGGCGGCAGGCCTCGCCCTCACCACCACCGAGCACGCCGTCGTGCTCTCCGCCGACCTGCCCTTTGTCCAGCCGGACACGCTGCGGCGCCTGCTGACCGCCCTGGGCGGCACCGGGGCCGACGGCGCGCTGCTCACCGACGCCGACGGCCGCGATCAGCCGCTCGTGGCCGCCTACCGCACCGCCGCGCTCCGCCGCGAGCTGGCCGCCCTCGCGGCCGGCCCGGACGGCCTGACCGGACTGCCCCTGCGCCGGCTGACCGGCGCCCTCCGCCTCACCCGCGTCCCGGACCCGCTCGCGTCCTTCGACTGCGACACCTGGGACGACATCGCCGACGCCAGGGCACGCATCAGGGAGCATGGGCACGTGTTGGATGAATGGATCTCCGCAGTCAAGGACGAACTGGGCATCGACCTGGATGTCGACACCGGCGTCCTGCTCGACCTGGCCCGGGACGCCGCGCACGGCGTGGCCCGGCCCGCCGCCCCGCTGACCACCTTCCTCGTCGGCTACGCCGCGGCCCAGGGCAAGGGAGGCCCCGAGGCGGTCGCCGAGGCCGCGCGCAAGGCTGCCGCGCTCGCGCTGCGCTGGGAAGAGGAGAACAACCAAGGCGACAGCGGGGGCCCGAGCGCCCCGGGCGCCTGATGACCGCCCCCGGAACGCGGGCCCAAGCGCCCGCCGACGACAGCGACGACCTCGATGTCGAGGAGGCCCTGGCCCTGGTGAGGGAAGCCAAGGACGACCAAGGAGGCCAGGGCCAGGTGCCCGCCCGGGCGCCTGACGCACACAGCGAGCGGCACCGGGCCACCCCCTGGCCCAAGGCCCGCGAGATCGCCGCTCGCGCCGCCCGCGCCCGCGTCCGCCCCGCCCCTGTCACCGTGCCGCTCGCCGACGCCCTCGGCCTCGCCCTGGCCGCCCCGCTCGACGCGCTGACCGACCTGCCCTCCTTCGACACCTCCGCGATGGACGGCTGGGCGGTCGCCGGACCCGGCCCCTGGGACGTACGGGACGAGGGAGTGTTCGCCGGACATGCGCAGCCCGAGCCGCTCACCGACGGCGAGGCGGTCCGCATCGCGACCGGCGCCCGCATCCCGGCCGACACCACGGCCGTCCTGCGCAGCGAGCACGGTCGGATCGACGCACAGGGCCGGCTCCACGCCACCCGGGAGATGGCGCACGGCCAGGACATCCGCCCGCGTGCCCAGGAGTGCCGCAGCGGTGATCAGTTGCTGCCCCTGGGCACCGTGGTCACCCCTGCCGTCCTGGGCCTGGCCGCGGCGGCCGGATACGACACCGTCACCGCCGTACCGCGCCCGCGTGCCGAAGTCCTCGTGCTCGGCGACGAATTGCTGAACGAGGGCCTGCCGCGCGACGGGCTGATCCGGGACGCGCTCGGTCCCATGCTGCCGCCCTGGCTGCGCGCGCTCGGCGCCGAGGCCGTCGCGGTGCGCCGGATCGGCGACGACGCCGAGGCCCTGCACCGGGCCGTCACCGGTTCCGGAGCCGACCTCATCGTCACCACCGGCGGCACGGCGGGCGGCCCCGTCGACCACGTCCATCCCATCCTGGAACGCATCGGCGCCGAACTCCTCGTCGATGGCGTCAAGGTGCGACCCGGCCATCCCATGCTGCTGGCCCGCACCAAGGACAACCAGCACCTCGTCGGCCTGCCCGGCAACCCCCTCGCGGCCGTCTCCGGCCTGCTCACGCTCGCTGAGCCGCTGCTGCGCACCCTCGCCGCCCACCCGGCGCCCGAGCCGTACACGCTGCCGCTCAGGGAGGCGGTCCAGGGGCACCCGTACGACACCCGGCTCATCCCCGTGGTGCTGCGCGGCGACCTTGCCGTACCGCTGCACTACAACGGTCCGGCCATGCTCCGTGGCGTCGCCGCGGCCGACGCGCTGGCCGTCGTACCGCCGGGCGGGGCCCGGCAGGGCGAGGAGGCGGAGCTGATCGATCTGCCGTGGGCGGCGGCCGGCATCGGGGTGTGTTTCACGTGAAACACCCGGGCCGCGACGCCATCGCCTGGTCGACCCGAGCGCCAAGGCGGTCGACGCCGCGACCGCCGAGGGCTACGCGGCGGTCGTGGGCGACGCGATCCGCAGTGACGTGCTGAAGCAGGCCGAGGTGCACAAAGCGCGCCAGATCATCGCCGCCCCGCAGCGCGACGACACCGCGGCCCTTGTCACGCTGACGGCCCGGCAGCTCAACCGGGGCGCGAAGATCGTGGCCGCCGTGCGCGAGGAGGAGAACGCGCCGCTGCTCAAGCAGTCCGGGGCGGACGCCGTCATCACCAGCGCCAGCGCGGCCGGGCGGCTGCCGGCCTGTCCGTACTCAGCCCCGCCGCCGGCATGGTCATGGAGGACCTGATCCAGCAGGGCAGCGGGCTGGACCTCGAGCGCCCGGTGGTCCGCAGTGAGGTGGGCAAGCGGGCGCGCGAGACCGACGACCTCGTCCTGAGCGTCGTCCGCGGGCACCGCGTGCTCGGTTACGACGACCCGGCCGTCGGCACTCTTCAGCTGACCGACCGGCTCATCACGGTCGTCCGCGCGACCCCCGGTGCCCGGGTCACCCCGGCTGCCCGGCCCCTGACCCGCGACTGACGCCGCGGTGTCCCGGACATCCGGGAGCGAGCGGGTCTGCTCCCAGGACGCCGGGCGTGGGGAGTAGCGTCACGCGCATGCATGCGATCACGATTCCCGAACCCGGTGGTCCCGAGGCGCTGGTGTGGGCGGAGGTCCCCGACCCGGAGCCCGGCGAGGGTGAGGTGCTGGTCGAGGTGGTGGCCAGTGCTGTCAACCGCGCCGACATCATGCAGCGGATGGGCTTCTACGACCCGCCGCCCGGTGCCTCCCCCTACCCCGGCCTGGAGTGCTCCGGCAGGATCGCCGCGCTCGGCTCCGGTGTGTCCGGCTGGGCCGTCGGCGACGAGGTGTGTGCGCTGCTCGCGGGCGGCGGTTACGCCGAGAAGGTCGTCGTACCGGCCGGGCAGCTGCTGCCCGTGCCCGAGGGCGTCGACCTCAAGCAGGCGGCCGCGCTGCCCGAGGTGGTCTGCACGGTCTGGTCCAACGTGTTCATGATCTCCCATCTGCGGCCCGGTGAGACGCTGCTCGTGCACGGTGGGTCCAGCGGCATCGGGACCATGGCCATCCAGCTCGCCAAGGCAGTCGGGGCCAAGGTCGCGGTGACGGCCGGTACGAAGGAGAAGCTGGAGCGCTGTGCCGAGCTGGGCGCGGACATCCTCATCAACTACCGAGAGCAGGACTTCGTCGCCGAGATCAAGCAGGCCACCGGGGGTGCGGGGGCCGATGTGATCCTCGACAACATGGGGGCGAAGTACCTGGACCGCAATGTCCAGGCGCTCGCCGCCAGCGGACGCCTCGCGATCATCGGTCTGCAGGGCGGGGCCAAGGGCGAGTTGAACATCGGCGCGCTGCTCGGCAAGCGGGCCGCGATCAGCGCGACCTCGCTGCGGGCACGGCCGCTCAGTGAGAAGGCGGCGATCGTGGCCGCGGTGCGGGAGCATGTGTGGCCGTTGGTTGCCGGGGGGCATGTCCGGCCGGTTGTTGATCGAGAGCTGGCGATGGGGGAGGCGGCCGAGGGGCACCGCGTGGTGGAGGAGAGCGGGCATGTCGGCAAGGTGCTGCTGGTGACGCCGTGACGCTCGGGTGCCGTGACGCTGGGGTGCCGTGACGCGGTGACGCCGTGACGCTGGGGTGCTGGTACGGCGCCCTGTGCCGGCTGGCCGGGGGTGGGGTTCGCCAGGTCTGTGTCTGTGGCCGCGTCAGCCTCTGCGGAGCCTGAGGGCCAGGAAAGCCAGGCCCAGGCCGAGGCCTATCAGGACCAGGCCGCTGCCCAGGGGGAGGATCTGCAGGACCGGCTCGGTCGTGTTCCCGTTCTGCTGGGCGGCGTTCTGGCCCGGGGCCCTGGCGGGGTCGAGGCCGGCCTCGTGAGGGACGGCCGACGGTGTCGTGGCCGGGAGGTCCGCGGTCTCCGGCTCCTCCGGCCGGCCGGAGTCCGGGGTCCGGGTGGGCGCGGGGTCGTCGTCGCCCTCCACCTCGGCCGCGGGCCCGTCCGGCCGGCCCGGCCTCAGCCGGCCCTCGCCGGCACGACTGCCCGCACGGGTCGGCTCGACGGCCGCCGGGCGGTACGAGGCGGAGGCGGAGTCGGAGGGTATGGGAATGAGCGTGGGACCAGCGGTGGGCAAGCCGTGGTGGTCATGATCGTGACCGGGCGGCTCCGGGGGGACGGGGCGCTCAGGGCGCTCGGCACCGGCAGCCCCCGCGTGTGCGTGGACCGCCGGCCCCGATGACCCTGGGTGCCCCGAGGGCTCCGCGGAGGCGGGCCGGGGCGGGTGACCCGGGGCGGTGGCGTTCCCGGGTGCTGGCCCGGCGGCGTACGCCGCCGTGGCGTACAGGGTGACGGTGCCGTACGCGGGAAGGGCCGCTCCGAGGACGAGCAGCAGCCGTACGCAGGGGAACGTGATGCGCAGCCATGGAGTCACGCCGGTGACCTCCCTGAGCCCCGATGTCGTGGTCGATGAATAACGGACGGAAATAAGCCTCACATTCAATGGCAAACAGGGCATTTCAGAATGCTCCGTTGGGTCTAAACGGTGGATCACCCCCACGAGGGGGCACCACGGTGATGAGGTGTACGGGTGCGAGAGAATGGCGGCATGGAGATGCCGAGGAACGAACGGTCGCCGGAGAGTCCCCAGATCCTCGTCGTGGGCCAGGACGGGATGGCGCTCGGCGGCGGCAACGGGGACGACGACTCCCGAGAGACTCCGCTGACGGAGCAGGTCGAGCAGCCTGCCAAGGTCATGCGGATCGGCAGCATGATCAAGCAGCTCCTGGAGGAGGTGCGCGTGGCCCCTCTGGACGAGGCGAGCCGGGTGCGGCTGAAGGAGATCCACGCCAGCTCGGTGAAGGAGCTGGAGGACGGCCTCGCGCCGGAGCTGGTCGAGGAACTCGAGCGGCTCTCCCTGCCGTTCACCGACGACGTGACCCCGAGCGACGCGGAACTGCGGATCGCCCAGGCACAGTTGGTGGGCTGGCTGGAAGGCCTCTTCCACGGGATCCAGACGACGCTGTTCGCCCAGCAGATGGCCGCGCGGGCCCAGCTGGAACAGATGCGCCGCGCACTTCCGCCGGGCATGAGCGGCCACGAGGGCGGCGACGAGCACCGCGCCGGCGGCCGTTCGGGCGGGCCGTACCTGTAACGACCCGAGCCGTACCCGAAATAACGCAGGCCGTACCTGAAACGAGCGGGGCCCGGCACGGAAAGTGCCGGGCCCGACCTTTGGACGAGAAGCCTGTCAGTGGTTCGGTTCTCAGGCGGGATTGCCGGTCGAGACGCTCAGCTCGATGGTGCCCGGGTTCTTCGGGTCCAAGTCCGTGCCCGCGGAGGGGAACTGGTCCAGCACCGTGCCGTCGCCCCACGTGTTGCCGTCCACGGGCTTGATCGTGTACTTCCAGTGCGCGGCCTGGAAGCACGCCTTCACGGAGGTGATGTCCTTGTACTGGAAGTTGGGCAGTTCGATCTTGTCGGGGTCGTTGATGGACTCCTGCGGCTGCGTGCACTTCTCCTTGTCGATCACCCGGCTCGTGTCCGGCCCGCGATAGCCCGGCTTGTGGGAGCTGGACGCGGAGGCACTCGCCCCGCCCTGGCCGCCCTTGTCGTCACTGCCGTTGTTCAGCGCCAGCGCGACCACCAGGGCGACGACCGCGACGAGCGACACCGCGACCGAGCCGATGATCACAGGCTTGTTGCTCCTGCCCCCGCCGGAGCCCGGAGCGGACGGCTGCGGCGAGATCGTGTACGGCGGCGGGGTCGGCGCGGCCTGCGGAGCCTGCGGGCCGTAGCCCACGGGAGGCGGCGTCTGGTAGCCGCCCTGCTGCGGGTAGCCGTACGACGGGGCGGGTGTCTGCGGTGCGCCGTACGGACCTGTCGCGTACGGCGTCTGCACCGGTCCGGGGGCCGCCTGGGCGGTCTGGTCGACCGGCGGGAACACCGCGGAGCCGACGCCCGCGCCGCTCTGCGTCGGCGCTGCGCCCGGCACAATGCTGGGCGCGGCCGCCTGGAAGGAGGCCGCGACGCGCAGGCACTCGTCGCGCATGGCCTCGGAGGTCGGGAAACGCTCGTTCGGGTTCTTCTTCAGCGCGCGGGCGACCAGGGCGTCCACCGCCGGCGGCAGGGACCGGTTGATCGACGAAGGAGCCACCGGCTCCTCCTGGACATGCGCGTAGGCGATCGCCAGCGGTGAGTCCGCCTCGAACGGCAGCCGCCCGGTGACCAGCTGGAACAGCATGATGCCGACCGAGTACAGGTCGGAGCGGGCGTCCACGCCGCGGCCGAGGGCCTGCTCGGGCGAGAGGTACTGCGGGGTGCCGACGACCATGCCGGTCTGCGTCATCGACGTCACACCGGACTGCATGGCGCGGGCGATGCCGAAGTCCATGACCTTGACCACGCCGCGCTTGGTCACCATCACGTTGCCCGGCTTGATGTCGCGGTGGACCAGCCCCATCTCGTGGCTGATCTCCAGCGCCGCCAGCACGTCCGCGGTGACCTTGAGCGCCTTGTCGGCGGGCATCGCGCCGTACTGCCGGATGTCCTCCTCGAGGACCGAGCCCAGCGGGCGGCCCTCGACGTACTCCATGACGATGTACGGAGTCGTCAGACCACCGAGGTCGTCCTCGCCGGTGTCGAAGACGGAGACGATGTTGGTGTGCGTGAGCTTGGCCACGGCCTGGGCCTCGCGGCGAAAGCGCTCGCGGAAGGCCTGTTCCCGGCCGAGTTCCGTGTGGAGCGTCTTGATCGCCACCTGGCGGTCGAGCACGGCGTCGTACGCCAGGTGCACCGAGGCCATGCCGCCCTCGCCGAGCAAGTCGCGCAGCTGGTAGCGGCCGCCGGCCAGCGCCTGCCCCGCGTAACGCCCGTGTGCGCCGTCCTGGCTCATCTCTCCGCGTCCCCCACTGGCCGTCCGGCGCGTTCGCTCATCGCACGGGCCTTGATCGAATGTGTCATTCCCGGCCAAGTCTGCCCCAGGGCACTGACACGTCAAGCGCGGTGCCCGTTCCGTGACCGTACGCGAAAGAAGCGTCGCGCAAGCGTTACAGGGGGCGTACGACCGGCACACAGAATTTGCACGACAGCGCGTGCTACGGGTTTCATGGCCGGTCATGCTCCGGACGGTCCGGCTTCCGGTTCCGAACCGGTGGCTCGCGCGGAGGCTGTAGCGTGGCCGACGGAGACCGTAACAACACCGCGCGCACCGCGGGCAGAAACGACGGCGAGGACTGATGGCACAGACGCAGCGCGCCCAGGGCCCGTCCGACCCCGAGGCGAGTGGCGGCGGTATGTCGGACGCGCCGGAGATGTGGGGCAACGGCGGGCTCGTCGGCGACGGCCGGTACCGGCTGACCCACCGGCTCGGCCGCGGCGGCATGGCCGAGGTCTTCGCGGCCGAGGACGTCCGTCTGGGCCGTACGGTCGCGGTCAAGCTGCTCCGCGCGGACCTTGCCGAGGACCCGGTCTCCAAAGCCCGCTTCACGCGCGAGGCGCAGTCGGTCGCGGGCCTCAACCACCACGCGATCGTCGCCGTGTACGACTCCGGCGAGGACGTCGTCGGCGGCCAGTCCGTGCCGTACATCGTCATGGAGCTGGTCGAGGGCCGCACCATCCGCGATCTGCTGCTGAACGCCGAGGCGCCGGGTCCCGAGCAGGCCCTGATCATCGTCTCCGGGGTGCTGGAAGCGCTTGCCTACTCGCACCAGCACGGCATCGTGCACCGCGACATCAAGCCCGCCAACGTGATCATCACCGACAGCGGTGCCGTCAAGGTGATGGACTTCGGCATCGCGCGCGCCCTGCACGGCGCCTCGACAACGATGACGCAGACCGGCATGGTCATGGGCACGCCGCAGTACCTCTCCCCGGAGCAGGCGCTCGGCAAGGCCGTGGACCACCGCTCCGACCTGTACGCGACCGGCTGCCTGCTGTACGAACTGCTCGCGCTCAGGCCCCCGTTCACCGGCGAGACGCCGCTGTCGGTGGTCTACCAGCACGTCCAGGACATCCCGACCCCGCCCTCGGAGTTCTCCGACGGCTGCCCGCCGGAGCTGGACGGCCTGGTCATGCGCTCGCTCGCCAAGGAGCCGGACGACCGGTTCCAGACGGCCGAGGAGATGCGCGGCCTGGTCCAGTACGGCCTGCAGATGCTCTACGAGGCGGGCGGCCACACCGGCACCTGGAACACCGGCCCGGTGGAGGCCCACGACGGCCGGCACACCCCGGCGGGCGGCTTCACGGGCACCACCGCGATGCAGCACCCGGGCGAGTTCGGCCCCGGGACCGCGCAGATCCCGCAGCCGATCCTGCCCCAGGGCTACGGCAGCGGCGACGACGGCGGATTCGAGGGGCACGGCAACAAGGGCAGCGGCAAGGGCAAGGTGTGGATCCTCGCCGTCCTCGCGGTCATCGCGATCGCGGCGGGTGTCGCGCTCGCGCTCAAGGGCACGGGCACCGGCAAGGGCACCGGCACGGACACCAAGCCGACGACGACGCACTCGAAGCCGGCGAAGGAGCACTCGGACTCCCCGACCCCGTCGGACGACACCACCGACCAGCCGTCGGACCCCGCCACCGACAACGGCTCGGACACGAGCTCTGGCGGCTCCGGCTACACGCCGTCGGACCCGCAGACCTCGCAGTCGCAGTCCACGGGGCCCACCGACGAGCCGACGGACCCGGAGACCTCCCCGTCGGAGCCCACGGACCCCACGACCGGCGGCACGATCGGGGGCACCGACGACGGCGGCACGGACGCGGGTACCACCGACGGCGGCACCACCACCGGGAACACGGCGGACGGCGGCACGGACGCGGGTACCACCGACGGCGGCACCACCACCGGGAACACCGCGGACGGCGGCACGGGCATCCCCACCAGTTGAAGGACACCCACCGCGCCCGCGACAGCGACACCCTGACGCGATCCGGGCGCGCGGGTGCGGTCGTGCTGAGTGATCCGGCCCGTGGTGGCGGTCGCGTCGAGGTGACCCGGCCCGTGGCCGCGGGCGCTCACCGTACGAACGCGTCGCAGACCGCGTCGTACTCGCGGGTCCACCACACCGCGAGCGCCGACGCGGCCGGGAACTGGCAGTCCGCGCGCGTGTCACCGCGTTCGTAGTGCCAGCGCAGCATCCAGAAGTCGTTCAGCCGCTCCCACCACACCCGGTGCACGGCCGCCGCCAGCTCCGAGGGCGTGGCGCCGGCCGCGCGCCGGTACGCGCGCGCGTACGCGCGCACCTTCGGCAGGTCCAGGGCGCCCGCGGGCCGTACGAAGAAGATCGCGGCGGCGCGTACGGCCTCCTCGGCGCGGGGCTGCACGCCGAGCCGGTCCCAGTCGACGATGGCCGCCGGGGCGTCGTCCTTGTAGAGCAGGTTGAACGGGTGGAAGTCGCCGTGCACCCAGCCCACCGAGCCACCGCGCGGCGGGCGCCGGTCGGCGTGCTGCTCCAGGAGCGCGCGGCGTTCCAGCAGGCGGTGCCGGGCCAGTTCGTCGAAGGCGTCGGCGGGGCGGTGGCGGCGCACCTGGGCGAGCAGGTCGTCGATGAGGGCGAAGGTGTCGTCCGGGTCGGCGCTCTCCACGGGGTGGGGGCTTGTGGCCGGCCGCGTGCGCCCCTTGGGCGGCATCACGCGCTCCAGACAGGCGTGCACGGCGCCCAGCAGCGCCCCGAGCCGTGCGCTCTCCCCGCGCGTGAGCTGGCCGCCGTGGCGGTGCCTGCCGTCGATCCAGGGGTGCAGGGCGTAGGCGTGGCCGCCGACGACGGCGACCGTGCGGCCCTCGCGGTGCGCGAGCGGCACGGAGACCGGGACGCCGAGGTCGGCCAGGCGCTGGGTGGCGCGGTTCCGGCGCTCGATGGCGGCCGGGTCGGCGGTGTCGGGGTCGAAGTGGTGCTTGAGGAAGTAGCGGCCGCGGGTGGTGCACAGCCGGTAACCGCGGTTCAGCAGGCCCTGGTCGACGGGCTCACAGGTGAGGGCGGTACCGGCGGCGTACAGGCGGAGCAGGGCGCTGAGAGGGGGCGCATGGGGTACGAGGGGTGGTACACAAGAGCGCGGCACGCCGCAGATGCTAGGGCACGAAAAGCCGCTGTGAGCTGGGGCTTGTCACAGGCAGTCGCCGATGATCGCTTTCGGTCACGCGGCAGGCTTTATCAGAGAGTTCCGTCGCTTCCGCTCTTTTCCACCTGCATCCGGGCGGCATAAGCGGCGGCCTGCGAGCGGCGCTGCCTACCGAGTTTGGAAAGCAGACCCGAAACGCAATTCTTGATCGTCTTCTCGGTGAGATGCAAACGCCCGCCGGTCTGGCGTTGGTGAGTCCTTCGCCGATCAGTACGAGGATTCTCCGCTCCCGCTCGGTCAGCTGCGCGAGTCTGTCGTCCTTGCGCGCCGCGCCGCCGCTGCCGTCCGGGAGCCGCACGTCCAGCACCGCTACGTCGGGCCGGGTGGCCGGAATGCGCACCAGCGCGTCGGCCGCCGTGCCGGCCTCGCCGGCCACCTCGATGTCCGGTTCGACGGAGGGCGTTCGTGCACGCCGCGGCGGACCACCTCGTCGCCATCGAGGAGAAAAACTCTGATTTTTCCCTCTTCGCGCACGGAATCAGTCTCACACGCAAACTCTTCCCGTGAGCTGGGTCTGCGGGATAACGTGCCCGTGCTCCGGCCTTTCGCAAGGCTGTGACCAGCGCGCTTCCAGGCTTCTCCGATTTACTTGGAAATCCAAGCAAAATCGCAGGTCAGGTGGGGTTTCACAGAAATGTGGAGCACTGGGTAACGTGTTGGTTGCAGGGCGCTCGCCGGGGCACCTGTCACGCCTGTTCCCGGCCGAGTGGCACCCACCCCGTGCCCGGTGGTCGAAACAGGTGAGCCGCACTGGCCTACCGGCAACCCCGGGGGCCGGAACGACGGAGGAGCACACGTGACCGTGGACAGCAGTGCCGCGCGCAAGCCGCGACGCAGCGCCGCAGGCAAGGCCGGCACCACCGGCACCGAGACCGGCACCCGCAGCACCGCCGGGCGCGCCACGCGCGCGAAGAAGAACACCGAGCCGGAGCTCGTACAGCTGCTGACGCCCGAGGGCAAGCGGGTCAAGAACGCCGAGTACGACGCCTACGTCGCCGGCATCACACCCGAAGAGCTGCGCGGCCTGTACCGCGACATGGTGCTCACCCGCCGCTTCGACGCCGAGGCCACCGCCCTGCAGCGCCAGGGCGAGCTGGGCCTGTGGGCCTCCCTGCTGGGCCAGGAGGCCGCCCAGATCGGCTCCGGCCGGGCGCTGCGCGACGACGACTACGTCTTCCCGACCTACCGCGAGCACGGTGTCGCCTGGTGCCGCGATGTCGACCCGACCAACCTGCTCGGCATGTTCCGCGGCGTGAACAACGGCGGCTGGGACCCCAACAGCAACAACTTCCACCTGTACACGATCGTCATCGGCTCCCAGACGCTGCACGCCACCGGCTACGCGATGGGCATCGCCAAGGACGGCGCGGACAGCGCGGTGATCGCCTACTTCGGCGACGGCGCGAGCAGCCAGGGCGACGTCGCTGAATCGTTCACCTTCTCCGCGGTCTACAACGCGCCCGTGGTGTTCTTCTGCCAGAACAACCAGTGGGCGATCTCCGAGCCGACCGAGAAGCAGACCCGTGTGCCGCTCTACCAGCGGGCGCAGGGCTTCGGCTTTCCCGGCGTGCGCGTGGACGGCAACGACGTGCTGGCCTGTCTGGCGGTCACCAAGTGGGCGCTGGAGCGCGCCCGCGACGGCGAGGGCCCCACCCTCGTCGAGGCGTACACCTACCGCATGGGCGCCCACACCACCTCCGACGACCCCACCCGCTACCGCGGCGACGAGGAGCGCCTCGCCTGGGAGGCGAAGGACCCGATCCTGCGCCTTCGCCGGTACCTGGAGGCCTCAAACCACGCGGACGACGGATTCTTCGCGGAACTCGAGACCGAATCCGAGACGTTGGGCAAACGAGTGCGCGAAGCGGTCCGCGCCATGCCCGACCCGGACCACTTCGCCATCTTCGAGAACGTGTACGCGGACGGGCACGCGCTCGTCGACGAGGAACGAGCCCAGTTCGCCGCCTACCAGGCGTCGTTCGCGGACGCAGAAGGGGGTCACTGACATGGCCGAGAAGATGGCGATGGCCAAGGCCATCAACGAGTCGCTGCGCCGCGCCCTGGACACCGACCCCAAGGTCCTGGTCATGGGCGAGGACGTCGGCAAGCTCGGCGGCGTGTTCCGGGTGACGGACGGCCTGCAGAAGGACTTCGGCGAGAGCCGCGTCATCGACACCCCCCTCGCGGAGTCCGGCATCGTCGGCACCGCGATCGGCCTCGCCCTGCGCGGCTACCGCCCGGTGGTGGAGATCCAGTTCGACGGCTTCGTCTTCCCGGCCTACGACCAGATCGTCACCCAGCTCGCGAAGATGCACGCGCGTTCGCTGGGCAAGGTCAAGATGCCGGTCGTCGTCCGCATCCCCTACGGCGGCGGCATCGGCGCGGTCGAGCACCACTCGGAGTCCCCCGAGGCCCTGTTCGCCCACGTGGCCGGCCTGAAGATCGTGTCTCCGTCGAACGCGTCGGACGCGTACTGGATGATGCAGCAGGCCATCCAGAGCGACGACCCGGTGATCTACTTCGAGCCCAAGCGCCGCTACTGGGACAAGGCAGAAGTGGACGTCGAGGCGATCCCCGCGCCCCTGCACAAGGCGCAGGTCGTCCGCGAGGGCACCGATCTGACCCTGGCCGCCTACGGTCCGATGGTGAAGCTCTGCCAGGAGGTCGCCGCCGCGGCGGCCGAGGAGGGCAAGTCCCTGGAGGTCCTGGACCTGCGCTCGGTCTCCCCCCTCGACTTCGACGCCATCCAGGCCTCGGTGGAGAAGACCCGCCGCCTGGTCGTGGTCCACGAGGCGCCGGTGTTCTTCGGCTCCGGCGCGGAGATCGCCGCCCGGATCACCGAGCGCTGCTTCTACCACCTCGAAGCCCCCGTGCTCCGGGTCGGCGGCTACCACGCCCCGTACCCGCCGGCGCGCCTGGAGGAGGAGTACCTGCCGGACCTGGACCGCGTGCTCGACGCCGTCGACCGCTCGCTGGCGTACTGAGGAGAGGGTCGTGACGACGATGACGGAAGCGTCCGTACGCGAGTTCAAGATGCCGGACGTCGGCGAGGGACTCACCGAGGCCGAGATCCTCAAGTGGTACGTCCAGCCGGGTGACACGGTCACCGACGGCCAGGTGGTGTGCGAGGTCGAGACCGCCAAGGCGGCCGTCGAACTCCCCATCCCCTACGACGGCGTGGTCCGCGCCCTGCACTTCCCCGAGGGCACCACGGTGGACGTGGGCACGGCCATCATCGCGGTGGACGTGGCGGGCGGGGCGGCGGCACCGGAGGCGGAACAGCCCAAGGCCGAGCCCGCTCAGCCGACCGAGGAGGAGCCGAAGCCGCAGGGCCGCCAGCCGGTCCTCGTCGGCTACGGCGTGGCGACCTCCTCCACCAAGCGCCGCCCCCGCAAGGGCCCGGAGGTCACCGTCCCGGCCCCGGCCCAGGCCGTCCAGTCCGAGCTGAACGGCCACGCGCCGGTCACCGAGAAGCCCCGCCCGCTGGCCAAGCCGCCGGTGCGCAAGCTGGCCAAGGACCTCGGCGTCGACCTGCAGACGGTCACGCCGTCCGGCCCTGACGGCGTCATCACGCGTGAGGACGTCCACGCGGCGGCCACACCGAAGCCCGCCGAGCCTGCGGCCCCGGTCGCCGCAGCCCCGGTGACGCCGGCGCCGGTCGCCTCGTACGACGGCACGCGCGAGACCCGCATCCCGGTGAAGGGCGTCCGCAAGGCCACGGCGACGGCGATGGTCGGTTCGGCGTTCACGGCGCCGCACGTCACGGAGTTCGTGACGGTCGACGTGACCCGCACGCTGAAGCTGGTCGAGGAGCTCAAGCAGGACAAGGAGATGCAGGGCCTGCGGGTCAATCCGCTCCTGCTCATCGCCAAGGCCCTGCTGGTGGCCATCAAGCGCAACCCCGAGATCAACGCGTCCTGGGACGAGGCGAACCAGGAGATCGTGCAGAAGCACTACGTCAACCTGGGCATCGCGGCGGCCACCCCGCGCGGCCTGATCGTGCCGAACATCAAGGACGCGCACGACAAGACGCTCCCGCAACTGGCCGCCGCACTCGGAGAGCTGGTCTCGACGGCGCGGGAGGGCAAGACCTCCCCCGGTGCCATGCAGGGCGGCACGGTGACGATCACCAACGTCGGCGTCTTCGGTGTCGACACCGGCACGCCGATCCTCAACCCCGGCGAGTCGGCGATCCTCGCGGTCGGCGCGATCAAGCTCCAGCCGTGGGTCCACAAGGGCAAGGTGAAGCCGCGACAGGTCACCACCCTGGCGTTGAGCTTCGACCACCGCCTGGTCGACGGCGAGCTGGGCTCCAAGCTGCTGGCGGATGTGGCGGCGATTCTGGAGCAGCCGAAGAGGCTGATCACCTGGGCGTGACGATCCGGCGCCGGTAGCGTGGGCAAGCATGACGGGGCGGCCGCACATTGGTCTTGCGGCCGCCCCTCCTCTTTTGCGGTTCGGCGGTCAGGCCCCGTAGCCGTCCAGCCGTCCAGCTCGCGGCAGTAGGCCCTGTCTCAGGCAGACGGACCGTATGCGGCAGGTGGCGTCGCGAGCGCCTCGGCGACCCTCACCAGCCAGCCGCTCGGCGAGTACGGCGCAGGTGGGTCGACTTCCATGCCGAGTTCGGCGACGGCGAGTGCGTAGTCACTCTCGTTCAGGTCCAGGGCGAGCAGCTCATGGAGTTCGCCGATGAGCCGGGCTACGAGCTGGGAGTCGGCCGAGGCCCGGTAGTCATCGACCGCCGCACCGTGATCGTCGAACTCGTCCGGCATGTCCTGCGAGAACCAGCCGCCGAGGAACTGGCCGAGTTCGGGGAAGCGGGCGTGCCATTCCCAGTGGGTGGCGGGCGGTGCCGGAGGCGGTACTTCTCCGCTCTCGACGCTGTGTTTGACGTGGTCCGCGAGGCAGTAGAGCCACTGCTGGATCTCGTCCTGGGGCAGGCCGACGTCGGGGATGGGGTAGAACTCGCCCAGGCGCAGCCTGAGCCGTCCGGGTGGGCTGTCGGCGTAGTCCCGCAGCTGCCGTTCTGCGATGGCCAGGGCCCAGGGGCGGGTGTGCCAGGTGTGGCGGAGGTAGGCGGTCAGGGCGTGGCTGGGCTTGTCGGGAGTGTCGTCGGCCGGCTGCCCGAGGTAGGCGCGCATGACCTGGTCGAGTTCGCCGTAGCGGCGGTCGTGTTCGAGGGGGCTCAGGGGCACGGTTGTCTGCCTCTACGGGTCTACAGGTAGATCGGGAACGTGGCGTGGACGGCGAAGCCGTGCGGGCGTGAGGTGTCCCGCTTGATGATCACCCTGGCGGCGCGCACGTCGACCGGCTCCCGGCCCGCGAGCATCATCGCCTGCAACAGGACCCGCCCGACCGGCTCGGAGCGGGACGGCCAGGAGGCCTCGATGGTCAGACGGGGGCGCGTGGACCGGGCGAGCCAGCGGTGGATGAGCTGCTCGTTGGCGGTGACGACCTGCTGGGTGGCCCATTGGGCGGTTTCGCGGTCGGGATAGGTAGCGCTGCGGGTGGGCACCAGGGCGGGCGTCTCGGAGGGGACGACGGTACCTTCGTTCATGTCACCGGTGTTGTTCATGGAGTCCGTCCGGATGGCTCAGGGGAATTTCGATTGCTCTGACGACCGCTTTCACGTGGCATCGAAAGACCAGAAAATGCCTACTTCAGCGTCGGACACCGCCATGAGGCCGACGTCGCGATCGTGCTCGCTGAACGGGTCGCATCCCGTGATGGGAAGGTAGAAGTCCGGTGCGGCACCGGACCGGTAGCCGGTGTTGGTGTAGAACGCGGTCGACCGCTCGGGGAAGCGGGTCAGAAGGACGGCCGCCTTTTCCTCCAGGCCGGGGCGTTGCGTGTCGAAGCCGGGCTCAGACGTGACGTCCAACCAGTTCGTCGAGAGTGCGACCAGCAAGCGGTGCGCGGAGGAACGAGGAATGCGCCGAAGCCTGGACGGCCAGTCGAGTCCTGGAGGCACGAAGGGCGCCAGCCAGTCCGGCCGCCACTCCTCGTCGCTCTCCGAGTAGAACTCCAGCGATCGCCACGAACGGGGATCCGCAACCTCTTTGTTGAGCAACGCGAGGGCATCCAGGGACCAGTCCTCGTGCCTGCGTGGTCCCACCACGACGATCGAGTACCGCCGCTCGTACATGGTCAGGGCATCTGCCCAGGCCGAGGCATCAGGCGATGTCATTGGCACGTCCAGACGAATGATCGATGGGCAACGGGGGGCTCACGAGGCGCTCTCCAGCTTAGGCTTCCGTCACTTCGGCATGGAGGTGACAACGACGAAGGGGGGATTCAGACCGTCGACGTATTTGAGTCGGACCTGCACGCCATAAGCATCCGTGACCGGGGTCGGCTGTCCGTTGTGCACTACGGACGTACGTCCGGTCACCGGCATGACGGCCGGCGGCCTGTGCGGGGCCGGACCCACCGAGGGGACCGAGAAGATCTCGCTGGGCGGCTGCGGTGGTCTGCCGGTGGCCAGCCAGGCGTCGATGTCCGCGCTTTTCTCCCGGATGCAGTACTGGGTGTACTTCTGGGCGGATGGCAGGTCCGTGAAACTGGAGGCCGCCGGGATGGTGGGCGTGCCACTGCTGTTTGCCTGGTCCCTCAGACGTTGGAGCAGCTGGGCATCCGTCTTGCCGACATGTTTGTCGATGGTGTGACCGCCGTAGAGGTTTTCCTCCATGGCGAGGTCGAGGGTGTATTTGTAGGGGAACGGGTTTTCCCCGTTGATGAGCTTGTGCTCCTGTTTGAATTCGTTCAGCGAGCGGCCGCCGAACGCCTCGGCCCTGGCTTCCTCCGCGATGAAGGTCGGCGCGCTTCTGAGGGCTTCGTCCAGCTCCCATTCCAGGGCGAGCAGCGTGGTGGCGGCTTCGTGGAACTTCTGCTGGTAGATGTCGACCGCCTTGTCCGCTGCTGCTCGGTCCATGTGCTGTCGGAAGGTCCAGACCAGCTTCCCGAACATGGCAGTCGCGGCGAGTTCGAGCAGCTCCACCGCATCGAGGCCCGTTGTCAGGTCCTCCACCATGCCGTGGGCCGCCTTCTTGGCCAGATTGGTGGTGGTCTCGCGGCAGGTATGTGCGGCCTCGGCCAGTTCGGTACAGCTCTTGTGCAGGGTGTCAGCGGTGTGGTGAAGGACCTCCAGGATCGGCCGGCGCTGCGAAGGTGCCACGTTTCCCGATGTCTTCCAGCTGCGGGCACCCTGATGAGGCTGGGCTATCTGCCCCTGCGCGTTCCGGCTGCGCCCCCAAGCGGTGGTCCCCCAGATCGACTGGCAGAAGGACTTCATCGCGCTCTGCCACTCGTTGTTCCCATGGGGATCCGTGATGTACGCGATGGCGGACGTGAAATTGTCCCCCGCCTTCAGTGTGGTCTTCCCGGCCTCTTCCCATGCGCTGGCCATGCCTTTGAGGTCGTCTTCCTTGGCGCCAGGAGTTATTTCATGAGTCTTGCCCAGGTTCAGACCGTATTCGATGGCAGGCTTGATGACACCCGCGAGGAAGTCCGGGATCTCGCCGAGGGCTCCGGAAATCGCCCATGAGTCGGCGTCCTGGCCGGTCCCGGACCACTTGATGTCGTTGATCTTCCCGTAATCAGGTGCTTTTTCTATGACGGCGGGAGGTGTGTGGCGAGGCGGCGGCCCGTACATGCCGCGCGCGGCCCAGTCCGCGGACTGGTAGTTGTTGGCGGTCACGGTCAGGCCGACCGCGACGCCACCGACGCTCACCACGCTGGCCGACCAGACCGCGATGAACTTCTCGGCGATCTTCATATAGGCCTTGGCGAAGGCATCGGGCCCCGATCCGGTCCCTGCCGACTGGCTGTACTGATTCAGGGCGTTCACCAACGTCGTCGCGCCCTTGTCGTAATCGAACTGCCCGTCGCGCACCACGGCCGACGTGTAGTACAAGTGCTGCGGCATCAGATCGAATCCACCGCCGGAGCCGGGGTCCGCCGTTTTGAGCCGGTCCCGTTCCTGCTGGCGTTCGGCATCGCTCGGACGGCTTGCCATCAGGCCGCCCCCCAGCCGCGCAGCACCGCCTTGTGGGCGGCCGCGTAGTTGGCGTGACCGGTGGTGACGTACCCGTGCAGCCACTTCTGCGCCGCTTGGAGGTCCTGGGCGTAGTGGTCCCATTCGTCGAGCTTCTGCACGAAGATCTCGCGGGCCTCACCCCTCCAGGAGACGACGACCGGTTCGACGCGGTCGTAGAGGTCGCCCAGTTTGCCGTTGAGCTGCTTGAGGATGTCCTCCAGTTCGACGGCCAGTTCGTGGAGCGTGGCGAAAGAGACGGCTATGTGGTCGCCGTCCGCACCGGTCGACATGACTCCCCCTTGATGTCAGTAACTGCGCTGCGAAACAAGCCCGTTGAAGCCGGGCCGGTCAGTAGCCGTCCAGACTGCTGCGCGGCTGTGCCGCTGTGCCGTCGGCTCCGGTGTCCGGCGTGGAGAGCTTGTCGACCTCGCTGTCGACGTCCACGTGGATCCGGCGCATCTGTTCGAGCACGTGCAGGTCGTCGGAGCTGAAGCCGTCACGGCTCAGCCGCACGGCTTCCTCAATCTGCTTCATCACTTCCCGAACGTGTACGGCGTCCTTGGCCGCCGCACGGTGGAACTCCCGGTACGCCGTCGCCGCCGGGCCGCGCCAGCCGGCCTCGATACGGTCGACGAGTTCATCCATGCGCCGGACCTGCTTGTTCAGGTGGTCCTGCATGTCGTCGAGGTCTTGCGCGAGTTTGGTGAGGTCCTGAGAGGACACATGAAGGTCGGCGCCGTTCCCCTGCGCCGAGCCTGCCACCCGACCATCCATGCTGCCTGTTCCCCCCGTTGGGCATCGCTCGAGTCCTGCCGCTGAGACGATCCTACGAATCCGAGGGGTGCGGCGCGAGGACGATACCGTGTAGGCCGTGTCGAGAGCGGTGATCCCATCGCGCGGGCGGCGCTGCTGAACCCGCTCCGTGGACGCCCATGCCGTGTCGCCCCGGCCTCGAGCAGGTTCAGAGTGGTTCGCCGAGCAGTGCCATCCGCTGCTGCCGGTGGGGTGGGCGGTCACCGGCATGGCCGGCGCCTACACCGTCTCCTGCTGCGCCGGACTCGTGGTCACCGCCCGCCTGCTGGCCCGCCGCACCGGCGGCCGGTTCGACGCCTACACCGGGCAGTTCAGCCTCCGCTTCCGCCTCCTCGGTCCGCTGGTGCCGCGCGGCTGCGCCATAGGGGCGGACGGCCCCGTCGGCTTCCAGCTGAAGCGTTCGGGCCCCTCCAAGTGGGTCTCCCAGGACCCGCCGCTGATCGAGTTCTCGGCGTACGACGACACCTTCACCGCCCCGGCCTCCGCACACTGCGGTCCGCTCACCGCAGCCCTCAACCGGCGACTCGGCCTGCCGGCCGACCGAGGAAACCTGCTGTCGTACGACGCCTCGTACACCTTCAAGACCTACGACCAGCTTCCGGTGGGGTACGGCGACAAGGAACGGAAAGGAGGGAACCTTTCGCGCTGACGCCGACTCCTGACCCGGCGACGCGGTCCCGCCGGGGGACCGCACCGGCCCGAGAGGGGTCAGGGATGGAACCGCACAGCGAACGTCCGCTGCCGAACGACGAGCGCGCCGAGCACCGTTGGCCGGCCGTCCGCGGCGCCCGGCTGCATCTCGCCGAGTACGGCGGCACCGGTACCGGTACCGCGCTGCTGATGCTGCACGGCTTCCCGCAGCACTGGTACGCCTGGCACAAGGTCGCCGGACAGCTGCCCGACGGGTACCGGCTGCTCTGCCCGGACCTGCGCGGCTTCGGCTGGTCGCAGAGCACACGGCGCGGTTACGACATGGACGGCCTGGCGGCCGACGCCCTCGCGCTGCTCGACGCGCTCGGGCTGGAGCGGGTCGGGCTGGTCGGGCACGACTGGGGAGCGCACCTCGGGTTCCGGCTGTGCCTGCGCGCGCCGGAGCGGTTCACCGGGTACGTCGCGCTCAACATGTCGCACCCCTGGCCCCGGCACCGCGCCGTCCTGCCCAACCTGTGGCGGCTGTGGTTCACCGCGTTCGTCGAGTACCCGGTGCTGGGGCGGGCGGTGCTGCGGCACTGGCCCGGCTTCACCCGCTTCCTGCTGCGTCACCAGGTGGCCGACCCGGCGGCCGTGTGGACGCAGGAGGAGATCGCCGAGTACGCCGCCGCCACCTCGCACAGCGCCGTCGCGGGTCAGTCGATGTTCTGGCAGTACGTCCTGCGCGAGATACCGGCGTTGCTGCGGGGCACCGCGCGGCGGCAGCGGCTGACCGTGCCGACCCTGCTGCTCGGCGGCGAGCGGGACAACGTCGTCGTACCGTCGATGCTGGCCGGCGCCGAGCCGTACGCCGACGACCTGCGGGTCCGGCTGGTGCCGGGGGCCGGACACTTTCTGCCGCAGGAGCGGCCGGAGGAGGTGGCGGAGGCGATCCGCGAACTGTTCGCCCCTTCACCCGTGAGGCTCAGGAGGTCTGACGAGGAGGCACAGGAGGTCTAACGCAGCGTCGCCCGCTCGGCGACCCGGCCGGTGAACGCCCGCCCGCGCCGTTCGCCGAGCAGGCGGCCGTAGAGCCACTGGGCGGGGCGCAAGGCGGTGGGGCGGGTGGCGCCGAGGACGGCGAAGCGGGTGCCGCCCGCCTCCGGGACGGCCGCCATGCCGCCGACGATCAGAGGCGACTGCATCAGGCACCAGCCGGGAGACAGCCGGACCTCGAAGGACTCCGTCAGACCGGAACGGCCCACCGCCAGTGCACGTTTGCGCTCGGCCTCGCCGGGCGGCACCCGGAACTCACGCAGGAACGGCACCAGATGCGGCAGTTCCGCCTGCAGGTCCGCGACCACCGCCCACACCCTGTCGTAGGGGAGCGCCAGATGCTCCTCGGCGTACAGGCCGGCGTGCAGCCCCGCGGCCAGCACCCGCAGCCGCAGCACCGGATCGGGGGAACTCATCGCGACCACGCCTTCCGGAACGAGGAACGGGCCCGGTTCAGCCGGGACTTGACGGTGCCCTGGGGTACGCCGAGCAGCCCGGCGACGGTGGCCTCGTCCAGGCCCTCCAGCTCGCGCAGCACCAGGACCGCGCGGTGCCGGACGGGCAGCCGGGCCAGTACGTCCCGCACGTCCGCCGGCAGCTCCCCGTCGGCGTCGGCGCGCAGTGTGCCGAGACGGGCCAGGTCGGCGGGGTCGGCCGGTTCCTCGGCGGGGGCGCGGCGGGCGGTCCGCACCGCCTCGCGCACGGTGGCGGTCCGCACCCAGCCGTAGAAGGCCTGGGGGTCGCGGAGGCTGCGCAGACCTTTGAAGACCGCCAGCAGCGACTCCTGTACGGCGTCGGCCACGTCGTGCGGGGCGATCGGGCGGCACAGCCGGGTCACGTACGGTGTCACCAGCGCGAGCAGTTCGTCCATGGCCAGGGCGTCCCCGTCCTGCGCGGCCCGGACCAGTGGCACTGCCGCGTCCCAGGGCGCCGCCCGGCTGTCACCCTGCCCCCGGCCCCCCTGGCTCGCCTGGCTTCCCTGGATGTCCACGTCCGGTTCAGGCCCGCTGCCGCAGCGCGTTCAGCAGGGCCGCGCCCCGTTCGGCGTCGTCCACGCTCACCGCGAAGTCCGTACGGCGGCCCCGGGGGCGTACGACCAGGCAGTCGCCGGCGCGGAGCATCACCGTCGTGCCGAGGCCGCTGAGGCGGTAGCCCCAGCCGCCGACCTGGGACGGCAGCCGGTGTTCGGCCCGGGCGGACTCGATGGCGGCCGGGGACCAGCGGCGGGCGGGCCAGCCGAGCGGGCCGAACGAGACCTCCAGCCCGGCATCCGACACCTTCGCCTGGACCGAGGAGAACGCGGCGCCGGCGAGGGCGGCGACCCAGCAGCACGCGCACACCGGCCACAGCGGGGTGGGGTCGGCCAGGCCGACGGCCAGGGCCACCAGGGTGCCGACGGCGATCAGGCCGGACAGCGCGGCCAGCAGCTGCAGCCAGCGGTTGGCCGCGCGGGAGAACCACACCAGCCGCTCGCCCTCCGGCAGTTCCAGTCCAGGGGTGCCGGGGACCGGCGCGGTGCCCGTCCGGGTGCTCCATCGCCAGGCCAGCACGCCCGCGACCGCCGTCAGCAGCAGGATCAGCACGATGTCCAGGGCCGGTTCGCGGGCCGCATGCCAGTCGGCGCGGTCGAGGTTCGCGCGGATGAGGGACGCCTGCGCGCCGACGAGCGCCGTCGCCGTGGGGGCCAGTGCCATCACCCGCCAGGACCGTGCGGCCGGCCCGGAGCGACGCCGGCGCACGCTCACCGCCAGGGCGGTCAGCAGCCAGAATCCGGCCGGGAACAGGGAGTCCGCCCACAGCGGCATCGAGCCGTCGGGGGTGCTGCCGCCGCTCCAGTGGGTCGCCAGCCGGTCGGGCAGCCGGTCGTGCACGGCCCAGGGCAGGCCCGCGAGCAGCGCCGCGACGGCCGCCGTGCACCCCGCGGGCCCCCAGGCTGTGGCGCGGCTCAGGCCGCCTTCGAGGTCGTCCCCGTCCGTCATGTCGTCGTCCCCCGGATCATCTCGATGAGGTCGGTGCGGCTGTAGCCGAGCCGGGATGCCTCCGCGACCAGCTCCCGCACCCTGATCTGCAGTCCGGAACGCCGGGCGGCCCCCTCGGCCACGGTGATCCCCCGGCCGCGGCGGAACTCCAGCAGGCCCTCGTCCCGCAGTTCGCGCAGGCCGCGCAGGACGGTGTTGACATTGATGTCCAGCGCGGCGGAGAGCTCGCGGGCCGAGGGCAGCCGGTCGCCGGCGCGGCACTCGCCCTCGGCGACGGCCCGCCGGATCGCCGCCGCGACCTGCTCGTGCAGGGGGCGGGTGTCGGTCTTGTCCAGACGCAGCAGCATGGTGGCAATGACACTAGCACCATCGATTTCATCTCGCATGCGGGCAACGCAACGGGCCCGCCGCTTTCGCGACGGGCCCGTCAGTGCCTGGTGGCGGGTCAGCCCAGCCTGGCGAAGCCGTAGTTGAGGAGCTTCGTGGCGTCCGCCGCGCGCTGCGCCTTGGAGCTGGAGGCGAGGACCGTGCCGATGACCGTCTTGCCGTTCCGGGTCGCGGCGAAGACCAGGCAGTACTGGGCCTCCGGGCCGGAGCCGGTCTTCACGCCGATGGCGCCGCTGTAGCTGGAGAGCAGCGTGTTGGTGTTCGTCCACGTCTGCATGGTGCGGGTGCCGCCCGACTTGGTGACGGTCTTCGCCGTGTACGCCTTTGTCTTGACGACCGCGCGGAACGTCGCGTTCGTCATCGCGCTGCTGGCGATGAGCGTCAGGTCGCGTGGCGACGAGTAGTTGTTGCCGTTGCCGATGCCGTCGAAGGAGTCGAAGTGCGTGTGCTTCAGGTTCAGGCTCTTGGCGGCGGTGTTCATCTTGCCGATGAAGTTGCTCACGCGCGCGGCACGGGTGGAGCCGGAGCCGTAGGTGTCGGCGAGCGCGTAGGCGGCGTCGCAGCCGGACGGCAGCATCAGGCCGTACAGCAGCTGGCGGACGGTGACCTTGTCGCCGACGATCAGGTGGGCCTGGGAGGCGTTGTTCTTGACGACGTAGTCGCTGTACGCCTTCTGGATCACCACCTTTTTGTCGAGGTTCAGGTTCGACTGCGCGAGCACGACCTTGGCGGTCATGATCTTGGTGGTGGAGCCCGTGGAGAGCGGCGTGTCCATGTTCTTGTTGAACAGCGTCGAGTGGTTCGCGTTGTTCATCACGTAGCCGCCCTTGGCCACGATCGAGGGCGTCGTGACGGCCTGAGCGGGCGCCGCGGTGAGGGCACCGGTCGCCAGCAGTGCGCCGGAGGTGACGGCGACGGCGGCGGCTCTGCGGAGACGTGTGCTGCGTGTGCCCTTAATGCCGGTAATCAAAGTGAAATACCCCGATTGTCGTGAATGCCCCTGGAGTGCGGCCGAGTTGGGGTGGCGGGAGCAGGAGACCGCACATGTGAGACACGTAAGTAGCACAGAAAGTTGTGCCGTTGCTGAGGGCGATTTTCGCTGACGCCCGGATGCTGGACGCCGCTGCCCATGCGTACGTGTTGTATCTATCCTGTCGGCATGAAGGCGACCGTACAGCAGCCCGCACGCCGGCACGACAAGCCGCCGCCCGCCGCCGACCGGGTGTACGCCCACGTCAAACAGGGCGTCCTCGACCGTCGCTACGAGGGCGGGACCCTGCTCACCGAGGGCGAGCTGGCCGAGGCCGTCGGGGTCTCGCGCACCCCCGTGCGGGAGGCGCTGCTGCGGCTGGAGGTCGAGGGCCTGATCCGGCTCTACCCGAAGAAGGGCGCCCTGGTCCTGCCCGTCTCCGCGCAGGAGATCGCCGACGTGGTGGAGACCCGGCTGCTGGTCGAGGAGCACGCCGCGTGCAAGGCCGTACCCGCCCCGCCCGGTCTGCTGGAGCGGCTGGCCGAGCTGCTGGAGCTGCAGAAGGCACAGGCCGCCGCCGGTGACCTGGCCGCGGCCGCGGTGACCGACCGTTCCTTCCACGCCGAGATCGTGCGCAGCGGCGGCAACGAGATCCTGTCCCGGCTCTACGACCAGCTGCGCGACCGGCAGCTGCGGATGGGTGTCGCCGTCATGCACTCCCACCCCGACCGGATCGCCAAGACGCTCGCCGAGCACGAGGAGATCCTGGACGCGCTGCGCGCCGGCGACGCGGAGGCGGCCGTCGACGTCGTGCACCGGCATGTGAGCTGGTTCTCGCACCTCGCCCGGGGTGAGGTGCGATGAGCAGTCCGTCCAGGAACGCCACTCTTCCGGGTGATCCGCCGGGCGGCCGGCGCGCCGTCACCGTGTGGTGCACAGGCGTGGCTGTGTACTTCGTCGCCGTCATCTTCCGTACGTCGCTGGGTGTGGCCGGCCTCGACGCGGCCGACCGCTTCCACGTGGGCGCCTCCGCCCTGTCGACGTTCTCCATCCTCCAGCTGCTGGTCTACGCCGGTATGCAGATACCCGTCGGCCTGCTGGTCGACCGGCTCGGCACCAAGAAGGTGCTGAGCATCGGGGCGATCCTCTTCACCGCCGGGCAGCTGGGCTTCGCCTTCTCGCCGTCGTACGGCACCGCCCTGGCCTCCCGCGCCCTGCTGGGCTGCGGTGACGCGATGACCTTCATCAGTGTGCTGCGGCTGGGCAGCCGCTGGTTCCCGGCCCGGCGCGGGCCGCTGGTCGCGCAGCTCGCCGGGCTGGTCGGCATGGCGGGCAACCTGGTCTCCACCCTGGTCCTCGCCCAGCTGCTGCACGGCATCGGCTGGACCCCGGCGTTCGCCGGCAGCGCGTTCGCCGGTGTCGTCGTCCTCGTCCTGACCCTCCTGTTCCTGAAGGACCACCCCGACGGGCACGAGCCCGAGCCGTCGCCGCATCAGGGCGCGGCCTACGTCCGCCGGCAGATAGCGGCGGCCTGGCGGGAGCCCGGCACGCGCCTGGGGCTGTGGGTGCACTTCACCACCCAGTTCCCGGCGATGGTGTTCCTGCTGCTGTGGGGCCTGCCGTTCCTGGTCCAGGCACAGGGGCTCAGCCGCGCCACGGCCGGTGAGCTGCTCACCCTGGTCGTGGTGTCCAACATGATGATCGGGCTCGTCTACGGCCAGATCGTCGCCCGGCACCACGCGGCGCGGCTGCCACTGGCGCTGGGCACGGTCGGGACGACCGCGCTGCTGTGGGCGACGACGCTGCTGTATCCCGGCGAGCGCGCGCCCATGTGGCTGCTGGTGGTGCTGTGCGCGGTGCTGGGGGCCTGCGGGCCGGCCTCGATGATCGGGTTCGACTTCGCGCGGCCGGCCAACCCGCCCGAGCGACAGGGCACGGCGTCCGGCATCACCAACATGGGGGGATTCGTCGCCTCGATGGCGACGCTGTTCGCGGTCGGGGTCCTGCTGGACGCCACCGGTGACGACTACGCCGTGGCGTTCAGTGCCGTGTTCGTGCTGCAGGCGCTCGGGGTGTCCCAGATCCTGCGGCTGCGGGGGCGGGCGGCCCGGCGGGAGCGGGAGCGGTTGGTCGCCAGCCGAGTGGAGACGGTTCACGTTCCCGCATAGGTACCCCCTGCTGGTGCCGGGCGGGGTCGCCGACTACGGCGTCACCGCGAAGTTGCGCAGGATTGCCGCTGCCACGTCCTGGTCGCCCTCTGTCTTCACCCGGTCCGCCGCCGCCTCCGGGGTGACGCGACCGCACGCGAGGCGGACGTAGGTCTCCCAGTCGAGGGTGAGGGTGGCGGCGGGGCCGAGGGCCGGAGTGGTTTCCAGGGTGCCGCGGCCCTGGATGTCGACGCGTATCGTGCGCAGGAACTCCACCGGGCCGTGCACGTCGAACACGATCGCCGAGCTGCGCGGCGCCCCCGCGTCCTTCGCGACGACCCTGGGCAGCGCCTCCAGCAGGACGTCCCGCACGACGTACGCGCCCGGCGAGTCCAGGTTGCCGGGCCGGCCGAGGGCCGTGCGCAGGTCCTGCTCGTGCACCCACACGTCGAACGCGCGGGTGCGGTAGGCCTGTTCCAGGGTGATCTCCGAGCCCAGTGGGCCGCGTACCGTGGTGCCGGGGTCGCGGGACTCGCCCCGCAGCTGGCGGTTGCGGCGGATGACCGTGTACTCCAGCTCGGCCGTCATCTCCGGCGCCGTGTGGTGGCGGCGGACGTCGACCTGCATCTCCATGTACCGCTGGTGCTCGGTGGTGACGTGGAAGAGGTCGCGGGGGAGCGAGTGGATCGGGCGCGGGTCGCCGAGCAGCTCGCAGTCCAGGCCGATCACATGGGACACGATGTCCCGCACCGACCAGCCCGGGCACGGGGTCCGCCGGTTCCACTCGCCTTCCGCGAGCGGCTGGACCATCTCGGATATCGCGTCGATGGAGTGGGTCCAGGCGTCGGCGTAGGGCTGGAGGGTGGGATGCAGACTCACGGAACGGGACCCCTCGGCGGTCGGTACACGGGCAGGTGGTGGCGGCGTTGCCAGCGGGCGGCGGCTGCACTTCGGCGGGCGTCTGGGAGGCTAAGTTACGCTGCCTGCAGGCACCCCGGCAGTGCTTTCGTGTGACGATCGTAGGCCTGTGTGGACGACTCGAATGCCAGGACGGTGGTAGTGTGCGCGCCTCGCTGATCCAGATCGCCGTGAACGAGGACGAATCGGTCGACTCCCGGCGGCAGCGGGTGGCCGCGCTGGTGCGGGATCAGGCCGGGGCCGACCTCGTGGTCCTGCCGGAGTTGTGGACCACCGGTGCGTTCGCCTACGAGGAGTTCGGCCGTGCGGCCGAGCCGCTCGAAGGGCCGACGTACGAGGTCATGGCCAAGGCGGCGAGCGACGCGGGCGTGTGGCTGCACGCCGGCTCCATCCCCGAGCGTGACCCTGACGGGCCGCTCTACAACACCTCTCTCATCTTCTCCCCCTCCGGTGAGCCGGCCGCCGCCTACCGCAAGATCCATCGCTTCGGTTTCGACAAGGGCGAGGCCGTGCTGATGGGCGCCGGGCGGGACGTGGTGACGGTCCGGCTGCCCGGGACCACGCTCGGCGTGGCCACCTGCTACGACCTCCGTTTCCCCGAACTCTTCCGCTCGCTCGTCGACGCGGGAGCCGAGACCCTGGTGATCCCGGCGGGCTGGCCCGAGCGGCGACGCGCGCACTGGACGCTGCTGGCTCAGGCGCGGGCGGTGGAGAACCAGGCGTTCGTGCTCGCGTGTGGAACGGCCGGAACCCATGCGGGAGTTCCCCAGGCGGGTCACTCGATCGTGGTGGACCCGTGGGGCGAGGTGCTCGCCGAGGCGGGCCCGGACGAGGAGGTCCTCACCGTCGACTTCGACCCGGCGAAGGTGGCGGCCACGCGCGAGCAGTTCCCCGCGCTGAAGGACCGGGTGCTGGGCCTGGCGCCGCCGCGCCGCTGAGGACCGGTCAGCCGGCCGCTCAGCCGGCCACTCCGCTCAGTCGTCCTCCCGCTCGTTCTGCGCCAGGTGGATCACGCACACCGCCACCGCGATGAGCAGCGCCGGGTCGGCGTCCTCGCGCACGATGTCGACGCCGTAGGTGTCGCGCAGGTGCAGCCGGCGGCGGGAGATCACCGCGAGGAGTTCGCCGTCGTACTCGATGGCGAACTCGTGGTCGAGGATCCTGCCGCTGACGTCCAGCTCGGTGCCACCGGCCAGGGAGACCCGGTAGTGGTTGCGCAACAGGGACAGCCGTTTGCGCCTGATGGTGGCCAGGCCCTCGCCGTCCCGCTCGATCACCATGGTGCCGCGCAGGGCGAACATCTTCTGGTGGATGTCGACCAGGACGCGGCCCTGGGCGTCCTTCAGTTCGAAGGTGTCCCGCAACCGCATGGCCTTGCCGTCGACGAGGAACGCCTTCCGGCCGTGCTCGTCCTCGATCCAGTAGTCGTCACCGATGCCGAGGAGCCGGTCGCGTACGAGGAGTCTCATGCCGTGACCGTTCCCCACCGCGAGTTGATCCTCACGGTCCCGCCGGTCCGAAACGCCTGCGGTAACCCGATGGGCTCAGCCCCGTCTCCCGGCGCAGCCGGGCCCGCAGGTTGGCCGCCGTCCCCAGGCCGCTGCGGGCCGCGACGACGTCCAGGCGCTCCTCGCCCCGCTCGATCAGCCGGCAGGCCAGCGCCACCCGCTCCCCGGAGAGCCAGGCCAGCGGGGTCGTGCCCAGCTGGGCGCGGAAGCGGCGGTGCAGCGTGGCGGGACTGACGGCCGCGCGGGCGGCGAGGTCCGCCACCGTCAGCGGCTCGCCCAGCCGTTCCTGCGCCCAGGCCAGCAGCGGGCCGAGCGACGCGTCGGGTACGTCGGGCACCGGACGTTCCACGAACTGCCGCTGACCGCCGTCCCGGTGGGCGGCGAAGACGAGGCGCCGCGAGACATGGTTGGCGATCTCCGCGCCGTGGTCCCGGCGCACGAGGTGCAGGCCCAGGTCGAGCGCCGAGGCGCTGCCGGAGGCGGTCAGGATGTCGCCGTCGTCCACGAAGAGCACGTCCGGCTCCAGGCGCACCTGGGGGAAGCGGCTGCGGAAGGCCTGCGCCCACATCCAGTGGCAGGCCGCCCGGCGCCCGTCCAGCAGCCCCGCCTCCGCGAGGGTGAACGCGCCCGAGCAGAAGCCGACGAGCCGGGCGCCGCGCGCGTGTGCCCGGCGCACCACGTCCAGGACGCGCTCCGCGCGCGGGACCTCGGTGTCGGGCCGGTTCGGCACGATCAGCGTGTCGGCGTTCTCGGCGGCCTCAAGACCGGCGACCCCGGTGAGCGTGAAGAAACCGTCCCGCATCCGGGTCTCGGGCCCGGCGGCGCATATCCGGAAGTCGTACAGGTCACGCCCCAGTTCGGGCCGCCGCAGCCCGAAGACCTCGATGGCGCAGCTCATCTCGAAGGGGTTGGAGTTCTCGTCGACCACCAGCACGATGCGGTGAGAGGATCCTTGCGGCATGTGCGATTTCTAGCACTCGTGCGACGGCCCCGGACACCCGCACGATGGACCTATGGAACCGATCTCCCTGGACCAGGCCCTCGCCTCCTTCACCGAGCGGTGGAGTCCCCGCGTCGTCACCACCGTCAACGACTACGACGTGCGCGTGGCGAAGGTGGAGGGCGAACACCTCTGGCACGTCCACGACCACACCGACGAGTTCTTCCTGGTCCTCGACGGCGAACTGCATATCGGCCTGCGCGAGCCGGCCGGAGAGCGCACGGTCGTCCTGCCCAGGGGCTCGGTCTTCACCGTCCCGCGCGGCACCGAGCACAAGCCGTACGCGCGCGTACCCACCTCGATCCTCGTCCTCGAGCCCAGCGGCACCCTGACGGTCGGCGACCGGCACGAGGAGGTGCCGGACCACGTGGACGCGACCACCGGCCACGCCCTCTGATCAGGCGCCCGCGTCAGACGCCGTAACCGTCGCTGTAGCCGTCGACGCGGTGGTGGTGATGGTGGGGTTCCTCCTCCACGACCGGTGCCGGTGGCATCACGACCCGGCGGCGCCGTGCGATTCCGCTGAAGGTCGCCACGCCGATCAGCCCGACGGCCATCAGGATCAGGCCGACGACCGTGAGGTTGACCCCGTGCATGTGCCAGTCGGTCGCGAACGTGAGGATGGCCCCCACGGCGATGAGGATGATGCATCCTCCGAGCCCCATGAGAAGTCGCCTCCCCTTTCGGTTCCGGAATCTCCGGTGCCGTCCGGGTACCCGGGACCGCCCCGCCTAGCCCTCCAGGAAGGCCGTGAGGGCGTTCGCCAGCAGGAACGGGTCGTCCGCCCCGCACAGTTCGCGCACACTGTGCATCGAGAGGATGGCGACGCCGATGTCCACGGTCCGGATGCCGTGCCGGGCCGCGGTGATCGGGCCGATGGTGGTGCCGCACGGCATGGAGTTGTTGGAGACGAAGCTCTGGAACGGCACGTTCGCCTTCTCGCATGCGGCGGCGAAGACGGCGCGGCCCGAACCGTCCGTGGCGTAGCGGTTGTTGACGTTGACCTTGAGGATCGGGCCGCCGTTGACCCGCGGGTGGTGCGTCGGGTCGTGCCGCTCCGCGTAGTTGGGGTGGACGGCGTGGCCCGTGTCGGAGGACAGGCACACCGTGCCGGCGAAGGCGCGGGCCCGGTCCTCGTACGAGCCGCCGCGCGCGAAGACCGAGCGTTCCAGTACGGATCCGAGCAGCGGGCCGTCCGCGCCGGTGTCCGACTGGGAGCCGTTCTCCTCGTGGTCGAAGGCGGCCAGCACGGGGATGCGGGTGAGCGGGGCGCCGGAGGTCGCGACGGCGGCCAGCGCGGCCGTGCCCGCGTGCACCGACAGCAGGTTGTCCATGCGCGGACCGGCGACCAGCTCCCGGTCCCGGCCGAGGTAGGCCGGGGCCTCCACCGGGTGCGTCATCAGGTCCCAGCCGGTGACCGAGCCGGCCGCGAGCCCCGCCTCCTGCTCCAGGAAGGCGATCAGATCGCCGTCGCGCACATCGTCGCCGAGGCCCCAGACCGGCTGCAGGTGGCGCTGCTTGTCGAGCTTGAGGCCTTCGGTGCTGACCGAACGGTCCAGGTGGATGGCGAGTTGCGGCACCCGCAGCAGCGGACGGTCCACGTTGACCAGGACCGTGGAGCCGTCGCGCAGGCTGAGCCGGCCGGCCAGGCCCAGGTCGCGGTCCAGCCAGGAGTTCATCAGCGGTCCGCCGTAGATCTCGACGGCGACCTGACGCCAGCCGTGCCCCCCGCTGTCCGGGCGCGGCTTGATCCTGAGGTTCGGGGAGTCGGTGTGCGCGCCGACGATGTGGAACGGCGTGTGCGCATCGGCGCCCTCGGGGACGTACCAGGCGATGATCGCGCCACCGCGCAGCACGTACTTGCCGCCGCTGGCCCCGTCCCAGGCCTCCGTCTCCGCGACCTGCCGGAAGCCCGCCTTCTCCAGCCGTTCGGCGGCATTGGCCACCGCGTGGTACGGCGACGGGCCGGCCGCCAGGAAGGACATCAGGTCGTCGGTGTGGCCGCGGTCGAAGCGGGCTGCTGCGCTCATGGGATTCACCTTAACGACGTGCACGGGCCCGCTCCCGGAAAGAGAGCGGGCCCGCACAGTATCTACAGGGACGTAGCCGCAGGGGTCTGCCGCGGTGTATCCATGACCTGTCCGTAGGGACGTCTGCTAGAACGCGGCCTCGTCCAGCTCCATCAGGTCCAGCTCGACGCCCGCGGCGACCTTGCGGGCGAGGGTGACGCCCGGCAGGACGTTCGCCGCGAAGAACTTCGCCGCGGCGATCTTGCCGGTGTAGAACGCCTTGTCCTTCGCCGAGGCCGTGGCCAGCTTCTCGGCGGCGATCGCGGCGCCCTTGAGCAGCAGGTAGCCGACGACGACGTCACCGGAGGCCATGAGCAGGCGGGTGGTGTTCAGGCCCACCTTGTAGATGTTCTTGGTGTCCTGCTCGGTGGCGGCGAGGTCGGTCAGCATCAGGCCGACGATCGCCTCCAGCTCCACGGCCGCCTTGGCCAGGTGCTCACGGGCGCCGGCCAGCTCCTCGCCGCCGGTGCCGAGCGCCAGGAACTTCTTGATGTCCTCGGCGAGGGAGTTCAGCGCGGCGCCCTGGTTGCGGACGATCTTCCGGAAGAAGAAGTCCTGGCCCTGGATCGCGGTGGTGCCCTCGTACAGGGTGTCGATCTTGGAGTCCCGGATGTACTGCTCGATCGGGTACTCCTGCAGGAAGCCGGAGCCGCCGAAGGTCTGCAGCGACTGGGCGAGCTGCTCGTAGCCCTTCTCGGAGCCGTAGCCCTTGACGATGGGCAGCAGCAGGTCGTTCAGCGCCTCCTCGGCGGAGGCGTCCTCGCCGTTCGCCTCCTTGAGCTGGATGGCGTCCTGGATGGAGGCGGTGTAGAGGACGAGGGCGCGCATGCCCTCCGCGTACGCCTTCTGCGTGATCAGCGAGCGGCGCACGTCGGGGTGGCGGGTGATGGTGACCTTGGGCGCGGTCTTGTCCATGAAGTTGGCCAGGTCCGGGCCCTGCACGCGCTCCTTGGCGTACTCCAGCGCGTTCAGGTAGCCGGTGGACAGCGTGGAGATCGCCTTCGTGCCGACCATCATGCGGGCGAACTCGATGATGCGGAACATCTGGCGGATGCCGTCGTGCTTGTCACCGATCAGCCAGCCCTTGGCGGGGTGCTGGTCGCCGAAGGTCATCTCGCAGGTGTTGGAGGCCTTCAGACCCATCTTGTGCTCGACGTTGGTGGCGTAGACGCCGTTGCGCTCGCCCAGCTCGCCGGTCTCGAAGTCGAAGTTGTACTTCGGGACGAGGAAGAGGGAGAGCCCCTTGGTGCCCGGACCGGCACCCTCGGGCCGCGCGAGCACGTAGTGGAGGATGTTCTCGGACATGTCGTGCTCACCGGAGGTGATGAAGCGCTTCACGCCCTCGATGTGCCAGGAGCCGTCCTCCTGCTGTATCGCCTTGGTGCGGCCGGCGCCCACGTCGGAGCCCGCGTCGGGCTCGGTGAGCACCATCGTGGAGCCCCACTGCTTCTCGACCGCGATCTTGGCGATGTGCTTCTGGACCTCGTTGCCCTCCTCGAAGAGGATGCCGGCGAACGCCGGGCCCGAGGAGTACATCCACACGGCCGGGTTGGCGCCCAGGATCAGCTCGGCGTAGGCCCAGATCAGGGAGCGCGGCGAGGTGGTGCCGCCGATCTCCTCCGGCAGGCCGAGGCGCCAGTACTCGGAGTCCATGAAGGCCTGGTAGCTCTTCTTGAAGGAGGCCGGGACCGGCGCGGTGTTGGTCTCCGGGTCGAAGACCGGAGGGTTGCGGTCGGCGTCGGCGAAGGACTCGGCCAGCTCGTTCTCGGAGAGGCGGGTCAGCTCCTCCAGGACGCTCTTGGCGGTATCGACGTCCATCTCCTCGAACGGGCCGGTGCCGTACACCTTGTCGCGCCCCAGTACTTCGAAGAGGTTGAACTCGATGTCGCGGAGATTCGACTTGTAGTGCCCCATGGCGACGGCTCCGTAGAGAGATCGGCGAGGCACTGACTCCTCGCACCTAGTTCACGTACCAACAAGTAGCTCCGATGATGCTACCCGCGGGTAATAAGAAGCAACCCCCGTCGGCGCAAGTGTGAGAAGGGTCTACTCCTCGCCTTCCGGGAGCGGGCCGTGAGTAGCCCCGCCCGCCGGTCCGGGTGCTCGGCGAAAGGCGGGCGACCGCCCGGTATCCATCGCCTCCAGCGCGGCCGTACTCGCAGCGGGCCGGCGGGAGCCGTCCGGGCGTGTCCGGGGCGCCGGTTCCGAGGGGGGCCACACGCGCCCGGTGAGCCGATTTTGTCCGGCGACCGCTCCATGAATTCTCCCCGGCGCCACCGCGCCGCTCCCGCTCGGTACGCTTGCGCGCATGTACGGCTACGACCAGAACGCCGGCGCTCAGCAGCAGCAGTACGCCGCACCCCAGCAGCCGATGGCCGGCGGCTACGGGCAGCAGCCGCCGCTGTATCCCGAGCCGTCCCCGCCCTCCCTCGCGGACGCGGTCCGCGCCTTCACCACCGGGCAGATGTCCGCCGAGGACTTCCAGCAGACCTTCGCCACGTCGAAGGTGTACTGCCCGCGCGGTGACACCCCCGGCTTCCTCGCCCTGCACAACACCCAGCAGCCGGTGATCCCGATGTTCACCTCGCTCAAGGAGCTGCGGCGGTACGCGGGCAAGGAGTCCAAGTACTTCGTGATCACCGGTGCCGAGGTGATCGACCTGCTGCCCACCGGCTACGGCTTCGTCCTGGACATGGAGGGCGAGCACCGGATGGTGTTCGACGCGAAGGCGGTCGAGCAGATGGTCGACTTCGCGATGCGCCGGATGTACGGCTAGGCGTCGTTGCCGCGCAGGCGGCAGCCGAAGCTTCTCGCTGCGAGCCCGGAGGGAATTCCCTCCGGGCTTTCCCTGTTCTAGGTGGCAGGAAGTTCAACGCTCAACTAAAGTTGGCGCACAAGGAGGTACCGACCATGCCTGCAGTGACCGTCGAGAACCCGTTGACGCTGCCCCGCGTGACCGCTCCCGCAGACGCGGTGGCGCGTCCGGTGCTGGCCGTCACGACCGCCCCGAGCGGCTTCGAGGGCGAGGGCTTCCCGGTGCGCCGGGCGTTCGCCGGGATCAACTACCGCTACCTCGACCCGTTCATCATGATGGACCAGATGGGCGAGGTGGAGTACGCGCCGGGCGAGCCCAAGGGCACCCCCTGGCACCCGCACCGCGGCTTCGAGACCGTCACCTACATCATCGACGGGATCTTCGACCACCAGGACTCCCAGGGCGGTGGCGGCACCATCACCAACGGCGACACCCAGTGGATGACGGCCGGTTCGGGCCTGCTGCACATCGAGGCCCCGCCGGAGCGCCTCGTCATGTCCGGTGGTCTCTTTCATGGGCTCCAGCTGTGGGTGAACCTGCCGGCCAAGGACAAGATGATGGCCCCGCGCTACCAGGACATCCGGGGCGGCATCGTCCAGCTGTTGACCACGCCCGACGGCGGCGCGCTGCTGCGAGTGATCGCCGGTGAGCTGGACGGGCACGCTGGTCCCGGCATCACGCACACGCCGATCACGATGATCCACGCGACGGTGGCGCCGGGTGCGGAGGTCACGCTGCCGTGGCGGAAGGACTTCAACGGGCTGGCGTACGTGCTGGCGGGCAAGGGCTCGGTGGGTGCGGAGCGCCGTCCGATCCACCTGGGCCAGACGGCGGTCTTCGGCGCCGGCGGTTCGCTGACCGTCCGCGCGGACGAGAAGCAGGACTCCCACACGCCGGACCTGGAGGTCGTCCTCCTCGGCGGACAGCCGATCCGTGAGCCCATGGCGCACTACGGCCCGTTCGTCATGAACACCAGGGAAGAGCTCCAGCAGGCGTTCGAGGACTTCCAGAAGGGCCGCCTCGGGACCATCCCGGCCGTGCACGGGATGTCTGAGGGCGGGATATAGGGGCCGCACGGGCTGCTCGACCATCTCGTGGACGGGCACTTCGCCGCGGTCCGGCAACTGGGCGACGGTGTCGAGGAGCTGGAGGGTCTGCTCGCCGGGCGCCGTGAGATCGAAACCGTGCAACGCCGGGCTTTCGCGCTGCGCACATCGCTCGTCCAGTTGCGCCGCCGTCATCGTGGCCAGTCCGCCCTGCCGTACCTGACGTTCAAGCGCAGGGACTGGCTCTGGCAGGCCGCGCTTCCGGGCCCGTGGAGCAGGTCCCGAAGGCAGGAAAATGCCTGGTCATCTGCGGTGTTTTGGGTCAGTGGGCGGAGTAGTGTGAAAGCACCGGGAGTTCTTCGCGCGCCGCTCCGCTGCGGGTGCCGTTTCCGGTGATCGACAACGCCGGGCTTCACGAGCCCGGGGGCAGGTTCGCGCCATGTCCGTGACCATCGACCGTACGACATCGGGCAGGCGCGCGCAGGCGCTGCCGGCTCGCCTGTCCCTGAGGTCCGCGCCGGGTGGGCTGGACGGCATGTGGTGGCCTCGCTCCCGTGCCCTCACCCGTGAGCTGCCGCTGCTGACAGCCGCACTGGGCGACCTCTGGGGCCGCGTCACGCGTATCACGGTGCACCCGGCCCACTGGCCCGTGATCCCGCGTTGGGTGTCCGTCGCCGGGCGCACGGTGGATGTGGGCTGGTCCACCGAGGAGCAGGATCCGCACAGACTCACCCTCTTCTCCGCCGATGGCGGCCGGGACGTGCTGGTGATTCCCCCGGAAACCGGTGCGGACGCCGCCGCACAGCTGATGGCGGGCGTCGGCATCGAGGCCCCGCCCCGGGATGAAGCAGCAGACGGGATGGATGCCCGAAGCCGGGAAGAAGCGTGGGAGACCGACGGCGGAGCAGGTCGGCCGTCGTACCTGCCCCGTCCCAACCGGCTCGCCATGGCGTTCGCCCGCCGGTCGACGGAGGTGAGAGCACCATGACTGTCATCGCCGCGGCCGTGCTGCTCGTCCTGATCGCCGTCGGGGTGGTCCTGATCCATCGGCTCAACGGCCAGCACGACGAACGGATCGCCGCCTTCCCCTACAGCGACGCTCTGCCGGGGATCGGCCGTCGGACCCGGAGGCACCGTCGGTCGGCGGTGAACGCGACCGTTCCCACCGGCACCACCGCGACAGCGACCGCGGATGACATCGACGTCGGCCCGATCGCGGGCGGTAGAGGAAGGCGCGTGATGGCGATACTGCGAGACCGGAAGACGTACCGCGAGAGGATCATGCGGGCGCTGTACCAAGCCGCTGAAGGCAACCGCCTCCTGGGCGTCGACGGGGCGAAGCTCCGAAACGACCTCGGTATCCCTGAGCAGGACATGGCCGCTGCCTGTATGTATCTGGCGGGTGAGGGCTTGGTCGTCGTGGACTGGGGGAGGGGTAACACGCCCGCGATGGTCACGCTGACGCACCAGGGGATACGGCAGATGGAGACAGAAGAGGAAGGGCGCGGCTGAGCCGCCGGCGTCGCGCACGCTCATGTGCGACGACCCGGAGCCGGTCGCGCGCCCTGCGCGGCGCTGCTCTGTGCGGACGGGCGGACACCATGGCAGATTCAGACACCCCCGACCTCCCCAGGCTCCTGCCGGACGCCGTCCACCGGTCGGTGAAACCAGGGACGGCCCTGCTGAGGCTGGAGACGACACACGCACGCGAGGGAATCCTGGACGGCGCCTGGTGGCCGCGGTCCCGGAACATCGGTGCCGAGCTCCCCTCACTGATCACCGCGCTGACCGAGCATCTCGGGCCTGTCACCCGTGTCGGTCTGGACGGCAGTGCCTGGGATGACCTGCCGACCCGGGTGATGGTCGACGACCGGGTCGTTCACATCGACTCCTTCCCGGTCGGTGACGACACCGTCCTCATCACCCGAGGCGACCGGGACCATTTCTCCCTGTTGCTGGTCCCGCCGGACACGCCGGCCGACGCGGCACGCGCCGCGATGGCCAGGGCGGTACGGGCCGACAACGTGATCGAGGCCAGACAGATCCTCATCGATGCGGGCAGTGACCCGCCACCTCCGCCGACCTGACACCTCCGCCGCAGGCCGGCTCCCCGTCGGCCAGGACGCTAGATGCGGGCGAACTTCTGCGTCTGCTGGGCGAATTCCCGGGCCATGGCGGCGCTGACCGTGGGCTTGGTGCCGCGGATCGTGTCCAGGTAGTCGTCGGTGGTGGGGGCGCTCCGGGTTCCGGTGTCGACGGTGCGCTCGAACTGGGCCTGGGAGACGGTTCGCGCCGCGTGGGCGATGTCGGCGGGGGTGAACCCCTCGCTGGCGGACGCGAGAACCGCGCTGTCGGCCCGCGCGCCCGCTCGGGCCAGGTAGCTCTCCCACAGCGCGGTCCTGGCGGTGTGGTCGGGAGGGCCGATCGGCAGCACGTAGTCGAAACGGCCGTGCCGCAGAAAGGCGGAGTCGAGCGTGGTCACGTTGTTCGTGGCACAGACGAGGAGCCGACCGTCCTGGCTCCGGAACCGGACGATCGCCTTGAGCAGTTCGTTGACGACGCCGACCGCGGTCGCGTCCGCGCCGCCGCGTTCGCCGGCGATCTCCTCGACCTCGTCGATGAAGACCAGGACGTGGTCGAGGCGGGCGATCTCGTCGAAGCGTCGGCTCAGCCCGGTCGCCAGGCCGTACTCGGCGGCCAGACGGGCGGGGAACAGTTCGAGGAAGGGCCATCCCAGGCGGCTGGCGATCGCGTGCGCGAACGTGCTCTTGCCGGTCCCGGGCGGGCCGAACAGCATCACCGCCCGCGGCAGCTCGACTCCGTGCTGGGCGGCCAGTTCGGGATGGGCCAGCGGCAGGACCAGGCGCCGCTCGATGAGCCGCTTCTCCCGTTGCATGCCCGCGACCTTCTGCCACAGTCCTCCGGGTGGCAGCTCCGCTCCGAGCGAGGACAGCGTGCCGACGGACTGGGGGGTGACCGGCCCGCGTTTCTGGAAGAAGACCAGCCCGGGGCGGGCGCCGAAGTCGCAGTTGCGCAGGGCGGTGGCACCGGTCTCGCCCTGGGGCAGGGCGGCGTGCACCGTCCGGACGCCGTCGGCGAAGAGCCGTTGCTCGAGGGCTGTGATCAGGGCACTGCCCAGTCCGCGCTGCCGCCAGCCGGGCGCCATGCTGATGCGCAGGATCCATGCCCGGTCGCCCTCCACCCTGCTCACCGCGGCGCCGATCAGTACGTCGTCGGCCGTGGCCACCACAGCCGGGTGGCGGGCCTGGAGGGCCGTCACGGCGTCCGAGAGCGGGAAGAGCGGCGGCTCATCGGTCGTGCCGCTCTCCATGTCGACGCGGACCACCGCCTCGAGATCGTCCGGGGAGTAGTCCCTGACCCGCCAACCCGTCATGATCAGCTCCGCGTGTTCGGCCGTACTTCCATCATCGGCCGTTGCACGCAGGACGCGCGCGACAGGCGCTCGGCCACGAGTACGCCCTGGTGGCACGGATCGCTCGCCCGCACCATCACCGCGGGATGCGGCGATGGTGGCAGTCGGGTCATGCTGTGGTGCCGGGCGCGTTGCCGGCAGGTCTGAGGGGCTCGTCGGTGCGGCCGGTGCCGGCCGGCGGCGTCGCCGCGGTGGGTGCAGCGGCCGCGGTTTCCCGGGCGAGGAAGGAGCCGAGCTCGCCGATGGTGCTCATGAGCGGAGCGGGGAAGACGACGGTGGTGTTCTGGTCGACACCGATCTCCACCAGGCTCTGCAGATTGCGCAGTTGAAGCGCCAGCGGGTGGGCCATCATGGTGTCCGAGGCGTCGCCGAGCGCGGCTGCGGCCAGCGACTCGCCCTCCGCGTTGATGATCTTCGCCCGCTTCTCCCGCTCGGCCTCGGCCTGGCGGGCCATGGCGCGCTTCATGGTGTCGGGCAGCTGGATGTCCTTGAGCTCGACCAGCGTGACCTGCACGCCCCACTCGACGGTGGTGATGTCGAGGATCTGGCGGATGTCCAGGTTCAGGCGGTCCGTCTCCGACAGCGTTTCGTCGAGCATGTGCCGGCCGACGACCTTCCGCAGGGTGGTCTGGGCGATCTGGTTGATCGCCGCCTGCACGTTCTCCACGGCGACGACCGACTTCACGGCGTCGACGACCCGGAAGTAGGCGACGGCCGACACGTCGACGCTCACGTTGTCGCGGGTGATGATGCCCTGGGACTGGATCGGCATGGTGACGACTCGCAGTGACACCCGGTGCAGGACGTCGACGAACGGGATGATGAAGCGCAGCCCCGGGGAGCGTGTTCCGACGAGTCGGCCGAAGCGGAACAACACTCCCTTCTCGTACTGCTTGACGACCTTCACGGACAGGGCGAGGGCCAGGACGGCCAGGAGGCCGATCACGACGATGAGAACGATCAGGGCTTGCATGTGATGCTCCTCGGGACGAGGACCACGAGGCCGGGAACGCCGCCTCGTCACTTGTGGTGAGTGGTCCGGTTGCGGCGGCGGCGCGGGCCGCCGGGCCGGGCGCGACAGGTGTTCATGACGGCTATTTTCGACGGGTGGTGGCGGGGCGGCCAATGCGACAGACGTCCTGAGGTCCGCTCCACTCAGCGGTGGTACCGGGGAGCCCCGGTCCCCGGACGGGGCTCTTCGTGTGTGCGACGGAAGCTCTTTCGGTGCGCAGCGCAAGGAGGCGCGCCGACCCGGATGGGCTAGTTCCGGAAGGCGTTGGGCCGAGCGGGCCCCTAGCGTCACAACTGCGCGCCTCGTTCCACAGCGCGCATCAGTGGTCGCGCCTGGTGGCCGACACCACGCACACACACCCCAGTTCAGGAGTCACATATGAGCAGCATCCGCAGCGCCCTGGCGTGCACCGCGGCAAGCGTCCTCCTCAGCGTCGGCGGGGTCGCGCTGGCCGCCCCCGCCCAGGCCCAGACGGGCGTCGCCCCGCAGCGTACGACGGTCACGGTCCTCGCAGACGACGACACCGGAACCGGCACGAGCAGCGAGACCAGCACCGCCACGAGCAGCGACACCGGCACCGGTACGGACACCGGCACCGGCACGGACACCAGCACCGGCAACGGGAACGGGAACGGGAACGGGAACGGGAACGGCAACAACTGCGGCCTCCTCGGCCTCGGTTGCCTCCTCCAGGGTCTCCTTGGCGGTCTCCTCGGCTGAAGACGCTCCGGCACGCCCGGCCAGCCACCGCGTGAGCGGCCGCCCCGACAGAGGCGGCCGCTCACGCCGTCGCGTCCGACGGTTCGGCCCGGCACCTCGACGGGGGCCGAGGGCCCGGCCTGGCGGGACACCGGTGCCGGCCGCCTCACCCGCCCGGACCCACGCGGCAGGCCATCCGCCGTCGGGCGTGATCCGCTGGAGGCGTGCCGCTGTTGCCCGACCCCCTGCGCCGCCTCGCCGCCTGGTGTGCCGTGCTCCTGCTCGTCGCCGGGGTCGGCTGGGTGGGGGTGCGACTGTGCGCGCAGTTCCGTACGGCCGTCACACCCGTGCTGCTCGCCCTGCTCGGGACCGCGCTGCTCGGCCCGCTGTACCGGCGGCTCGTGCGGGCGGGGGTCCAGGCGTCGCTGGCGGCCGGGCTCACCTGTGTCGCCGTGGTGGCCGTCGTCGGCGGTGCCGTGTACATCGTCGTCGCCGCGCTCATCGACACCGGTGACCAGATCATCGTCTCGCTGCGCGACGCGGCCAAGAGCGTCGCGCAGCACTTCGGGGCCGCCGGCAACGGGCTCGACGACCTCGCCGCCAACTCGCGCAAGCTGCTGGGGAAGTTCGGCGGTACGGCCGCGTCCAACGTGATCAGCGGCGTCAGCGTCGTCGGCGAGAGCATCGCGATGGCCGTGCTCGCCCTGCTGCTCGTCTTCTTCTTCCTGCGCGACTCCCACCGGGCCGTGGAGACCCTCCGGTCCGTCGCGCCCGGCGGTACCGCCGACACCCTGGAGGCCATGGCCCGGCGTGCCTTCGCGGCGGTGGAGGGTTTCATGCGCGGGACGACCCTCATCGCCCTCATCGACGCCGTGTGCATCACCGTCGGCCTGCTGGTCCTCCGGGTGCCCGGCGCGATCGGCCTCGGCGCGCTCGTCTTCGTCGGCGCCTACATCCCCTACCTCGGCGCCTTCCTCTCCGGCGCGGTGGCCGTCCTGGTCGCCCTCGCCGACCGTGGTTTCGTCATCGCGCTGTGGGTGGTCGGCGTCGTCCTTGCCGTGCAGGTGCTGGAGGGGCATGTGCTGCAGCCGGTCATCCAGAGCCGGACGATGCAGATGCACCCCGCCGTGGTGATGCTCGCCATCACCGCCGGGGCGTCCGTCGCGGGGATCCTCGGGATGCTGCTCGCGGTCCCGCTGACCGCGGCCGCCTTCGGGGTCGTACAGGAGCTGCGGACGCGTTACGCGGCACCCTCCGACGTGTCCCCCGGCGCCGCACCCGACTCGTAGAGCTCGAACCAGATGCTCTTGCCCTCGCCCCGTGGGTCCACTCCCCAGGCGTCCGCGAGGAGTTCGATCAGCATCAGGCCGCGGCCGGAGGAGGCGAGCTCGCCGGGCCGGCGCTTGTGCGGAAGGTCGTCGCCCGCGTCGGTGACCTGCACGCGCAGCCGCCTCGCCACCGCCTCGCCGGTCACCTCGGCGAGCAGCAGGGCGTCGGCGTCGGTGTGGACGAGGACGTTGGTGACCATCTCCGAGACCAGCAGCACCGCCGAGTCGACCTGGTCCGCGCCGGCCCAGTCGTGCAGCAGCTCGCGCAGGTGCCGGCGGGCCTCGGCGATCCGGTCCGGCTCGTCCTGCGCCACCGACAGCAGTGTGCGCCGGACCGCGGGCCGTGCCCTGTCCTGAAGCGGTCGGCTCAGCAGCACCAGCGCGATGTCGTCCTCGCGGCGGTCGGTCAGCGGGCCGGTGGTGTGGTGCGAGGACGGGCCGTGCACGCCCTGCACCAGCGCGTCGGCCAGCGATTCCAGCTCGGCCCCGTCAGCTCCCCGGTGGTCCTCCAGGATCGCGCGCAGCCGGCGCCAGCCGCTCTCCATGTCATGGCCGCCGGTCTCGATCAGACCGTCGGTGCAGAGCATCAGTGTCTCGCCGGGCCCCAGGGTGAACCGGGTCGTCGGATAGTCCGCGTCCGGGTCGATGCCCAGCGGCAGTCCGCCCGCCGTCGGCCGCATCATCACCGTGCCGTCGGCCATCCGGATCGCCGGGTGCGGGTGCCCGGCACGGGCCATCTCCAGCGTCCCGGTCGCCGGGTCGGCCTCCACGTACACGCAGGTCGCGAAGCGGAGGTCGGCCCGCTGGTCGTCGTCGTGCGTGATGCCATGCAGGAACCGGGACGCCCGGGAGAGCACGGCGTCCGGGCGGTGGCCCTCGGAGGCATAGGCGCGCAGGGCGATGCGCAGCTGGCCCATGAGACCCGCGGCCCGTACGTCATGGCCCTGCACGTCCCCCATGACCAGCGCGAACCGGCCGGAGGGCAGCGGGATCAGGTCGTACCAGTCGCCGCCGACCTGGAGTCCGCCGCCGGTCGGGATGTACCGGGCGGCCACCCGCATCCCGGGGATCTCCGGGCCGAGCGAGGGCAGCATGGAGCGCTGCAGGCCCTCCGTCAGCTCCCGCTCCGACTCGGCGGTGCCGGCCTGGGACAGCGCCTGGGCGAGCATCCGGGCCACCGTCGCCAGAACCGCGCGCTCGTCGGGGGTGAACGCCACCGGATAGGTGAAGGCCGCCATCCAGGCGCCCATCGTGCGCCCGGCCGCCGTCAGCGGCAGGAAGGCCCAGGAGCGGCGGCCGAAGGGCTGGGCGAGCGGCCAGGTCGCCGGGTAGCGCTCCTTGTACTCCTCGGGCGAGGACAGATACACCGCGCGGCCGGTGCGCACGACCTGGGCGGCGGGATAGCCGGTGGTCAGCGGCATGTTCGAGAAGGGCCCCAGGTCGCCGGGTTCGTGCCCGTGCTGACCGATGATCGTCAGCCGGTCGCCCTCCGCCCCGAACACCACGAGCCCGTCCGGGGAGAAACCCGGCATCGACAGGCCGCCGGCCACCCGCAGCACCTCCGCCGTGGACCGCGCCTGCGCCAGCGCCCGGCCCGCGTCCAGCAGAAACGCCTCCCGCGAGCGCCGCCAGTCACCGGTGACCGCGCTGCGGGCTGCCGCCGTGCCCGGGGTCGGCTCGGTGACCTCCTGGAGGGTGCCGATCAGCTCGTACGCCTGCCGCTCGGGATCGAAGGAGGGTTTCGACCGGATGCGGACGACCCGCCGGATGTGCCCCTGCTCGTCCATGATCCGGATGCGCACCTCGGCGAGCGTGCCCTCGTCGACCGCCAACGGGACCACTCCGGTGATCTCGTTCCAGTCCTCCGGGTGCAGCCGGGCCCGGGTCTGGGCCTCGGTGAGCGTGGTCGCCTCCGCGGGCAGTCCGAGCAGCCGCGCCGCCTCCGCGTCCACGGTGACCCGTCCGGCGGCCGTGTCCCAGCGCCACAGGCCGGTCGCGAGGGCGGCGAGGACATCTCCGACGGACGGGAGAGGCTCGCCTATGAGCATTGCCCCACTTTATGAAGGTCTGCTTTATAAGGGCCACTGTAAGTAGGTCTGATGGGATAAGTGCCCCTTTGGAGATATCGCCGAAGGTGAGGACCGGTGCCCGGTGGGCCGCGGTAATGGTGGGGAGCCGATCTTGGGGTGCCCGGTACCCTTGATGGGTCCGGGCCCCGTGCCCGTTCTCGCGGGGGAGAGCACGCCCCGCAGACCTCACACACGAAGGACGATGAACGACGATGCATCGGTACAGGTCCCACACCTGCGGCCAGCTCCGCGCCTCTGACGTCGGCACCGACGTCCGGCTCAGTGGCTGGCTGCACAATCGGCGCGACCTGGGCGGCATCCTCTTCATCGATCTGCGCGATCACTACGGCATCACCCAGCTGGTCGCCCGCCCCGGCACGCCCGCGTACGAGGCCCTGGACAAGATCTCCAAGGAGTCCACGGTCCGCGTCGACGGCCGCGTTGTTTCACGTGGAACCGAGAACGTGAACCCCGATCTGCCGACCGGTGAGATCGAGGTCGAGGTGGCCGAGGTCGAGCTGCTCGGCGCCGCCGCCCCGCTGCCGTTCACGATCAACACCGAGGACGGGGTCAACGAGGAGCGGCGCCTGGAGTACCGCTTCCTGGACCTGCGCCGCGAGCGCATGCACCGCAACATCATGCTGCGTACGCAGGTCATCTCGGCGATCCGGCACAAGATGGTCGCGATGGGCTTCAACGAGATGGCAACGCCGATCCTGTCCGCCACCTCCCCCGAGGGCGCGCGTGACTTCGTGGTCCCCTCGCGCCTCAACCCCGGCAAGTTCTACGCGCTGCCGCAGGCCCCGCAGCAGTTCAAGCAGCTGCTGATGATCTCCGGCTTCGACCGCTACTTCCAGATCGCGCCCTGCTTCCGCGACGAGGACGCCCGCGCCGACCGCTCGCCCGGCGAGTTCTACCAGCTCGACGTCGAGATGAGCTTCGTCGAGCAGGAGGACGTCTTCCAGCCGATCGAGAAGCTCATGACCGAGCTGTTCGAGGAGTTCGGAGGCGGCCGGCACGTCACCTCCCCCTTCCCGCGGATCCCGTTCCGCGAGGCGATGCTGAAGTACGGCTCCGACAAGCCGGACCTGCGCGCCAAGCTGGAGCTGGTGGACATCACCGACGTCTTCGAGGGCTCGGAGTTCAAGGCGTTCGCCGGCAAGCACGTGCGTGCGCTGCCGGTGCCCGCGGTCCAGGACCAGCCGCGCAAGTTCTTCGACCAGCTCGGCGAGTTCGCGATCTCCCTGGGCGCGAAGGGCCTGGCCTGGGTCCGCGTCGCCGAGGACGGTTCCCTCTCCGGCCCGATCGCGAAGTTCCTCACCGAGGAGAACGTCGCCGAGCTGACCAAGCGTCTGTCGCTGGCCCCCGGCCACGCGGTCTTCTTCGGCGCGGGCGAGTTCGACGAGGTCTCGAAGATCATGGGCGCGGTCCGTGTCGAGGCCGCTCGTCGCGCCGGGCACTTCGAGGAGGGCGTCTTCCGCTTCTGCTGGATCGTCGACTTCCCGATGTACGAGAAGGACGAGGAGACCGGCGCGATCGACTTCTCGCACAACCCCTTCTCCATGCCGCAGGGCGGCCTGGAGGCCCTGCAGACCCAGGACCCGCTGGACATCCTGGGCTGGCAGTACGACATCGTCTGCAACGGTGTCGAGCTGTCCTCCGGCGCCATCCGGAACCACGAGCCGGAGATCATGCTCAAGGCCTTCGAGATCGCGGGCTACGACCGCGAGACCGTCGAGGAGAAGTTCGCCGGCATGCTCCGCGCCTTCCGCTTCGGCGCCCCGCCGCACGGCGGCATCGCCCCCGGCGTGGACCGCATCGTCATGCTCCTCGCGGACGAGCCCAACATCCGCGAGACGATCGCCTTCCCGCTCAACGGCAACGCCCAGGACCTGATGATGGGCGCCCCCACCGAGCTGGAGGAGACCCGCCTGCGCGAGCTGCACCTGAACATCAGGAAGCCGCAGCCGAAGTAGCAAGGCCTGCCGTGCGCGCCGATCTGTCCTGACTCGCTCTTGACGGTCGGCGCGCACAGCCGTCTCCGGGCTCGTTGACAGCCGGCGTCCCTACGGTCCCGGGCCATGACTGACATCCCCGAAGACAACGGCAGAACCCGTGACCTCACGCGTCGTACGGTGCTCGTGGCGGGCGGGGCCGGCGCTGTGGCGCTGGGCCTCGGCGGCGCCCTGGCCGTCGACGCCTCCGCGGAGGACGAGACCGCGGCGGACGCCTGCTACACGCTGACCTCCGAAACCGTGGAGGGCCCCTACTACATCGACGCCGACAAGCTCCGCCAGGACGTCACCGAGGACCAGGAGGGCATCCCCCTCACCCTGAGGCTCAAGGTGATCGACTCCGGGACCTGCAGGCCGCTGAAGGACGCGGCGGTGGACATCTGGCACTGCAACGCGGTGGGCGTCTACTCCGGATACGAGGCCTCGGGGAGCGGTGGAGGCGGTGGACCGGCCCCCACGGGTAGGCCGACCGGAACCCCGACCGGAACCCCGACGGGCTCCCCTCCCTCCGGCCGGCCCGGCGGCGGTGGCGGCCACCAGGAGCCCACCGACGACGCCCGCTATCTGCGCGGCACCTGGCGCACGGACAAGCGCGGGTACGTCACCTTCCGGACGGTGTTCCCCGGCTGGTACCAGGGCCGCTGCGTGCACATCCACGTCAAGGTGCACGTGGACGGGACCTGGACCGACGCCGGCTACGAGGGCGGGCACACCTGCCACACCGGTCAGCTGTTCTTCGCCGAGAAGGCGGTGCTGCTGACAAAGGAGGTGGCGCCGTACTCCACCAACACCACCACCCGCACCACGCTCGACGAGGACACGATCTATCCGGGCAACGGGCACCAGGGTGGTCTGCTGTACCTGTCGTACGACACGAAGCACATCGCGCGCGGAGTGCGGTCCCACCTGACGCTGGGCGTGGCCCCGGACGAGACGCACGACGGCGGCTGACACGGCTCAGTCCCCCTGTTCGTCCTCTCCGTCCGGGGACGCCCCGTCCTCCAGCAGTCGTTCGGCGATGTCGTCGGACCACTGCTGGGCCCAGGCGCGCAGGGCGAGGATCTCGGTCTCGTCCAGGCCGTGGCGGAGGAAGTCCAGGTCGGAGTAGAAGTCCGTGCCCGTCAGCCGGGACTGCAGAGTCGGCAGGTCGAACGGGTCGTGGGCGTGTCTGCGGCCCAGTTCCTCCAGGTCGGGCAGGGAGAACCGGGTCGCGGCGGCCCGCGCGTCGATCAGGTCGACCGCCGCGCCCCGGTCGTACAGCGCCCGGATCTTCGTACCCACGGCGTCCTCCAGGGAGAGGGCCGGGCCGTACTCGGTCAGCTCCGGCGGCTGCCAGAAGGCCTCCTTGTGCAGGGCGAGGGCGCAGGGTTCGCCGGTCGGCGGGTCGGTGACCGTCAGCTGGGCGGTGAGCGCGGCGACGGCACCGGCCCGGACCTGCCGGCCGCGGGCCTCCAGGGTGGCGCCCACGGCGGCGGCGATCCGGTCCATGCCCTCGGAACTCTCCGTGGCGAAGTCGAGATTGCCGTGCGGACGCCGCACCAGACCGTGTGCCTGCAGGGCGTATCCACCGGCGAGCACCAGCCCGTACGGGCCGCCCGCGGTGACGACGTCGGCCAGGAGGCGGTGGTGGGTTTCGGGGACGTTCAAGATTTCTTCCGGGTTTCTGTCACACGGGTGCGGGCCGGGGGTTCAGGGAGGTGTCCGGAGTTTTTCGACCGCTCGATGCTCGATGGGAGCCTCTCATGCGTACCGCCCAGATCGTCGTCACCCTGCTCGCCGCGCTGATGGCCGGATTCTCCGGTGCGGTGCTGCTGCTGCGCGCCCAGTGGATCGTGAAGGCGCTCACCGACTACTCGGTGCCGCGGAGCTGGTGGACCCCGCTCGGCGTGGCCAAGACCGCCGGGGCCGTCGGGCTGGTGGCCGGGCTGTTCGTGCCGGTGGTCGGGGTGCTGGCCGGGATCGCGCTGGTGCTCTACTTCCTCGGAGCCGCCGTCACCGTGGCCCGCGCCCGCTGGTACTCCCACATCCCGTTCCCCCTCGTCTACGCGGCCCCCGTCGTCGGCGCGCTCGTTCTCGGGTACGCCGCCTGAAGAAAATCCTCCCCCGCGCGGCAACTTCCCGGGGAGCGGCGGCCACTGAGGAGTCGTAAGGCAGGTTCAGCCCACCCCCTGAGGACTCCTCCGTGGCAGCTCCCTCCCACCGCCGCTCCCTCCGCAAGCGCCGTACCCTCGTCGTGGCCGCCGCCGTCGTGGTTGCCTGCGTCGGTGCCGGTGTCCTCTCCTGGCGTCTGGTCGCCGGTGCCCACCTGTCGTACAACCGTTCGCGCCCTGCGCTGGTCTTCTGTGGCGCAGCCCTGATCTGAACGGCAGATGTCCCCGGGCTGACGCAGGACGAAAGGACGGACGTATGCGCAGGGTTCGGAGACTGGCCGTGCTGGCCACCGCCACGGCCGTGTCGGTGGGCACGGCCGTCGTGGGTGCGGGCGGTCCCGCCGGTGCCATGCCGAACTCCCCGGCACCGGTGACCGGCAAGAAGGCCGACTTCAACGGGGACGGATACGGTGACCTGGCCGTTTCCGCGCACGGCTGCGTCGTGGTGATGTACGGCACGGCGACCGGTCTCACCGCCTCACGGCACCAGATCGCCGGCACCTGCACCGGCCCGAACGAGGCATGGGGCCTCGGCCTCTCGATGACCACGGGGGACCTGGACGGCGACGGCTACGACGACCTCGTGGCCGTCAACGACTCGACCTCCGCCGTGTCGGTCTTCTGGGGCGGCCCCACCGGCCTCTCCTCCTCCCCCACGCAGCTCGCGCTCAAGGCGGCCGCGTTGCCGAGCCCGGTGGTGGTGGCCGACTTCGACGGCGACGGCAAGGACGACCTGGTCGCCGGCGACTCCGAGTGGCACACCGAGCTGCTCCGGGGACCCTTCACCCGGGACGGCGCGAACGCCTCGACCAGCCTCGTCGACACCAAGATCAGGCCCTACTACCTGGCCGCCGGGGACGTGAACGGTGACCATGTGGCCGATCTGCTGTCCGTGGGCAGGAACGGCGCCGACTCCGCCGACGCCAGCCTGGTGCTCGGCTCCGAGACCGGCGGCTTCGGCCCCGGCAAGGACTTCTCCACCAAGGTCAACTCCGGCTCCATCGCCGACGTCGACGGCGACGGATACGGGGACGTGGTTCTCGGCGCCGGGCTGGAGGGCTACCAGCCGGCGGGCGTCGTGGGCGGCTCGGTCGTCGTCCGCTACGGCAGCGCCGGCGGGATCAGCACCACCCGCTCCGCGGTGCGCATCAGCCAGGACACCGCGGGGGTGCCCGGGGCCGGTGAGAAGTACGACCGGTTCGGCTACAACCTCGACACCGGGGACGTCAACGGCGACGGCTACGCCGACGTGGCGATCGGTGTCGAGCAGGAGAGCATCTCCGGGGTCAGCACGACGGGTGCGGTGACCGTGCTGCGCGGCTCCGCCAAGGGCCTGACCGGCACCGGCGCGGTGTCCTGGCACCAGAACACCGCCGGTGTGGCGGGTGCCGACGAGGCGTACGACAGGTGGGGGCAGCAGGTCTCCCTCACCGACATGAACGGCGACGGCCGCAGCGAACTCGTCGTCGGTACGGACTCCGAGAACCTCAACGAGGGCAACCTCTGGTACTTCAAGTCGGGCAGCGCCGGCCTGACCACCAGCGGCTCCGTCTCCGTCGGCCCCCGGACGTTCGGGCTCAACCCCAAGCAGCAGTGGTTCGCGCGGATCGTGACCAAGTGAGCGAGCGGTAGCAGCACGGGGAAGGACCCGGCGCACAGTGCGCCGGGTCCTTCCCCGTGTCGTCCGTACCGGGCCTCAGGCGGGCTCGCCGCCGAAGCGCTCCTTGTACGCCTCCAGGTCCTCGTCCGTGAGCTTGGCGAACAGCACCGGCGGGACCGTGAAGGGCGTGCCGGCCGGGACGGCGGTGAGCGACTTCGCCTCGTCGGAGGTGACCCAGGCGGCGGTGTCGTCCGGGAGGGAGAAGGCCTGGCGCATGGCGGCGGACGTGGCCGGGATCAGCGGCTCGGAGACCACCGCGTACAGGTGGATCAGGTTCATCGCCGTACGCAGCGTGAGGGCCGCGGCGTCCTTGTCGGTCTTGATCTGCAGCCAGGGCGCCTTCTCCTCCAAGTAGGAGTTGCCGGCCGACCACAGGGCGCGCAGGGCGGAGGCCGCCTTGCGGAACTGCAGCGCCTCCATGTGCTCCTCGTACTCGGCGAGCAGCCGGGCGATCTCCTCGCCGAGACGGGCCTCCGCCTCGCCGGGCTCGCCGCCGGCCGGGACCTCCTCGCCGAAGCGCTTCTTCGAGAAGGACAGCACACGGTTGACGAAGTTGCCGAGGGTGTCGGCGAGGTCCTTGTTGACCGTGGCGGTGAAGTGCTCCCAGGTGAAGGACGAGTCGTCCGATTCGGGCGCGTTGGCGATGAGGAAGTACCGCCAGTAGTCGGCCGGGAGGATGTCCAGCGCCTGGTCGGTGAAGACACCGCGCTTCTGGCTGGTGGAGAACTTCCCGCCGTAGTACGTCAGCCAGTTGAAGGCCTTGACGTAGTCGACCATCTTCCAGGGCTCGCGGATGCCGAGTTCCGTGGCCGGGAACATCACCGTGTGGAAGGGGACGTTGTCCTTGGCCATGAACTCGGTGTAGCGGACCGGGTTCTCGCCGGCGTCCGCCTCGTACCACCACGACTTCCAGTCCCGGTTCTCCGGGTCCTGGTCGGCCCACTCCTTCGTCGCGCCGATGTACTCGATCGGGGCGTCGAACCACACGTAGAAGACCTTGCCCTCGGCCGCCAGCTCCGGCCAGGTGTCGGCCGGGACCGGGACGCCCCAGTCCAGGTCACGGGTGATCGCGCGGTCGTGCAGGCCCTCGGTCAGCCACTTGTGGGCGATGGAGGAGGCCAGCTGCGGCCAGTCCTTGTCGTGCCGGGCGACCCACTCACGGACCTCGTTCTCCAGCTTCGACTGGAGCAGGAAGAGGTGCTTGGTCTCCCTCACCTCGAGATCCGTGCTGCCCGAGATCGCCGAGCGGGGGTTGATCAGGTCCGTCGGGTCCAGGACGCGGGTGCAGTTCTCGCACTGGTCGCCGCGGGCCTTGTCGTAGCCGCAGTGCGGGCAGGTGCCCTCGACGTAGCGGTCGGGGAGGAAGCGGCCGTCCGTCGGGCTGTACACCTGGCGGATGGCCCGCTCCTCGATGAAGCCGTTCTCGTGCAGCTTGCGGGCGAAGTGCTGGGTGATCTCGCGGTTCTCGGGGCTGGAGCTGCGGCCGAAGTAGTCGAACGCGAGCGCGAAGCCGTCGTAGACCGCCTTCTGCGCGTCGTGCGCCTGGGCGCAGAACTCGTCGACCGGCAGGCCCTGCTCCTTGGCGGCCAGCTCGGCCGGGGTGCCGTGCTCGTCGGTCGCGCAGATGTACAGGACGTCGTGGCCGCGCTGGCGGAGGTACCGGGAGTACACGTCCGCCGGGAGCATGGACCCCACCATGTTGCCCAGGTGCTTGATCCCGTTGATGTACGGAAGGGCGCTGGTGATGAGGTGTCGAGCCATCGTGGCTGCTCCCAGGTCGCGTTTTCTGCGGTTTCGAACCTTGAAATCGTAGCCGACAGGGGTGGGCCGCCCGCTTCCCGTTTTGCAGGGCGGGAAGGGGCGGCCCGAGGGGTTGTCCGCGGTGACCGTCCGTTACGGGCGCCAGGCGGCGAGTACGCCCTCGTACAGTTCCGTGTCCGTCAGCTCGCGGGGGGTGGGGCCCGCGTGGAAGAAGGACGTGGTGCCGGTCTTCAGCTTGCGCGCGTAGTCGAAGGCCTTGCTGTCGTGGTCTCCGAAGGCGACGAAGGAGAAGAAGACGGCGGGGTGGGTCCGCGCGGCCGCGGTGAGGGCCTCGGTCGCGGGGGTCTTCGCGTCCGGGGCGCCGTCGGTCTGGAAGACGACGAGGGCGGGGGTGCCGCTCTCGTGGTGCTTCTCGTAGTGGTTCAGTACGGCTTCCACGGCGGCGTGGTAGCTGGTACGGCCCATGCGGCCGAGGCCGGCGTGGACGTCGTCGATCTTGGTCTCGTGGTCCGGGGTGAGGGTGAGGTCGGTGGAGCCGTCGACCTCCGTGGAGAAGAAGACGACGTGGACCGTGGCCTCGGGGTCCAGGTGGGCGGCGAGGGCGAGGGTCTGGTCGGCGAGGGCCTGGGCGGAGCCGTCCTTGTAGTACGGGCGCATGCTCGCGGAGCGGTCCAGGACGAGGTAGAGCTTCGCTCGGGTGCCGGTGAGGTCGGTCTTCTTGAGGGTGGCTGTGGCGGCCTTGTAGGCGGTGGCGAGGGAGGGGGCGCGGGTCTTGACCTTGGTGAGGGGGATGGCGGGAGTCTTCTTCGCCTCGGCTTCGCCTTCGGCGCCCGAGTTCCCACCCGCACCACCCGTGCGGGTCTCGTCGTCGGGTGCGGGTGGCCCCTGTGGGGCGTCCTCGCCGTCGGCGGCCTCCGGCTCCGCCTGGGTTTCCTCGGCCTTCTCCGCGAGCGGCTCCTCGGCCTCCGGCTCGACGCCGTCCTCGGCGGCTGACGCCTCGACCTGTGCCTCGAGCTCCGCCTTCTCGCCAGCGCTGCTCTCGGCGGCCTTGTCCTCGACCGGGGCCTCGGCTTCCGCGTTCTCCTCGGCCGGGGTCTCAGCCTTCGCGTTCTCCTCGGCCTTCGGCTCGGTGGTGTTCTCGGCGGCCTTGTCCTCGGCCGGGGTCTCGGCTTCCGCGTTCTCCTCGGCCGGGGTCTCGGCCTTCGCGTTCTCCTCGGCCTTCGGCTCGGTGGTGTTCTCGGCGGCCTTGTCCTCGACCGGGGTCTCGGTCTCCGCGTTCTCCTCGGCCGGGGTCTCGGCCTTCGCGTTCTCCTCGGCCTTCGGCTCGGTGGTGTTCTCGGCGGCCTTGTCC